>DASQGO010000034.1:0-10652 GCA_035632555.1 Nitrospiraceae bacterium | reverse complement strand
GAGCAGCACCCAACGGGCCATCTCCCCTGTTTGGGCCATCACGGCATCCCGGAAGCCTGCGCCGCCGGGAAAGGTCACAACCGGCTCGCCTTGCCGCTGCAACAACCGGACATGGCCGATCTCGAACGCATCCCGCGCGACAGACGTGCAGGCAATGATGACCGCCATCATCGCCGGACCGTCCGGGTGCTGGAGAAAATTGTAGTGGACGAGAATTTTCAGCAATGCCAGCACCATCAAGGATAACTGCACGCCATACACGAATCCGATCCACCCAACCAGCCATGCCAATCTCCGCCAACCATCTTCTCTCCAGATCTGCGCAAAAGGCACCTGGCGCCCCTTTTGATAGGCCCAGCACGCCGTCGTGGCCGACACGAGACCGCTTACGGCCAGCAACGTGACAGCATCTGAAAGCGGCAGGACCTGCTTCGCCAAGCGATAGATAACAAACGCGACGAGGCCGGGGGCAATCATCACCAGCCGTTTGCGCTTGCGCACGGATTCCTCCGTCACTGCCAGCGCCAGGGACGGGAGAACCCTTAATGCCATCCGATGCAACATACAATCAGCTTTTAGCCGCCATGCCAAAATACCTGGCTTTCACTTCTTCCATCAAAGCGACCGTCACTTTCGACTGCCCCCGCTCCAGCGCCGTCCGCTCCAGTTCAATTTTCGCCATGGCGCGTACCGGACCAGGCACATTGTCCAGCCTCCGCTCGGCATCAGAGTCCCACGCCACAGTCCCGCCGTTTCGAGCCTGGGCCAGCAGGGTAAAGGAGACCACCCTCTGGCCTTTCGAGCGCGGATAGTCCTCGGCTTCCTGGCGGACGAGCATCGCCAGATAGGGCGGCATGCGATCCAGCACGTGCCGGGCCTCATCGGTCCACATCAACCGGTCCACCAGCTTCGCCGCTTCGTCAACCGGCGCCTCTGTTCCAAACTTCGAATGGCAGCCGCAACATTCGAACCGCACGAACCATGCCGGCGTGGAGCCGCCCATCCGCTCTTCGATTCCTTCCGTATGCATCCAGCGCCCGCAGCCGCAGGTCAACATCACATCAACCAATCTTGCCCGGATATAAGATGTACAGCATCGTGTATGTGAGACTGCCGGTCACGAACAGCACGCAATACACGATCATCGTGAACAGGCCCAGCGTCCGGTGCCGCCGTTCGCCGTTCGGCCAGATCCGCTGGATGGCCATCTCTACAGCAAAGACAATCCCGATCAGGATGATGAACCCGAAGTAGACCTCGAGCTTGCGCACCGAGAAACCTGCCGTCAGCACGCGCCAGAGAAACAGCCCGACAAGGATCGCCGTGATGCTGCCGAAAATTCTTCCGACTTTCCCCCATGACGTCTGAAGCAGCCTGTCACGGAGTACGCGCTTGCCTTCGACAATGGCCTGCGTGCGGAATCCCAGGACAATCATGTAGACTGCCATGACAATGCCGACGATGACGAGACAGATGTGCAGCGTCAGCAGCGGGATGAATACGCGATCGTAGAGTTCCTGCGACCCGCCGAACCCTTCCTTGCCTTCAAACGCCAGCACTCCCAGCGAGCGGAAGAGGTAGTAGCTGGTAAAAAAAGCCAGCATGGCGATCATCCCGCTCAGCATCAGCCAATGGTGCGCGTGGCCTTTCCGCTGACGCGCCTGCAACCAGCCGATCACAAACAGCGCCGTAAACACGGTCGCCATGAGCTGGCTGAGGTCCGCCCCCATCGTGGCATGCGTGCCAAAAAACCCGGATTGCTTCAGAAACTCCGCCATGTTTTTTTACTTTCTACCCGGCTTCACACCCTGCACCACAGCCGTTTGCTCAAGCTCGGCCACGTCCTTAAAGCCTGCATCTGTCATCCATCGCATCGCATCCGCAGTCCGGTAGCACCGGCCCCTTTCCGTATTCACCAGAATGTGCACCGCGAAGGCCGTTGTCCAGGCCGGACCTGTTCCCGTTGCATCCAGGAACCGGTCTTTGATCACCAGCCGGCCGCCGAGATTCACATGGGCGTGCACTTTCTTCACCACCGCGGCATTCATCCGGTCATCCTGATAGTGCAGGATGTCCGACATCAGCACGATGTCGTACGACGCGCCGAGAGCATCCTTGTTGAAATTGCCCGGCTTCAACGCAATCCGATCCTCCAGGCCTGCTTGTTTGACGGTCCGCTCCGTCACCCGCAACGTTTGCGGCAGATCGAATACCGTCGCCTTCAAATCGGGATAGACCGTGCAGAACGCGATGGCATTGGTACCGGCGCCGCCGCCCAGATCCAGCATGGTTTGGGCCCCTCCGAGCGCCAACCGCTTGGCCAGCGCCGGCCCGCTCTGCTCGCCGATTCGGTGCAGCACGGACAGAACATTGGCTCCCAGTTCAGGATCGGTTTCAAACACATGCTGGGTGACCGGCGAGCGTCCGGTCTTCACGGTCTCTTCCAGTTTGCCCCAGTTGTTCCATTCCGCATCGTGCAGCATCAGGAGATGACCGATATAGCTTGGCGAGGTTTTCACCAGATGGGTCTGTGCCACCGAGGTATTGGCAAACCGGTCGTTGTCTTTCGTCAGCGCGCCAGTCGCCACCAGCGCATTCATGAGCAGTTCCAGCGTACGCGCATCCGCGCCAATCCGTTGCGCGACCTCAACGGCCGTCTTCGGCTTGGCATCGATCGCGGAGAACAGGTCCAGCTTGACGGCGGTTAAGAGAATTTTCGTTTCCCAGTAATAGCCGAGCTGGAAAATTTCGGCGAGCGAGAGTTCCCGTGCCACGGACATCCTCAAAAACAGGGCTTTTACAGATTTCTCAATACGATGCGTGCATCTTACCTAGAGCGGGAGCGTAAAGGCAACGGACGGAGCGAACGAACAAAACAGAAAGGGCAGCGACGGTTGCCCGCCGCTGCCCTTTCCGGAAACGCGAATGAATCAGCGGAACTTACTTGCCGAGCTTGGCGTCTACCGTCGCCTTGCCGCCTTCCGCCACATCCACTTCCACTTCGGTCCGCAGGCCTTTTCCGTCACCCGGATGCCAGACCACCAGCTTGTGCTTGCCGGCCGGCACATCGGCGATCTCGAAAGTCCCGTCCTCCTTCACCACCGCAAAGTGCTTGTTGGTGACCGGGAGGAAGAACGACTGCATGAACTCATGCTGGTCGCACTGCAGACGGAAAAACGAACCGTTCTTCGCCTTCCGCATCGTCGCCGGCTTGTCGAGCTTCGAGCCCTTCTCCGCCAGACCGATGTTGAACACGGTCGAGGAGCTGGAGCCCATCACCTCGAAGGAATGCGGGTTGTGCAGCACGCCCTTCACGGACTTGGGATCGTCCGGGTCCGAATCGGTGTTTTCCACGCGGAAGCTCTTCATCGGCACCACGACGCCGGTGTACGGCTGGAACTCGCAAAACGCCGCCACGACTTCCGTGCCCTTATAGCTGTCGATGAACGCCTGGTCATCGATGTCGGCCACCGCGACCACCGCGCCCTTCAACGCGCCACCCGCACCGACTTCAACGGACTTCAAAATCCGCTTCTCGCCCTGAACCAACGCCTTATTGGGGTTCTTCGGGCAGAACTTCGGATTCGGGAACTTGGCAAACAGGAACTCCTTGTCGATCGGCTTGCCGCTATACGTCACCTTCCCGGTGATCGTGCCGCCGGCAAACGAGGTGAGCGGCATGGCGAGAAACGCCACCGCCACCACAGCAACCACAAACAATACGCCCTTCTTCATGACACCGCCTCCTTGTGAATGGATCGCGATAAACTGACTGACGACTATGGCCTTAAACCATGTTTCTCGAACCGTGTGGGGGTCTCAACCGTTTCGGCGGGCCGTCCTGCGCGGTTTTGGAAACGGCCATGTATACTGCAAAGCCGGGTGGGGTGTCAAGCACTCCCCCTACCCCTCGACGGGATCACCCTTGCCCGTTCCAGCCTTCCCGTCCAGCACCCGGATCAGCGCGCCGGCCGCCGTCGCTCGTACCCCATCATCCTGATCATGCAAGGCCTCCTTCAGGATCACCGCAGCCTGGGGACTTGTGGTATGGCCCAGCGCCCTGACCGCGGTCATCCGCGGGAGCGGGAGGACATCCTGAAGCAGCAGACGCAGGTCCTCAACGGCATCCTTGATCGACTCGCCTTGACCTTTGGCCAACGACCTCGCCACTCGGGCCCTGATGGTCGGCTCTTGATTTCCCGTCAATTCACGCACGGTCCCGGAAACGGTGGCGTAGGGCTCACCGAATTGGAGCAACACGGCCACAGCATCCGCCCGGACCCCCGGATTGCCATCATGCAACGCCTGTTTCACATCGTTCACCGCCTCGGCATAGTGCAGCTTGCCGAGGCTGGTCACGGCGGCACCACGAACGACTGGAATCGGATCATGCAAGGCCTTGAGCAGAACGGAGCCGGCCTTTTCCTGGCCGAGATCGCCCAGGCCCGAGACGGCGGCGGCACGCACGGACGGTTGCGTATCGCTCACTGCAGCTTCGAGTTCGGAAAAGGATGCGGCTTCCTTCAACAGACCGAACGTCCTCAGTGCAGCGCTCCGTTCGTCAGGATTTCTTGATTTCGCCGACTCACTCAACCGTTCCCATCCGAGCGACCGCTTCAGCATGGCAAGCGCGCCAGCCGCGGCCACACGCACGATCGGCTCCCTATCATCGAGAAACTTCTCAATTGTCTCGACCTGAGAGAGATCGCCGGTCTTGCCCAGCGCATTGACCGCATACTTGCGGACATAGGCAGCCTGATCCTCCAGTGCCTGCTTGAGGCGCGGCGAGCGCCGGCCTTTTTTCAGTTGACCCAGTCCTTCGATAGCGAGGGCGCGCACCATTCCGGACCCGTCACTCAACCCGTCTTCGAAGTACGGAACCGTTTCCTCCGACTCCATTTCCTTCAACGCCGTCAACGCGGCCCCGCGCATCTGGTCCCGCATATCCTTGAGCAACGGCGTGATGCAGCCGAAGGCCACCTCGCGCAGCAACGGCCGGTCATCCGATTTTCCAGGCGGCACGAGGGTGTCATATTCGACCAGCGCATCCTGCGGCCTGCTCAGTTTCGCCAGGGTTTTAATTTTGAGTCGGCGGACGTCGGTCGTGACTTTGCCGCTCTTCCCCAACGAATCGAGCAACTGCAGTGCCTGGTCGTACTGCTGCTTATTGAAGGCGGCCTGCGCCTCCTGCAAGGTCGCGGCCACGGCCGGTGTCGCAGTCCCGGTGAACGCCACAAAACACAGCACTGGGGCCAGGAGAAGAATCAGACGAGAAAAGAGTTGAAAAGAAACCACGCGCAGCCGGTGAAGGAGTTAGTGCTGGTGTTCGACGAAGGGGTCGATGTGCAGCGGGCGACCGAGCGCTTCCATGCCAAACCGGGGGTTATCCACCACCTGATGCGCCGTGCGGCGTCCAGCCGGCGCTTTCATGGAAAAATGCACTTCAATCTTGCCGTCCGGCTTCACCGAAACAATATCTTCCGACATGGTCCCCACATAGGGATGCCACGCGGTCATGCGATAGCTGCCGGGCGGCACGTTCTCGATCGTGTAGGCGCCCGTTCCATCGGTAATCGCATAATACGGATTGGACACGGACAGCCCCCAACTGAGCATGAAGGCATGAAACCCACATTGCATCACGAACAAGTTGCGGCCCTTGTGCAAGCTCACCGGCTCCAGCATGGACGGGCCGGGCATGTGCCGGTGCATCGCATGGATATCGCCGCGTTGATGATGGGCGTTCATCGGCAGCGGCGAATTGAACAGCACGCGCGGGCCCAACTGCGGCGACGTTTCGTAAGCCTGGATGTCGTGCATGACCGGATCCATGTTCACAATTTCCACCGCATGGCCGTTGCGGACCACCGTCACGAAGGGCTGGAACTGGCAATCGCGCGCTTCGACGCGGGGAACCGATAGATCGAAAGGACGGCCCTTCTCCACGCCTTCCAGCGAAACGACGACGTCTTTCAGTCCACCGGTCTGACTAACCGAGAAGTCGTAGAGCAGCCGCCAGCCGTTCCCGTTGGAAATGCGCCCGCAGTATTCCGGATCGGGGAAGGTGACGAGGTTGAACCCTTGCGAGGTGGGAACCGGTTGTCCTTCCAGCGTCACCCGGCCGGTGATCGTGCCGCCATTGTGGACATCGGCCACCTCGTACGCGAACGAAAACGGCACGCCGGCGAGGACCAGTCCGGCGCACACGATTGCGCAGACGGCGCCGTTTCGGATCGAAGTGCGGCAACGGCTGGGGCGACCGGCATGCTGATTCATGATTACGGCTTTTGAAGCTCCAACGTGGGAAGGATTTCCAGCGGCTTGCCCAGCGCAGCCAGGCCGTAGTGGGGATTGTCCATCATCTCATGAACGCTCCGGCGTCCCTGGGGGGCCTTGAATTCAAAGTTGGCGGCAACGGTTTTTTTCGTTGGCACCGTCACTTTCTGCTCCAGCATCGCGCCTTCCTGCGGATGCCAGGCAACCAGCAGATATTCTCCCGCTGGCACATCGGGAATCGAAAACGTGCCGTCCTGGCCGGTCACGGCGTAGTAGGGGTTCTCCACCGCCAACCCCCAGCTCTCCATGTAGGCATGGAAGCCGCATTGCATGACAAAGATCCGGCGGCCTTTCGTGAGATGGATGACTTCTTTCATCGGCTCGCCGGCCAGATGTTCATGACTGTCCGCGCCGACGTTACGGCTGTGGTGCGCATTCATCGGCAAGGGCGAATTGAACAACACGCGCGGGCCCAGATGCGAAGTTTCGTAGGCCTGAATGTCGTGCATGACCGGATCCATGTTCATGATCACCACTTCCTGGTGATCGCGCACGATGCTGACGAACGGAAGGAATCGGCAATCCCTTGCCTCGATGGTCGGCGGCACAAACGTGAACGGTTTGCCGCGCGGCACATCCACGAGCATCACAACCACGTCCTTCAACCCGCCGTCCTGCGCGATTACGAAATCATCGAGAATCCGCCAGCCGGTGCCGGTCGAAATGCGCCCGCAATAGACCGGATCGGGAAAGGTAACGAGGTTGAACCCTTTCGGCGTCGGTTTCCCCCCGACGATCGTCACCTTGCCTGCAATCGCCCCTCCGTCCGTAACCGCGATTTCCTCGTAGGACCATGCCGGCGGCACCGGAACGGCCACGACCGCTGCCAATCCGGCAGCAAGAACCAGATTTCTCATCTGTTCCTCCAATGACGACGAATAATGACAAAGACTCCGTTCATCACCATGCTGAAAAAACAAGGGGGGGCCTCGATGGCCCCCCCAGTTATAACACAGCCGCCCTGCTCGGGTCAGCCGTCCTAGCGTGTCGACACCGGCATCGCCTGCGCTGCCGGCGTCTCCGCTTCGGCCCGCTTCGAACCTGGCGTCACGCCGCTCAGCGGCAGGAGCGACTGATCACCCGCCGGGCGTACCCGCAGATAGCCCCACTGCCCGGACTGGGAGTACGGCAACCGCTGGTTGCTCCAGACATAGTCGCCCGCCATACGGTACGGACCGCCGGCCGACGGCAGGAACGCATCAATGGTCTCCGATCCGGAGAACTCCACGACGCTGATCTGATCCGCGCCCCGCATGAACGGCTCGATCGGCCACTCATGCTTCTCGACGCTGAACATCTGGTTCTGCTCGTTGTTCGCGCCGAACACATGGATCCGGACCGGATCGCCCGCATGCGCCTCGATGATCGGCGTCACCGGATCCTCCGGCTTGTCGGTCTTGCACGGCTGGAACATCTTGCCCAGCGAGCAGCCCGACTCTTCGCGGAACTTGTACGGCTCCGATCGGTAGTTGACGCCGGTCAGGCCCGCCACGTTCTGCACATAGGGCATGAAGCTGGTGCCGATGATGTTATCCTCGTCCTGGAAGAACAGGGCCGCATCGCGGTAGTTCGCCCGATGCTCGTAGCCCGGGATGGTCCGATCCACGATCACGTCGGCCACCCATGCGTTCTTGCTGGACACGTCCGCGCCCGTCTTCGGGTCGCGGTACTGGGCGCCCTTCGGCCCGATGACCACGGCGCCGAACAGCCCGTTTCGAGGATTGGTCATCACGTTCCCCCAATCCCACACCAGCGAGGCGATCTCGCCCAGCGACGGATCCGCGTAGTAGGTGTACGTGCGGCTCTCGCCCGGCGCGATCGTCTGATCGCCCTGGTTGTTGCCGACGTTCGCGCCCAGCGAATCCTTGGGATCAAACGCCAGCGAAATCGCCGAGAACGACGCGCGGCTGTTCTTCATCTTGTTCTTCAGACTGACCTTGATGCAGTCCCCTGTGTTAACGCGCAGGGTCAGCGGCATCGGCTGTGCGCCGGTCGCCGCTGCGGACGCATCACCCTCCAACGCATAAATCTTCGCGTCAGGGTTGGTGATCTGGATCTTCCGCTCGAAGTCTACCTCGATAGCGTCCGGCGCCTTCGAGTTGAATTTCATGGACGGATAGTCCATCGCCACCACATTGAAGGACTTCACCGGCGCATCCGCCGGACAGACCGGCACGGCGCCGGGGATTTCATTCCGGCCGCTGTAACCCGCCGGCAGTTTCTGCAGGTCCGGCTGCTCCTTGTCATGCACCCGGATGATGCCCCAGCCGCCTTCGGAGAATTTCGAGGACCGGCCGTTGAAGTGGATATAGTCGCCTGCCTGCGCGCGCGGCCCGCCTGCCTTCGGCACGACCAGATCGTACCGTTCGGCAATCCCGATATGAATCGAGTTCTTGCGGTTCGCATCGCCCGCGTAGCGCTCGCTGAGGAAGGTATGGCCCGAGATAGTCCAGACCATGCTCTCGTTCATGAGCGTATGTAGCAGCCGGAAGACCATTGTGTCGCCCGTGTAGGCCCGCAGCAACGGCGTGTAGGGATCGCCGTGCACCAGGCTGCTGAACGCTTTAGACACATCCGGATTCGTCGCCAATCGCTGCGCGATCGGCCCCGCCCGGAAGTTGAGACCGCTGCCGGTTGTGTGCGTGCCGCCGTTCAGGAACGGCATCGGCGTCATGTAGATTTTCTCCGGCATCATGAATGACACGGTCTTACCCGCTTCCAGCGCCACTTCCACCGGCTGCCCGGGCGGATTCCCCGCCGTCACGATGTTCACCGTGTGCGGCACCGTATCGTGCACCTGCACCATCAGCTCGCGGAAGCTGCCGTTCACGCCGTGGCCCACCGGCTCGACGGTGCGAATGTCCGCCACGGGTCCGCTCCGGATTTCCTTCCCGGTCGTCGGATTATGATAGGTCGACCCGAACGGCTCGGCGATGAAGGTGCCGAATCCGCCGTGCGGCCACGTGGTCGCGCCGAAGGCATGGTCGTGCCAGAACACCGTGCCCACGTCCGCATCCACCCAGAATCGCTGCCGGACGAATTCCACCGTCACGATGTCGTTCGCCGGATGCTCGTTCCGCAGCCCCCTGGTCAGCGTGATGGTATTGCCATTGATCGCTTTGATCCGGGCGACTTCGTTGCCTTTCACATTGTCCGCCCCGACCAGAATTTCCGTGTTCACATGGAACGGGGCCGCGTTCTTGACCGTGATGCTCGTGGCCCCTTTCTTCACCGCCGCCGTGATCGCTGTGTTCATCGGCGCCGGCAGGCCCTTCTTGTTCTTCTTCTCCAGCATCGTGAACGGCCGAACCGACTGCTCGTAGGAGAAGCCGGTGATCACGCCGTCCGAGGCCTGGTTGTCGAACTGCAGGAAATGCCAGTGGGTGTTGATCTTGGACGACTGGAAGTTCGTGTAGTCGTCGTCGTCCCACTCGCTGGTCAGCGTCCAATCCACGCAATCGTAGATGTTGCCACGGACGACCAACGGATACTTGAGGTCGTCGTTGGCCCGGATCGCCGCTTCCTCCTCATGCAGCACATAGATCAAGCCGTTCGGATCGACCACGGCCGGCTCCTTGCCCTGCGCCTTGGCCAGCTTGATCGGCAACTTGATGAAGTGGACGTTGTAGTCCTTGTGGCCTGCATTCTCGGGACAGAGACTCCACCGCCCGCTCTCGCCCGGCTTGGCCTGCTCCAGGCTCGACTCGCCGTTTTCGTCCCGGGCGATCATCTCCAGCCAGGGTGCCCCGGAGTGCCGCGGGGAGAACATCACCCGCTTGCCGAAATGCGGCGTCAAGTGCGGCCACGCCACCTTGCCGGTAGCCGGCTCGAACGTGATTGGATGCCGCTTGCCCGGATGGGTGGACTTGTATTTGGGATTGTCGATCGTGCTCTCTTTCTCGCTCATCGCGCGAGAGCCGTCCCAGGTCCAGTCCAGCACCGTCGCGTCGTAGGAGACAATCTGCCCCTTCTCGTCGTCTTTATGACCGGGCTTGCCCTGCGGCGGCAACTGCATCTCGACCCAGTCCTTGATGTTGATCACGGCCGGATTGCCCTTCCAGTTGCTCTTGCCCTTGTCCGTGATCTGGAAGGTCTTGCCGAACCAATCCACGGTCTTGCCGACCAGCTTGTCTGACGACACACCGAACTTGATCCGGCCCTTGCGGTCCGGCAGTTCGCGAAGATCCGGCATCGTGTCGTTGCGGGCGTCGCCCACCTGCATCGTGTTGTACACGCGCCAGTAGCCCCACATGCCCGCCACATAATGGTGCGCGACGTGGCAGTGGAACAGGAAATCTCCCGCCAACTGCTGGCAC
>DASQGO010000033.1:0-18156 GCA_035632555.1 Nitrospiraceae bacterium | reverse complement strand
ATGGTGGATGCGCGGCCCAGCGATGCGATCGCGCTGGCGCTGAGAACCAACAGCCCGATTTTCGTCACGGCGGACGTCCTGCAGCAACGGGGCGGCAATTCGCTGGAGACATGGCTGGAGAAACTGGGCACGAAGAATACCAGCGCCGGCGGATGACCGGCGGCACGCAACGGACACTCAGAGCAGAGGAAAGGCAGGAACGGGAATTATGGGAAGCTATCAGGCCAAGCCATTGGAGATGGAAGCGGTGCGCAAGTGGTATGTGGTGGACGCGAACGGCAAGACACTGGGACGGCTGGCCGCCCGCGTGGCGTCCGTGTTGCGCGGCAAACACAAGCCGACCTTTACCCCGAACGTGGATACCGGCGATCATGTCGTGATCATCAACGCGGGCAAGATTCAGTTGACCGGCGGGAAGCTCAAGACCAAGACCTACACGCAGCACACGGGATGGCCGGGAGGACTCAAGTCCGCCACGGCCGAGCACGTGCACAAGAAAGACCCCACGGCGCTGGTCGAAACCGCGATCAAGGGCATGCTGCCGAAGAATCCGCTGGGGAAACAGATGGCGCGCAAGCTGAAAATCTACGCCGGGGCCGAGCATCCGCATACGGCACAACACCCGGAATCGCTTGCCTTATAACGGCAGTCATACTATAGAGACAGCAAGAGAAGGAGACTACGGAGATTATGGGAGCAGCAGCACCGCAATACGCGACAGGCAAGCGCAAAAACGCCATCGCCAGAGCATGGGTCATGCCGGGCGCCGGCCAGGTGGTCGTGAATACCCGTCCACTGGAACAGTATTTCCCCAGGCCGACGCTTAGAACCATCGTGCAGTACCCGCTGGAAGTTGCCGGATTGCTCGGCAAGTACGACGTGCGCGCCACTGTGTACGGCGGTGGAACGACCGGACAGGCCGGCGCGTTGCGGCATGCGATCGCCAAGGCGCTGGTCACGATGACGCCGTCCACCCGCGAAGCCTTGAAGAAGGAAGGCTTGCTGACCCGCGACTCGCGTGTCAAAGAGCGGAAGAAATACGGACAGAAGGGCGCCCGCAAGCGCTTCCAGTACTCGAAGCGGTAATCACCTGAAGCAGAGCACAAGAAAAAGGGAAGGCTTCAGGCCTTCCCTTTTTTGTATGGTCACATTATAAAAGGGCATCGCACGGGGCGCTATGGGATCAGAAACTATTAAAGTTGCCGTCATTGGAGCCAGTGGTTACACCGGCGGAGAACTTCTGCGCCTGCTTGCCGGACATCCAAAGATGAAGATTGCGGCGGTCACCTCGGAACAATCTGCCGGCAAACCGGTGGCCGCGATGTTCCCGTCGCTGGCGTCGGTCGTCTCGCTGAACTTCGAGGCCCTGGCGCCGGAATCCATTGCCAAGCAGGCGGACGCGGTATTCCTGGCCCTCCCCCACACCAAATCCCTGCAGCCGGTCGCGGCCTGCATGGCCGCCGGCAAACATGTGGTGGACCTCAGCGCCGATTACCGGCTCAAAGACCCGGCTGTCTATGAAACCTGGTACAAGACACACCACGATCAGCAGGATCTCTTGAAACAAGCCGTCTACGGCCTGCCTGAATTTCATCGCGAGGCGATCAGGAAGGCCAAGCTGGTGGCTTCGCCCGGCTGCTATCCGACGGCGGCCATTGTGCAGCTGGCGCCGCTCGTCGCGAAGGGATTGATCCATACCGACACCATCGTCATTGACGCCAAGTCGGGGATTTCCGGCGCAGGCAGGAGTCCGGCCCTGCTCTACCACTTTCCTGAGGCGCACGAATCGCTCGAGGCCTACAAGATCGGTCAGCACCGGCACATTCCCGAGATCGAACAGGAACTGGCCCTGCTGGCATCGCGGCCGGGCAAGGCGAAAAGCGCGGCCAGAAGTTTGACCATCGCCTTCACGCCGCATCTGGTTCCGATGAACCGGGGCATCCTCAGCACAGCCTACTGCCGGCTGGTGGAACCGATGCCGCTCGAGCAACTGCGCGCGCTGTACAAAGATTTTTATAAAGGGGAGCGGTTCATCCGCATCCACGACGGCGACGCCTCGGCCAATCCACGCCACGTGCGGGGATCGAACTTCTGCGACGTCTCGGTCTTTGCCGACACGCGAGCCGGCTGGGTCGTGACGGTCGCGGCGCTGGACAATCTCGTCAAGGGCGCGGCAGGCCAGGCGATCCAGGCCATGAACCTGATGCTGGGCTTTCCCGAGGACATGGGCATCTCCGGTCCCGGAGTGTATCCATGACCTGTGTGCACCCGTCCGCCCTGCTTCCGACTCAACCGGCATGACACGTCATTCCGTGACAACAGTCCGCGGCGGCGTGACCGCACCGCGGGGCTTCACAGCGGCCGGCATCCATTGCGGCATCAAAAAGAAACGCCTGCCCGATCTGGCCCTGCTGGTGTCCGAGCGAAGCGGACCTGTCGCCGGTGTCTTCACGACCAATCTGGTCACCGCCGCACCCGTCCGGCTCGACCGGATTTATCTGAGAAGGAAGACCGCCCGGGCCGTCATCGTCAACAGCGGCAACGCCAACGCCGTGACCGGGAAGCAGGGCGACGCCGACGCGATGGAAATGTCCGCGCTCGTGGCGCGGAAGCTGAAGATCGCTCCGCACACGGTCTTCGTCGGCTCCACCGGCGTGATCGGCCAGCCATTGCCCATGGCCAGAATCAGGCGGGGCCTGCCGGTGCTCGTAAAACAGTTGCGGCGCGCGGGCGGCCACGACGCGGCCGCCGCCATCCTGACCACAGACCTCAGGACCAAGGAAGCCGCGTACAGCGCCCGCATCGGCGGCAGAACGATTACCGTCGGCGGCATGGCCAAGGGATCCGGCATGATTCACCCCGACATGGCCACGATGCTGGCCTATGTCACGACCGATGCGGCCATCGAACAGTTGGCGCTCCAGCAGGCCTTGACCTCGGCGGTCGCAAAATCATTCAACTGCATTTCGGTGGATGGCGACGCGAGTACCAACGACACGGTCCTCTGCCTGGCCAACGGTCTGGCCGGCAATCAGGTCCTGCGCAAAGGCTCGGCCGCTGCCGCCGTGTTTCAACAGTTGTTGGACCGGGTCTGCCTCGACCTGGCCATGCAGGTCATCCGCGACGGAGAAGGCGTCACGAAAGTCGTCAAACTGGCCGTGACCGGCACCCGTACGCAGGCCGACGCCAGACAGATCGCCAGGACCATCGGCACGTCCCTGCTCGTCAAGACCGCCCTATTTGGCGAAGACGCCAACTGGGGACGGATCGTCGCCGCGCTCGGTCGGGCCGGTGTGGCCATCGATCCGGAACGGATCGGGTTGGCCTTCGACAACGTGCCGATGATGAAAGCCGGCAGGCAGCTCGGAGCTTCGGCTCAGCGAAAAATCGACCGGATCGTGAAGAACAGGGAGTTCACGATCACGATCGCCGTCGGGCTGGGCGCCGCATCCACCATGCTCTGGATCACCGACCTGTCCTACGAGTACGTAAAAATCAACGCGTCGTATCGCACGTAAGCGGTTCCGCCCGCCATCCGTCGCTTGCAACAAACCAGACCTCTGTGCTAGGTTTTCAAGGCTCTAGAGATACGGGCCTGCTTCTGCCGAGCGACCCACCGGTCCGCGCGACACCAGGCTGAATATCAAAATTCACATTGGCGTGTAGGCACGCCTCTCCGCTTGGGAATAAGGGGAGCAAGACCTCTCGTCCGCTCACGCGGGCGCTCCGCAGGCGAAGAAAGGGGGAAGGATGGGCGCAGCAACAATCAAGGAACTCCTGGAAGCCGGGGTGCACTTCGGCCACCAGACGAACCGTTGGAACCCGAAGATGAAACGCTACATCTTCGGCGAGCGCAACGGCATTTACATCATTGATCTCCAGCAAACCGTCCAACGCTTTGAAGCCGCCTATGCCTTCGCCCGCGACACCGTCGCCGGCGGCGAAACCGTGCTGTTCGTCGGCACCAAGCGCCAGGCGGTCGAAATCATCGAAGAAGAAGCCAAGCGGGCCGTCATGCCCATGGTCACGCAACGATGGCTGGGCGGCATGCTCACGAACTTCGGCACCATCCGCAAGAGCATCGACAAGCTCAAGAAATTCGAAAGCATCCTCGCAGAAGGCAGCGAGAGCGGGTATACCAAAAAAGAATTGCACCAGATGGACAAGGAACGGATCAAGCTCGAAAAGAACCTGAGCGGCATCAAGAACATGGGTGCGCTGCCGGGCTGCGTGTTCGTGCTGGATACGCGCGTGGAACACATCGCCGTGATGGAAGCCAACCGGCTGAGCATCCCGGTCATTGCCATCGTGGACACCAACTGCGATCCGGACGGCATCGGCTACCCGATCCCCGGCAACGACGACGCGATCCGGTCGATCAAGCTGATCGCCTCCCGCATCGCCGACGCCTGCATCGAGGGCATGCATCTCCGCACGCAGCGCGAGGACACCGCGCCGACCACGGGTATGGCGCCGATGGAAATGGTGGAAGTCCGGACCAGCCGGTCGGCGTCCTACGGCGTCGAACACGCTCCCGCTTCTTAGCCTGCATTACGACTGCACAGGGACTGCCTGCCTCGGACTGCGCGAGACAGGTTGAAGAAAGGACACGCATCCGCATGGCAAGCAACAGCACGCTCGTGAAGGAACTCCGCGAAAAAACCGGCGCCGGCATTCTGGACTGCCAGAAAGCCCTGACCGAAACCGGCAACGACATTGGCAAGGCCATCGAGCATCTCCGGCAGAAGGGCCTGGCCGCCGCGCAAAAGAAGGCCGGCCGTGAAACCAACGAAGGCCTGGTGGACTCCTACATCCATCCCGGCAGCCGCATCGGCGTGCTCGTCGAAATCAATTGCGAAACGGACTTCGTCGCGCGCAACGACGAATTCAAGGCCTTCGTGAAGGACCTCTGCCTGCAGATCGCCGCCTCCAGCCCCGCATTCGTCAAGCGCGAGGACATCCCCGCCTCGTTGATCGAGAAGGAAAAGGCGATCTACCTGGCGCAGGCCAAGGAAATGGGCAAGCCCGAGCCGGCGTGGGCCAAGATCGTCGAGGGCAAGATCGAGAAGTTTTACCAGGAGAGCTGTCTGCTCGAGCAGGCCTTCATCAAGGATCCGTCGGTGTTCATCAAGGATCTGGTCGCCCAGAAAGTCGCCAAAATCGGCGAGAACATCAGCGTCAGACGGTTCACACGGTATCAATTAGGTCAGGAATGAGCGCACCCAAGTACCGGCGGGTTCTCCTTAAAATCAGCGGAGAACTGTTGGCCGGCCAGCAAGGGTATGGCATTGAGCCCGCGGTGCTGGATGCCATCGCGGACGAGATCGCGTCCGTCGTCGCGATGGACGTCGAAGTCGCGGTCGTCATCGGCGGCGGCAATATTTTCCGCGGCCTCGCCGCCAGCGCCAAGGGGATGGAGCGCGCCTCCGCCGACTACATGGGCATGCTCGCCACCATCCTGAACGCCCTCGAAAAGAAAAACGTCATCACGCGCGTGCAGTCGGCCATCGAGATGCGCCAGCTTGCCGAAGGCTATATTCGGCGTCGCGCGATCCGGCACCTCGAAAAAAAGCGGGTCGTCATCTTCGCGGGCGGCACCGGCAACCCCTACTTCTCGACCGACACCGCGGCCGCCCTGCGAGCCATGGAAATCGGCGCGGAGGTCATCATGAAGGGCACGAAGGTCAACGGGATCTACGAGGCGGACCCCGTGACGAACCCCAAGGCCAAAATGTTCGCCGAGATGCCGTTCCTCTCCATCATCAACCAGAAGCTCAAGGTCATGGACTCGACGGCCATCACCCTCTGCATGGACAACGGCCTCCCCTTGATCGTGTTCAACCTGAAGGAGCGCGGGAACTTCAAGCGCCTGGCCCAGGGTGACAAGATCGGCACCCTGGTGACCGTCGCCAGCCGCTGAACGCCGCGACGACCGCATGGACGCCGCCTTTCATAAAAAAATCGCCGAACGGATGGAAGCCACGCTGGAGCATTTGAAGCGGGATCTGGCCGGTCTGCGCACGGGCCGTGCATCGCTGGTCCTGCTCGACAACATCCGGGTGGATTATTACGGCACCTCCACACCGCTCAAGCAGGTCGCCAACCTGGCCGTGCCGGAAAACCGCCTCATCACCATCCAGCCCTGGGAGCCGTCGCTGATCAAGGAAATCGAAAAAGCAATTACGGCCGCTGAACTCGGCTTGAACCCGTCCAACGACGGCAAGCTGATCCGCGTGCCGATTCCGCAGCTGACCGAAGAGCGGCGCAAGGACCTGATCAAAGTCTGCAGAAAGTACGGCGAGGACACCAAGGTCAAGCTGCGGGCGGTCCGCCACGAAGCCAACGACGAATTGAAAAAGCAGCAGAAGGATGCCAAAATTTCAGAAGACGACCTCAAGCGCGGGACAGCCGAGATTCAGAAATTGACCGATCAATACGTTCAGAAAATCGACCAGACCCTCAAAAAGAAAGAGGAGGAAGTCCTCGAAGTCTGAGGACCCTCCGTCACGGCCGGCCACGTGTCATCGACCGAGCCCCATTCACCCACCGTCGCGACCGTCGATCTCGGCGCGCTGGTGCACAATCTCGATCAGGTCCGCCGCCGCCTCGAGACCTCCTGCCAGATCATCGCTGTCGTGAAAGCCGACGCCTACGGCCACGGCGCAACGACCATCGCCAAAACTCTGGAAGCACATGCCGTGTCCCGATTCGGCGTGGCGACGCTGGACGAGGGCATCGCGCTCCGTGAAGCCGGCATCCGTTCGTCCATCCTGTTGCTGGGCGCGCTCTTCCCCGAACAGTTTTCCGACGTCGTCGCCCATGATCTCACGCCGGTCCTGTACGAGCAGGCCCTGGCGGAAGAATTCGTCAAGCATGTTGAGGGACGTTCCACGCCCTATCCCGTCCATCTCAAAATCGAGACCGGCATGGGGCGGCTCGGGCTTGACCCGGAAGATGTGGCGGCCCTTCTCCAATCACCGGCATTCCGGGGCCCGCTGCAGGCCGAAGGCCTGATGACGCACCTGGCTGACTCGGACAATGCCGACCCGGCCTACACCATGGCGCAACTCGAACGATTCCGGGCCGTGATCCGGTACGTGCAGGCCGAGAAGCTTGCCCTGCCGCTCATCCATGCCGCGAACAGCGGGGCGATTTTGGGCCATCCCGAGGCCCGCTTCACTGCCGTGCGGCCCGGCATCATGCTCTACGGCTACCACACCGCGGCCCATTTGAAGCCGGCGCCGGACCTGCGGCCGGTCCTGTCGCTGACGACCAAAGTGGTGCAGGTGCGGAAGCTCAAGCCGGGCGAGAGCACGAGTTACAGTCGTACTTATGTCGTGCGGCGTCCCTCACGGATCGCAGTCCTTCCTCTGGGCTATGCCGACGGGTATAGCCGGGCGTTCTCCAACAAGGGCACAGTGCTAATAAACGGGAAGCGCGCCCCGGTCGTCGGGCGCGTGTGCATGGACATGACGATGGCAGATGTCACGGACGTGCCCGGCGTCTCAGCCGGCACCGACGTGACGGTGATCGGCAAGCAGGAAGACCAGCAGATTACGGCCGCCGAACTGGCCGCCTGGGAAGGAACGATATCGTACGAAGTCCTCTGCGGGATCGGAAAACGAGTTACCAGAGTCTATAAATAACCTCGCTTGGATAATATGTTATAGTTAGGACTTCATCTTTCTCTTGAGATGCTTTTCAACGCTGGCAACTTTGCTTTCCAGCCGTCCGGCGTGCCCCTTTCGATAATCCACCTTGATCGTGCAGGAAATCCTGTTGCAGTCCTTCTTCATCCGCTCGTAGCACTTCTGGACCACCCGGAACACGTCGTTCCATTCCCCCTCCAACACCGTACCCATCGGGTTGAGCCGGTAGGCCACGCCGCTCTTATCGATGATGTCGAGCGAGCGTGCCACGTACCGCCCCACGCTCTCCCCCTTGCCCAACGGCGACATGCTGAATTCCAAGAGCACCATGTCGATCGCTCCTTTATGATTTGGCCTTGCGTTCGTCCAGCCACGCTTTCGGATAGTGAATCGTCCCGCTCAACTTGAACCCACTGACCGCATCCCGCAGCAAGGTCCGCCGCCGTTCCGCGTCCGCCTCGGATTCCAGCACGCGTTCGCGGACGGACGACAGCCACTCGAGAAACGACTGAAACGTCCCGTCAAAGATTTCTTCCAAATCCTGGCGCAGCCGGCTGGCCAGCGCCGGCGCCGTGCCGCTGGTGCTTACCGCACAGCGCAGGTGGCCTCGGCTCACCACCGCTGGCAGCCAGGCATTCGAATACTCGGGCTGATCCATCGAGCACAGGAGAAACCGCTCCTTGACCGACAGTTCATACAGCGAGCGGGAAAACTCCTCATCCGTCCGCAGCGTATTGATCACCAGGAACACGCCGTCGGCGTCCTGCCCGCGGAACAGGCGCACGCGGTGGATCACTTTCGCGGCAGCTGTGAGCTTGCGCAGCTCGTCGTTCAGCGTGGGGCTGACGACCGTCACCTTGGCGCCGGCATCCAACAGCCGGCGCACCTTGTCGGCCGCCTCCTCGTCGCCGCCCAGCACCACGCAGGGCCGGCCCTTCACATCAAGCGTCAGTGGAAATCCAGGATTCGCCATGTCAGTCCCTCTCCGGTTAATCTCGAGGCGACATCATACAATAGGCGCTTCCCATTTTTCACACTGCCTCTGTATAATGCGCCCCGTCATTCGACTGGCTCGCAATCGAGGGAACAATTGTGAAAAAAGAAACCTTGCAATCTATCGGAATGGCCGGAGGCATCATTGGATTGGCCGCCATCGCCGCCTGGATGGGACTAGCCCACGGCTGCGAAGCGCCCAACACGCAGAGCACCATCGCCGGACGCGTGACGCTCGCACCGGAGCTGGCCTCCAAGGTCAGCCCAACCGACACGCTGTTCGTCATCGTCCGCCGGCCTGGCGGCGCGCCACGCCCACTGGCCGTCAAGCGCATCGACGGGCCTCAGTTCCCGGTGAGCTTCGAAATTACCGGCGCCGACGTCATGGTCCAGGGCACGGAGCTGCGGGGCATGGTGGATGTGGTCGCGCGTATAGACAAGGACGGAAAGGCAGGCCAGCCGCAACCGGGAGACATGGAAGGCCAGTACGAGAAGAACCCGACGTTACCGGGCGGAAAAGACCTGGAGATTGTAATTAAAAAAGTCTACTGAGCAGTGGCGTATTCAAGGCTGTTCAAAAAGGTCTTCCGGCAAGGCCGCAGGGAGCCAGGCGACCGAGGCATACGCTTTTCGGTATGTCGCAGGGAGACGGGCGACCGAGAACGAAGCTGGAAGCCTTTTTCAACAGCCGCTACGAGCTTGAATCTGTATCGGCGTCCAGTTCCATGTGCCAGTAGAGATAATCCCGCCAGCTTTCAGGAGCGTTCCGAATCCCAATCGTAATCGTAATCACCGGATTCCAGCGCGGCTTGACCGGCTTCCGGACAAGCTTCATGCTGGCCTCTTCCGGCGTCCGCCCGCTCTTCCGGTTATTGCACCGCCAGCAGGCCGTCACGATGTTTTCCCACGTCTTCTTGCCGCCCTTGGCGATCGGCACCACGTGGTCGAAGGTCAGATCTTCCGTTCTGAATTTGTGCTTGCAGTACTGGCAGGTGTAACCGTCCCGGGTGAAGATGTTGATCCGGGAGAATTTCACCGCCCGGTGGCTGTCCTTCAGTTTGACCAGCTTGAGCAGCCGCATCACCGCCGGCAGCTTGAACGTGATGGAAACGCCCCGGATGTCCCGGTCGTAGACTTCTAGGACTTCGACTTTGCCCTGCCAGAGCAGCCCGATCGCTTTTTGCCAGTGAACGACACGGAGCGGTTCGTAGGTCGAATTAAGGAGCAGCGTCATTTCCATGCGTCTCGACTTCGCCTCCCTACTTATGAATTCAGCATGAAGGGTGCCCGGACACAACGACTGGATTTATGCCATAGCATCGGCGTCAAATCAAGGGTTGGACACAATCATAACAGAGAGAGGCTTGCAGTTTTCAACCGGCCCCCAGTATCCTACGCGGCTTCGAGGTCCCATGCCCAAACGCGTCACCGTCGCCAAACTCGCCGATCTTCCACCAGGTCAATGCCTGTCAGCCAAAGCCGGCAAGACCGGCATCGCGCTGTTCAACGTCGGCGGCACCGTCTACGCCCTCGATAACTGCTGCCCCCATGCCGGCGGCCTGCTCGGAGAAGGCTTTCTTGACGGCGACTGCGTGGAATGTCCCTGGCACGGCTGGCGCTACAACGTCAAAACGGGCGAGCGGCCTGAAAATCCTGAAATCAAAGTCGACTGCTATCCGGTGCACATCGAAGGCGACGCAATTCAGGTTGATGTCCCGTGATCTGAACCTCAAGAACCGCCTTCTTGGCTGGCAGGGACGGCTGGGGAAACCCAGCCGTCCCCTTGTTCAGGAACCTACCATCCGAGCCAGGTCAGAAACGAACTGACCACGGACCACGGACAATAGCCAAGAGCTTCTTCAAATGGACACATGATGGTCCACCTCCTTTTCTCTAAAGTCCCGGTGCCGCCCGATCTCCGGGTATCGCCGAGCGAAGCCCGACACCCATGCACCAACGTGCAGCGCAGATCGAGCGCTAATTGTTCAAATGCGAAAAACCGAGATCAGAATAAGCAGGTCAGGCGGAGCGTGTTCGAGCGGAGCAAGGAACGAAACAACAGATGCAGTCAGTCCCGAGGCCCACACAATCAGGTCTAACGGAACCATGGGCTGGATGTGCAGCATCAGCGGAGGAAGCTTTGGCGTAGCAGCATGGAAGCCAAGGCTTTTGAACGGTTCGCAGAAGTCGGGTGCTGGAGCTTGCGGTTCCCCGCAGGCTTGCATGGTTGCTGAACCCCAACTGTACAAAGGGATCACGCAGGCATAAGCGTTGGTTGTGAGCACAAGAAAAACCACCACCAAAAAGGTTGGGAAGAAACGGCGAATGGCGCTTCGAGGCCTGCACATGGAGAAAGAATAGTCCCGATTAATGTCTTGGTCAATAGCGGGAACTACTCTACACCTCTTGATCCTGAGGTCGGCTTTGGGCGAGACTTTTAATCAGCGGGTAAGGATATGATGCGAACGCTGGCTGTTCTGACAGTTACGGGTCTCATGATAATCGGTCCGAGTCTGGGCTTGGGGGCAGGGGTAAGTGGGACAGCACCACTTACCTCTGCCACTGATAACCAATGGCATGCTCTCCTCCCGGCGGATACCCACCTGCTTAGTGAACCTGGAGCAATCGAGCAATTCCTGGACGTGCTGGAAGGCACTCCACCGGATTGGGCTGCCATTTACGGTCATGGCCATCATGATCCAGGTCTTGACGAGCGTCTCTTTAATCTGAATCGTGACCGTGACGCCAAGCGGGAAGGCAAGGCGGCGATCGAGTGGCGTGTCACGTTTCTATGGTCCGGCAAATTGTCAGACTACGATCCGAGGACCGGCGGCTTTCACGTGGCCGTCGGTCCGAGGTTCACTCCGACACGATGGGGAACCGTACGGTTTAAACCGGAAGACGTGCCATCAAACCTCATGGCGATCCCCACTCCAGGCCAGCGGAAAATACTCCAACGCAGGATCAGGCAAGGAGAGCCCGTCGAGATCACTGTCGCCTTGACGGGAAAACTGATTGCCCCGGAATCGCTTATCTACGATTTCTCGCATGACGAAGAAGGTCGTGGCGTCATCATGCCGGTTGTGCGAATTGAACGGATTGATTTTGTCATGCGTTAAGGCCGCAGGGAGCCTGGAAACCGAGGCGTACGCTTTTCAGTACGTTGAGGGTCTGAGCGATGCGAGAACAAAACTGGAGGGTTTTTTCAGCACCCTACCTTGGCGGGTACAACGGCATCCGCTGATTATCGTCGACTGGCATGAGTCCTTGCGCTGGAACCGATATCGCAATCACCATATGCGCTGCCAGATCCGCCTCCCACTGAAATTCCCGCTCAAACCATTGCGTCTTGTTGGCGCTCTCTTCCCGGATTGAAATCTCCACCATGTAGCGGTCTTTGCCCAGGGGCTTGACCGTCCAGGCACCGGCCCGCACGCCTTCGCCGCGTTCAGACCTTGCGCGGACACGCTCGTTCACCGCCTGCAGCAGCGTCGTGGCACCCAGCGCGCGGTGCGTCTGCACCAGGGCCATCGCATCCGCCGCACGTGGATCGGCCATCGGATTGAGGGTCGCCGGCTTCATGGCCCAGTAGGCCGCGCCGCCGAGTAACACCAGCGCCAGCGCGCCGTAATGCAGATGCCGGCTGAGAGACGATGACGAACTCGCGGGATCGGATGACGGCGAAGAGGCGGCGAGGTCCGGATTATCGGGCGTGGGTGCCGAGGCTATGGTACCCTCCTCCTCCGCGGGGAACTTGCTGGACCGGAGCCGGCAAGCCGGGGAAATGCAGGCGAATGGACTCGTTCAGCGCCTGTCGCTCGCGCACCACTTGGTCGAACACAGGGCTGCCCGAAGCGCCGCGCACGGCCGCCCCTCGATTGTACGAAGAGGGGTACGGCACGCCGACGCCCGGCGCCCACTGGTTCTGCTGCTGACGATAGTGCTGGGAGAGAAAATATTTGAACGCCTCGACCGGCGAAGTCGGGCCGGGATGCCACCAGAACCCGCTGACCGAATTGCTGCCCACGAACAGCGGCGACAGCAGCGGCACCCAGACATACTGCGCCCGCACCTGATTGTCCGGTTCACCCAGCATGACAGGCGGCAGATTCAGGTCGTGCGGGTCCACCGCGTCGGGACGCGCGGCCTTCGGCTCCTCACCAGACGCTGGCTCGGCGCTATGCGTCACGGGAGGACTCGGCGGCACAGGTTCGAACCGATGCACCTGGATCTGGCTGCGGCTGGTCGGCGGAGGCACCCGGCTCGGATCGTCCGTCATCACCATCGTACCGTTGGCATCAATCCAGCTGTAATAGTCGTTGGCCGATGCGGAGAGAGGCAACAGCAGGACGCTGACCAGCAGCAGACTCACGACAAGACCCGATGCGCTTCGATATCCGCTCTTCATAATTTCAGGATACCCCCCGTCCTTCCGTCCGTCAACGGCTTTGACGAGGTTGCCGATCACGAAGTTGATGTGTTACAACTACACCGCTTTCATTGATCTGACGCGAGGATACGTTCGGTTTTCCAAATGAAATTTTTCCTGTACGCGGACAATCTCAACCCTTCCCAGCTCAAGCGACGGGCCCCTGAACACAAGCCGATCGGCAAGGCCTACCTGCCGGACCATACGGTTCAATTTTGCCGCTGGTCCACTCAGTGGCGGTGCGGCCTGCCGAGCGTCATCCCCTCGCCGGGTGAAAAGGTCTGGGGCATGATCTTCGAGATCACGGACGAAGACCTGAAGCTCCTCGATGAATTCGAGGGCGACGTGCCGGAAGGGGCCTTTCACCACGTGGAAGTCACGGTGATCGCGGACGGCGAGGAGAAAATGTTGGCCACCACCTTTGCCGCCAACCCCATCGGCAAGTTCAAGCCCAAAGAACATTATCTCGAATGGGTCATCAAGGGGCTGAAGCACTGGAAGCTGCCCGACGACTATATCGAACAGTGGAAATCGTATCTGCCGAAGTGAAAGGAGACGCTGATGCCGAAGCCTAAGTACCATGTGGTCATCTGCACCAACACCAGACCGCCGGGGCACCCCAAGCCGTCCTGCGGCGCGCAGGGCTCGCCGCAACTGCTCATGGCCTTCAACATGAAGCTCATGGAAGCCGGCATCATGCCCGGTGAAGTCCTCGTCACTGGCTCAACCTGCCTCGGCCCCTGCGAGCAGGGCCCGACCGTCGTCGTCTATCCCGACGGCACCTGGTACACGCAGGTCAAGGAAGCCGATATCGCCACGATCGTGACCGAACACATCAAGGGCGGCAAGCCGGTCGCGTCACTGAAACCCAATTCCGTTTGGGGCGGCTAAGACCGCCGATCAGCTATGGGCAGCCAAGCCGCCCACGAGCACAAGGAGCATGCGCCTCGCCAAGCTGCGTGCGTGGTGATCACCTGCTCCGACACCCGTACGGCAGCATCCGACACCAGCGGCTACCGCATCATGCACATGCTGAGGGACGCAGGCCACACGATTGCGTTTTATCAGCTCGTCAAAGATGAACCGTCAAAGATCAAAGCCGCGATCAAGAAAGCCATCGCAAACAAGAAAGTCCAGGCCATCATCATCAACGGCGGCACCGGCATCGCTAAACGGGATTCGACGTTCGAAGCGATTGAAGGCTTGCTGGAAAAGAAACTGGATGGATTCGGCGAGGTGTTTCGCTATCTGACCTACCAGGAAATCGGCTCCCCTGCCATCATGACCCGCGCAACCGCCGGCACTTACAAGGGACGGATCATCTTTTCAACTCCGGGCTCCGAAAATGCCGTCAAACTCGCCATGGAGAAACTCATTCTTCCCGAGCTTGGCCACATCCTGCAGCAGCTCAGCAAATAGAAGATTCTTCCTCTTTCTCATCACAAATCAATTCCGATGACGTAAATCGGCACTTGGATTGCACTCTTAAAATGAGGCAGATACTTTGCCACCTTTTCAAATGTGAGACTGCCTTCCCAGTTTTGCTTAAATTTGGTCTTCATTTGTCTCTGAAATGACTTAGTAGTGGTGATATAGATGCCAATGTCAATCTAATCGAGAGCCGAATACGAAGAAACCTGAAACTTGAGAAGGTCGATCCCGAGAAAACTCGCATGTCCAAAACCAACCTCTATCCCCACCCGTCCTTTAGAAAAATCCATGCGAGCTGAAGGTTCGTCGTCATCCTGAAATACATCAGGCTGATCCTTCCATCCCCTGGCAATAAAAAGATCTTTAAGGACTTTGTTGAATGTGGGTCGAGAAAGGCTTGGGATTTGAATCGATTGATCAGTCAGTACTCCTTCGATTTCCTGCTTGATCGCAAGCTTACTGTTAAGCACTTGATCAGCGAACCGAAATGAAAACTTCTCAAGTCTTAATCTCATGTCATGCCTTGCAGCATCCTCTAATCCTGCATGATCTTCGGTTGCTAACCCTCTGCGCCACCACCAGCAAATCCCGCTTATCAAACTGTCAAAACTAATTTCCCGAAAAATTTCCGACTCAACATCTGCTCCTGCGCGGCGCACGCCTCCTGCAGCGGATAGACATGGTCAATGACCGGCCTGAGTTTCCCCGCTCCAACCAACTTGGCAACTTCCAGCAACTCGGCCTTCGTCCCCATATAAGAGCCCTTGAGCGTGAGATTGCGCGAGTAGAGGTATCGTAAATCTATTTCGGCCTTCTGGCCGGTGGTCGCACCACACGTAATCAGCCGTCCGCCTTTTGCCAGCGATTTCAGGCATTGGTCCCAGACTTGCGGCCCGATATGCTCGATGACGACGTCCACCCCCTGGCCGCCGGTCAATTCCAATACCCGCTTCACCACGTCGCCGGTTGCGTGGTTGATGACCTCATCCGCGCCGATAACGAGCGCTCTTTTGATCTTGTCGTCCGACCCGACCGTCGTGATGACTTTCGCGCCGATGTACTTGGCGATCTGGATGGCCATGCTGCCGACGCCGCTTCCGGCTCCCATGATCAACGCCGTTTCGCCTTTGCGCAGCCAGGCCTGCGTCACAATCATGTGCCAAGCCGTCACCGAGACGAGCGGAAAGGCCGCTGCTTGTTCGAAGGTCAGCGAGGGTGGAATCGGAATAACATTGCGCCCCGGCACGGCCACATATTCCGCGTAGCCGCCGTCCGTCTTGGCGCCCAGCACGCCGAAGGAGGGGCACAGGCTCTCGTGGCCGGCTTTGCACTCGCCGCAGATCCCGCAACTAAGACCCGGGAACACGAACACTTTCTGCCCGACCTTGACGCCTTTCACCTGGTTCCCGACCCGCTCGATCTGCCCGGCCACGTCGCAGCCGGAGATATGAGGCAGCAGAATCTGGTAGGCCGGAATCCCCTGCCTGACCCAGATATCGAGATGGTTCAGCGCACAGGCCTTAACGCGGACGAGCACCTCGTCCGGCTTGATCTGCGGATCGGGTCGGTCTTCATACTGCAGCTTCTCCGGCCCGCCGTGCTCATGAAAGACCACGGCCTTCATATGGTGATCGTCCCTTCGATGACCATCACCACTTCACCGCCGACTTTCACTTCCTGAATGATATCGTCGTCGGACTCGACCTGGATGATGATGCGGGAAGGCCGGTCCATCTCGTAGCCCTGCTCGGAAATGATTTCCGTTGTGATCGCCACCTCGACGACGCCGTTCTGCACGAGATAGGCCCCCAGCGCGCCGCTCGCGCTGCCGGTCGCGGGATCTTCCAGGATGCCGATCGGCGACGCAAACATGCGCGTGTGGACGGTCGAGAACTCGTCCACCGTCACCGTCGTGAAGACCATGATACCGTTGGCGCCGTACCGCCGGCAGAGCTCGGTGATCGCAGTGGGATTGGGCACGATGGACCGGACCGCCGTGAGCGTCCGCACCGGCACAATCATGACCGGCAGGCCGGTCGAGACGACTTCGATCGGGAATTTGGAATCGGCGATGGCGCGCTTGTCCATGCCGAGGGCCATCGCAATCTCCATCATGCCCTCCGGCGTGTCCACCTTGCCCAGAAACTCCGGCTTGGGCTGGGTCATGACGACGCGCAGGATCTCACCCTTGTGGACGCGCAACTCGATCGGGAACACGCCGATGTTGCACTCGTAGAACAGCGAGGTGATCGGCTCCTTCAACGGCAGCCGCTTCAGCTTGCCCAGGATGTAGAACGTGCCGAGGATGGGATGGCCGGCAAAGGGAATTTCCTGCGTCGGCGTGAAGATGCGGACTTTGGCGGAGGCTTTCGGGTCGGTCGGCGGGAACACGAACACGGTCTCGGACAGATTCATCTCCCGCGCGATCTTCTGCAGCTCATCGTCCGCCAATCCTTTGACGTCCGGCAGGACCGCCACGGGATTGCCGCCGAACGGTTCGTCAGTGAAGACATCCGCCTGATGAAACTTCAACGAACGGCGCTCTGGAGCCATAAGTACCGGCCACTCTAGGTCACGAGTGGACCTTTGTCAAACCGGAGGAAATGCAGCGGACGCGCCTTGACTTCACGGTCCGGGGCGTCTAGGTTACGCCCATTCCATCGTATTTTGACGGAGGAGCGCGCGTGGCCAAGGAAATGGAAATCACCGTTCAGCCGATTTTTTCGACGCCCCTGTTTGCGTTCATGGTTCCCGATCATGCCGCGATCAACCAGACGCTCAGCCGAGCCATCCTCGCCCGCGAAGCCTCCACGCCGGCCACGCCGGACTACGAAGTCGTCGGATGGTCCTCGCCGCACGACCTCTCGATGCTGGACTGGGCCGGCGCGGAATTGAAACGCCTGTTCGACCCGGTGATCCATGTGGCCAGGCAGGTCACGGAATATTCCGACCGGGTGCCGGGGCAGTCCGGCAACCGTCCGGAGTGGCAGGTCGTCGAAGTCTGGGCCAACGTGCAGCGCAAAGGCGGCAGCAACGCCGCCCACCCGCACCCGGGCTCCTACTGGTCCGGAGTCTATTACGTGGACGTGGGCGAGATTTCAGAGGACGGCAAGCATGGCGGCGCGCTGCAGCTCTTCGACCCGCGTGGATGCCTCCCCCGGATGCTGGCGCCGTACCTTCGATACGCCATGCCCGAGATGCACGACGCGGGTAAAAACATTTCCTTCACGCCGACCGCCGGGCAGTGCGTGATCTTTCCCGGCTGGCTCTACCACGCCGTCGGCATCTACACCGGCGCCAAGCCGCGCATCAGCGTCGCGTTCAACCTCGACCCGGTCATCCGCAAGTAAACGGCTCGGTCTCGGGCTGGATGTCTAGGCTGGCAGCGAGAGGGCTTCGTACGACTGCGTGAGCGGATTACGCACGTAATCCTCCACGTAGTTCTTCAGGAGGCCGTTGCGCCAGAGCCGGGTGTTGGCGAATTTCGTGTGGATCTTGTGGAGGATGCGCGCCTTCACGCCGGTCTGCTTCATGAAGTCTTCGACCGTCACCCCCGCGATGTCGGTGTACATTCCCCGCCCCGACTGCATCATGGCCTTCGGGATATAGATGTATTTCTGGTTCGTGAGACAACGCGCGATGTCGTCGAACGTG
>DASQGO010000032.1:0-7110 GCA_035632555.1 Nitrospiraceae bacterium | reverse complement strand
ATCGCCGGCAGCCTGGCCTCCACTCCGCTCTGCGCGTGCCGCTCGCTGTAACCGGGCCGGGTTTTTTTCGCCTTGCCTTTCATGCCTCATCCCTGACGGACGGTCAAACCTTTTTCATCCATTCGACCTGGCCGATTTTTTCCAGCTCGAAGTAGAGCGTCACCCACGGGCACATCATCTCCGGATAAACCTCGCAGAAGCCGCCCTTCCGCACGCCGCCGCAGGGGCCGTGGCTCATGAATTTTGGGCACTCGGCCTTGGCGGAGCCGTCGGGAACCGGCGGGCGGTTGTGCACGCCACCGGCATGGTTGGCTCCGTTTTCCTCGCCCGGTATGAGCACGCGTAATGGCATGGGAGCAGTTTATACCGCTTCCATGAATTGAGCAATTTCCGTGAGCTGGAGTTCGCGGATGGCCATCTCGGGGGCGTAGATCACTTCATCTGCACCCCAGCCGACGAGCGGCGTGGCGCGTTTCGTCACTCCGACGACGTTGTGGAGCAGGGACTTGATGTTGCCGGTGATGCGGATCGTATTGGGCTGCAGCGGTGCGGCGAGCTTGCCGTTCCTGATGAGATAGGAATCGCCCACGATCGTGCAGGTAAAGTCGCCGGCACGCAGGCCGTTCATCGGGTAGGTGTACCAGATGCGGCCGATGTAGACGCCATCTCCGACGAGACGCAGCAGGCTGTCGGTCGTGTGCGGATCGGCGCCCTCGATGCAGACGTTCGTGGCGGCGATGGCCGGCGGCACGTCGAACTGCCGCCCCCCGCGGCTGGAGAGCCGGAACCCGTTGCGAGGCGTCAGCGTTTCGGGATGGTCCTTGGGGCTGATGCCGAGTTTGTGCCTTGCCTGGGGGTCGCGCGCGAGACGCTCGGTTTCATAATGGCTCGAAAGCAGTCCTTCCAGCACGCCCCGCTTGATAAGATCCGTGCGGCCGGTCGGAAATCCTTCGCAGGTGATGGCCCTGGTACCGACGAGGCCCTTGGCGGCGCCGTGGTCGTAGATGTTCAGGAGACTGGAGGCGACCGGGCGGCCGATCTCGCCCAAAAAAGCCGAACGGCTGCTGAAAAACGCATCGGCGCTCAAACTGGGGAGAAGCACGTTGGTCATGAGGTCGGCGACTGGCTGCGGACCCAGCACGACCGGGTAGTTGCCGCTGGGCAGCCGCTGCCCGCCGGTTGACCGGATGGCGCTGGCCGCTGCATCGCCTCCGGTTTCACCTTTGAATTGAGCCAGGTGCGTGGCGGTGGCGTATCCGCTGCCCTTCGCCTGCTTGCGCTCGACCATGGCCGTGATCGACGAGGTGACGAAGGTCGATTCGTCGGTTCGAACTTTGGGCGCGTGCGTCGAGGCCAGCGCGACGCGTTGCCGGAAGAGGCTGACGTCGCCGCCGACGATCAGCCCCAGTGCCGCCAGTTTGTCCTTGGAGCCGGCCAGCTTCGCCAGCACGTCCGACGACGTGAACGTTTTCAGCGCTTCGTTCACGACCTGCCAGCCGGTGTCGACCAGCGCCGCATCGGTGATCTCCATGATGCGGCGGTCGTGGTACGCCGGGATTTTTTTCCCGGCGGCGATGGGATCGGGCGAAGGCAGCGAAACGAAGTCGGGATCCGGCACGGCGTTGGCCCGGGCTTTCTCGATGGCGCGCTGGATGCCCTTGAGCGACAGATCCCTGGCTTCGCTGCCGAATCCGATGCGGGGCGCGCCGGCGCCGTTGAACACGGCCCGGATGCTGACGCCGAAATGCTCGGAGGACTTGGGCTCCTCGACGCCGTTGCAGGGAATCTGCGAGGTGTAGTTGAGCCGGCAAATGAGCTGCCCGGTGCTGGAGGCATAGACTTCGGCCTCCCGCACGTCCTTCGCGTGGGCGATCAGGCGGAGCGCGCGCTGCACGGTGGATTTGAGATCGATCAGCGAGCGCATGATTATAGGCCTGTCAGTTTTGCCCGGCTGCACATCGCTGGCGCGCCATTTCTCAACCGCTTGATCTGCATCGGCTGGCCCTTATCGCACGTTTGGAATGGACCGAGACGAAATCTCAAGTTTGTTTTCGAGAGAGTCATGGATTCAGACACCCGTCAGTTTGGCGCGGCTTCTCATCGTTGGAGCACCGTTTCCCAACCGCTTGATCTGCATCGGCTGGCCCTTGCCGCAATTGGGGATGGGACCGAGACGAAAATCTTTTCCGACGGCATCGACTTTCGTCAGGTAGTCCTTGGTGTCGGCCGTCATGCCGCCGTCGCGGTAGAGTTGGCCGAGCTGGCCGTTGCGGATCTCATACACTTTTTGCGCGGAGATGCTGAAATTCTCGCGGGACTCCGCGATCGACGGCGTGCGATGGCCGACCAGGTAATAACCGTGGTCCACGTCGGCGATGATCTGTTCCGGGTCGTGCGGGCCGGCGCCGAACACGGTATTCGACATGCGGATCAACGGCACCAGCGACGCCTCCGTCGCCTTGTAGGAACCGTTGGGCTCCGCGCCGAGGATGGCGGCCGTCTGCCGGCTGTTCATGAAGCCTTTGAAGATGCCCTTGTCGATGTGCACGACTTTTTTGGCCGGCGTGCCCTCGTGGTCGTAGGTGTAATGACCGAGCCCCGGCAGGGCGGGATCCGAATAGGCGGTCACGAGCGGCGAGGCGATCGGCTTGCCGATCTGATGATCGGTGAGCGACCGGAGCAGCCAGCTGCGGCCCGCGTAGCCGGTTTCCATTTTCAGCGCCCGGTCGAGCTCGGTCGGATGGCCGAGGATCTCATGCGACTTGAGCACGTTGTAATGCGGATCGGTAACGACCACGACCTCCTTGTCGGTGGCGCGCAGGGCGGGCGCGTCGATCAGCTGTAGGCAATCGCGTCCCAGGCTGGTCGCAAAAGTGAGGAGGTCGAGATGGCGGATGTAGTTGCTCCGGGTGCCCTCCGTCACCGTTTCCCAGCCGCGCTGGTGACCGATGTAGTCGGTCAGCGACTGGTCGGCCTTGTCGTTGTCGGCCACCACCGAGCACCAGCCCAGCGTGTTGGCGAAGGTTTGATCGATGACGGTCCCTTCCGAGCTGACGAAGAGCTCGCGGTAGAGGCCGGTGGACGCGGCGATGGCGTTGAACTTGATCCGCGATCCCAGCCCGGCCACGGCGCGTGAAACTTCCGCGGTATAGCGGGACATGTCGGCCATCGATACGGAGCGCGGGTCCACGGCATATTCCGCCTTGATCGTGTCCTGGTGGGTTTCGATCGGCGCCAGCGACAGGCCGGCGAGACTGTCCCCCAGCCCCTTGAAGCGGGTTCGGGCCTGCTCTTTGGCGCGGGCGTTGGCGATGGCCCGGTCGTAGGCGTGACGGAATCCGTCCCGGAGGAGGATGGCTAAGCGGGAGAAGTCGGCGTTGCCCAGGCGATGGCCATAGTAACCGGGAGCCGGCAGGGGGCTGCCGGCAAGCACGCGAATGCCGAATCCGAACGTGTAGTCGTCCTGCACGGATTTGCCGGCGCCATTCTCGGCGTTGGCTGATTTGACTTCCGCGATCTCGATGCGCAGATCGGCATACCGGCAATGCCGGTATCGCTTGCGCGCCGCGCGGGCCAGCTCGGCGGTCATGCGCTTGATGCGATCGAGCGATTCGATCGTAAGCGGTTTCGCGCTGAGGGTTCTGGCCATGGAGATCTGCCTTTCACAACGACGAATTTTCCAAAAGTTTCGCCATTATAGAAAACGACCGGCGAAACCGCAAGGCAGGGCTGAATCGGGGTTAGGGCCAATGGCCCTAGTGGGGGGATACCCTGCTAGGCCTTCTTTTAGCAGGGGTGGGCCTTCTGTTACGTTGCATTGATATCCGGGACGTTATACGATCCGCAGGCTGGGTGGAGGAGGAGAACTCTCCCGTCTGGCCGGCTTTTACGATTGACATGGTTTCAAACAGTTTGTTAGACTTCACTCTCAAGTCTGTTCAAAAACGGTAAGAGAATCAGCGCGTTCGGAAAGATTCGGAGATGTGCGCCGGATTTGGAATCTTATAAAGCAAGCGAAGCTTTGTAAGCACTGAAAGCAAACCAACTATCCGCCGCGATTCAAGAGAACGCGGCGGCTCAAGCACAGCATGGATGGAGGCCGCCAATGAGTCTCGATTACGTCAAATTCACCCCGGGTTTTGAAAAGTTCATGCCCAAGGAATACCGGGACATGGTCGACCATGGCCCCTTCGGCAAGAAGACGACCGTCTCGCAGATGGGGAGCTTCAAGGAAATTCTGGAGGAGCATCCCATGTGCGCTGGCTGCGCGATGACCCTGTTCATCCGCCTGGCGATGATCGCGTTCCCGAATCCCGAGGACACCATCACGGTCGGCACCGCAGGCTGCGGCCGGCTGGCGATTTCGCAGGCGGCCATCCCCTTCGTCTACGGCAACTACGGCGACCAAAACGGCGTGGCGAGCGGGCTGTCCCGCGGGCTGCGGCTCCGGTTCGGCGACAAGCCGAAGGACGTGGTCGTGATGGCCGGCGACGGCGGCATGGCGGACATCGGTTTTTCCGTGACGCTCCACTCGTGGTTCCGGAAGGAAAAGTTCACGACGATCATGCTGGACAACGAAGTGTACGGCAACACCGGCGGCCAGGAGAGCGGGATGACCAACCGTGGCGCGGTGCTGAAGATGGCCCCGCTCGGCAAGAAGTTCGAGAAGATGGACATGGTCGGCATGGCGAAGATCGCCGGCTGCGCCTACGTTGCCACGGTCGTGCCGAACAATCCGCGGCGCGTGGAGAGCGTGATCAAGAAAGCCGTGCTGATCGCCCGTGAAGTCGGCCCCACCTACATTCAAGCCTATACCTCCTGCAACATCGAATACGCGATCCCGACCGACAAGGTCATGGAAGACGCCAAGAACGTCGAGAACGACCGGTATGCGTTCACCGAGTACATCTCCGACGAAGCGAAGCAGTATCTTGCGGAGCGGTACGGCTACAAGGAGTATCTCCCCAAGCCGGCCGCAGCGACCGCGGCGATTCCCGGCAAGGTCTAGGCACCGGCCGGACGGGCTTCGTCAGAATTCCAGGGGGAAGGAGAACAACCGATGGCAAAGCGTTTCAACATTCGGATGGCCGGTGTGGGCGGGCAGGGCGTCGTCACGGGTTCGCACATCCTGAGCACCGCCGTCATCAACGCCGGCGGCGAGAGCACCATCGTCCCGTTCTACGGTTCCGAGAAGCGCATGGCGCCGGTCGAGAGCTACGTGCGGGTGTCGGATGAGCCGATTTACGAGATCGGCGAAATCACCTTCCCGCACATCATCATCATCTTCCACCCGCAGGTCATCACGCACGGCAAATCCTACACGATGCCGTTCTACTTCGGGTTGAAGGAGGACGGGGTCGCGCTGATCAACAACGACGGACCCATGAAGCTGCACAAGGACCAGGCCCGCGAACTGGAGGAACGGCGCGCGAAGCTGTATTACCTGCCGGCGACCAAGATCTCGCTGGAAGTGGCGGGCATGGACCTGGCCACCAACATGGCGTTGATGGGCGCGATCGGGTGCATCACCGGCCTGACGACGCTCGATGCGCTGGGCCAGGCGGTGAAAGACCGGTTCCTGGGCAAGGGCTTCGTGGTGTCGGGCGGCACGGCGGCGCTGGACAGCGTCGTGGAACGGAAGTTCAAAAAGAAACAGGAGTTGATCGATAAAAACATGGCCGTGATCAAGGCCGGATGGGAATACGCGGCAAACAACCACTGGGACGAGATCAGCAAAGCGGCGAAGAAGGCGGAAGCCGCCGCGGCCAAAGTTTAACCAAGGAAAGAGGCATCCATGTATCTGGTAGCGGATATCAGCGTTGAGATTTGTGCGGCGAAGAACTGCAAGCTCTGCACGCAGTATTGCCCGGAAGCCAACACGATCCTGTATAGCGACGAGATGGGCAAGGACCAGGGCTTCAAGTACGGCTCGGCCTACGTGGCGGTGGACCGGTGCAAGGGCTGCGCGCAGTGTGTCTGGGTCTGCGACAACATGGCCAAGAACAACGCGATCAAGATGATCATGATCGACCAGCTTCCCAAAGCGGCGCTGACGGACAACATCATCTACGGCGAGAAGAGCACCACGGCAGTCCTGGCCAGCCCGGTGGTCGGGTAGTCCATGGGCGCCAAGACGTCGCCAAAAGAGCAAGAGCGCATTATCGTTCCGGGGCCGGCCGGGTTCCACCCGCCCTCCGCCGCGCAACTCGGTGTCATGCTGCCGGATCCTGGCCAGGGGCTTTTCTACGGCCTGCTGGAAAAAAACGAAGACAAGGTCATGGAGGAAGTCGCGCGGAAGATGCTGACGAGCCCCAACGCGACGATCTTTCCGGGCCCGATGGTCCTATGGAACTGGAACGACCACGCGGCCGACAAGGCCAAGGCGGTGCTGGAGATCGCCGCACAGGTTCCCGAAGTCCTGATCATCCCCATGCCGGACTACCGGCCGAAGTATCCCAAGATCGATCCCGAAGAGGTCATCAACCCCAACCATCCGAACCTGACCATCTGGGGCAACAAGATCGAAGCTTGCATCTTCATCGGCGTACATTGCCATTATGCGAATCTGACCCTCAAGATGATTCGCGCGGGGACGAACTGCTGCACCGCCGCGTTCTGCGCCGAGCAAGGACACGAGGATGCGATGCTGACGGTCCGTGACTGTGACGCCGCCAAGCTGCGCCGGATCGCGCAGGTGTTCAAACGGGTCCGCGAGCAGATGGGCATCAAGCTGCCGGCGAGCGGCGAGAACGTGCGGTTTACCGGCACGCAGTCGAAGGTGCACGAGAACAAGACCCACACCAACCCGCTCACGTTTATGCCCGGTGGAAGCACGGCCAGCGCCGCGGCCTTCGGGCATAAAGCCGAGCACATGAAGCGCGAAGCCTGAGAGGTGCCACAATGAGCGAAGCCAAAACGAACCCGCAAGGCGATCCGGTTACCAGCCTTGAGCCGGAGCAAAAGACCAATCCGCAGGGCGATGTGATCAGCACCGTCGCGGTTGCCAAGTCCGACGGGAAGAAGGATCCGCACGAGGCCGCGAAAAAGCAGAAGGTCGTGACGCCCGAATACATGTTCTTCGAAGCGCCGCGGACGAAGGAATTCATCACT
>DASQGO010000031.1:0-4083 GCA_035632555.1 Nitrospiraceae bacterium | reverse complement strand
GTCTCCACTGTCATGACAAAAGACCTAGCAGAAAGCGTGACCGCGCCGGGGCAGCTGACCGTCAGCGAGGACCAGACGTGGCGCGTCGGCGCGGTGGTCGCCGGCAAGGTGGACGCTCTCACGGTGAAGGTGGGCGACTTCGTCAAAGCGGGCCAGATCATCGGCCGCATTCACAGTCATGACGTCCATGAAGCAAGAGCTGCCTATCAGCAAGCCTCAACGGAGCTAGAGAGGGCACGCGCTGCCGAGGCGTATTCCCGGCAACGCAGAGACCGCGCCGCCCGGCTCCTTGAGCTGAAGGCAGGGTCACGTCAGGATGTCGAAACCGCTGAATCGGAGCTGCGCAACGCGCAGGCGGCCATCGACAAGGCGCAAAGCGAAATCGCCAAGGAACGCGCGCATCTGACGGATATTCTCCATGTACCAATTGATGACCGGTCCTCTGTCGAGACCGAAGATGGCGTGCCGATTTTTGCGCCCGCCTCAGGCGTCGTCCAGCAACGGAAAGCCACCGTCGGCAGTGTCGTCAATGCCGGCGACGAGCTCTTGTCGCTCAGCGACACGCGCAGCCTGTGGATGATCGCCGGCGCCAATGAGACAGAGCTCTCGAAGCTGCATCCCGGACTGGCCGTGCGCATCGAGGTCCGTGCTTACCCGGACAGGGAGTTCAACGGCCATATTCTGAAGCTCGGCGAGCAGCTCGACCCCACGACGCGCACACTCCAGATCCGCATCGGGGTGCCCAATCCCCAAGGCCTTCTCAAGCCGGAAATGTACGCCACCGCCAGCCTGCCAGAAGGCGGAAAACGCGCCGTTCTGGTTTTGCCCGAAGAGGCGGTCCAGGACATCAACGGCATTCCGGCCGTTTTCGTGCGCAAGTCCGCAACCGAATTCGAGCCGCGCACGATCAAGACCGGGCGTCACGCGAACGGCGAAACGGAAATCACCGAAGGCCTCAAGCCTGGCGAGGACGTTGTCGTCAAAGGCAGCTTCCTGTTGAAATCCCAGCTCATGCGCCGCGCGATCGAAGAGTAAAGGACACTATGCTGACACGCATCGTTGATATCGCCCTCACCAACCGCTGGATTGTCCTCGCCAGCCTTTTCGCGCTGCTTGTGGCCGGCGGTTACGTCCTCGTCAACCTTCCGATCGACGCCTTCCCGGACCTCACCAATAACCAGGTCGTTGTCGTGACCGAATGCCCCTCCATGTCCTCGACCGAAGTCGATGAGCTGGTCACCTACCCGATTGAAAGCGCCCTGGTAGGCATGCCGCGCATTGAGACGGTCCGCTCGATGTCCACCCTTGGACTCTCGATGGTGACGCTCGTTTTCGAAGATTCCCTCAATCAGTATCTTGCCCGTCAGCTTGTCGCCGAGCGCTTGCAGGATGTCCGCGCGCGCCTGCCACAAAATGTACAACCGGCGCTCGGACCGATGGCCACCGCTTTCGGCGAGGTCTACCAGTACACGCTGGAGGGCGGTAAAACCCTCATGGATGTGAAAACCTATCAGGACTGGACGCTCCGTTATGCGCTCCGCAGTGTGCCCGGCGTCAGCGAGGTCAATGCGTGGGGCGGCCAGTCGAAACAATATTCAATTGAGCTAGACCCCGTCGCCCTTCGCCGCTACCGGCTGACCGTCCATGATGTTGTGCAGCGGGTTGCTGATAACAACGCAAATTTCGGTGGCGGCTATATCGAGCACGCCGAGGAGCAGTATACCGTTCGCGGCCTCGGGCGCTATTCCAATCCGGCAGACCTTCCGAATGTTGTCGTGATGGCGCGGGACGGCGTGCCGGTCCTGCTCCGCGACATCGGCAAGGTCACAGCGTCACCGGTCCTACGCTACGGTGCAACGTTGAGCGAGACTCACGAGGTCGTCTCCGCAACGGTCATCACGTTAAAGGGCGAAAACGGCAGATCCGCAATCGAGCGCATCAAAGACCGTCTTGCCAGTATTCATCTGCCGGGAGGCTACCGTTTACGCGCCTTTTATGACCAGTCGGAAATCATAAACGGCACGATCCACACGGTTCGCCGCAATCTGCTGGAAGCCGGGCTGCTGGTCACCGTCGTGCTGCTGCTGTTCCTTGGCGACATACGGGCTGCGCTCATCGTCGCCGCCATGATTCCGCTCTCGATGCTGTTCGGCTTCATCGGCATGGCGATTTTCGGCGTCTCCGCCAATCTCATGAGCCTCGGCGCAATCGACTTCGGAATGATCGTGGATGGCTCGGTCGTCATGATCGAGAATTCCGTGCATCGGCTGGAGGTCCCAGAAAAGGACAGGAGTCTTCTCGATACCGTCCGAGCCGCATCCCAGGAGGTCGCGCGGCCTATTTTATTCGGCGTTGCCATCATCATTGCCGTCTACCTGCCGATCTTCACCCTTCAGGGGCTGGAAGGCCGGATGTTCCGGCCCATGGCCATCACTGTCTGTTCGGCGCTTCTCGGTTCCCTGATCCTAGCGCTGACAGCTGTTCCGGCGCTGTCGAGCTACCTCCTCAAGGCCAAAGCCGCCGGCGGCCAGAACCTTAGCGACCGGTGGTTTGGCGCGCTGCGCCGCGCTTATGCGCGTTCGCTGGCAGGGGCAATGGCCCGCCGGGGCATTCTCCTTGCGCTTGCCGTCCTCATGGTGGGCACGGCGCTTTTTTCCCTGAAGTATATCGGCACTGAATTCATGCCGAAGCTGGATGAAGGGTCCATCCTCATCACCTCGCGCAAGCTCCCCGGCATCGCGCTCACTCAATCAGTAGACGTGAGCAAGGAGATTGCGACAACGATGCGCAGCCTCCCGGAAATCACGGGGGTGGTCACCAAGCTCGGGCGGCCCGATGTGGCGACCGAAGCCATGGGCATCTATGAGTCGGATTCCTACCTGCAGCTCGCCCCGAAAGAACAGTGGAAATGCTGCAAGACCAAACAGGAGCTGATTGTAAAGCTGTCGGAGGCGCTCAAGCAGATACCTGGCGTTGCCTATACCATCACGCAGCCGATGGAAATGCGCATGGACGAGACGGTAACAGGCATACGCGGCGATGTAGCCATCAAGATTTTTGGCGACGATCTGAAGACGCTCGAAGATCTCGGGCGCCGCACGCTTGCCATCGTTTCCTCGATCCCCGGTGCGGCCGAGCCGCAGATGGAAGTGACCTCCGGCGTCGCCGAGCTGCAGGTGGAAATCGACCGGCCCGCTCTTGCCCGCTATGGGCTGAATGTCGCCGACGTTCAGGAAGTGGTCGAAACTATTGTGGGCGGCCGGCCCGTGTCAGAGATGATCGAAGGCCGGGCGCGGTTCCCGATTTCGATCAAGCTGCCAGAGCCGCTGAGAAACGATCCCGATACCCTGAAGGATTTTGTTCTGCGCGCGCCCGGCGGGGAGATGGTCCGTCTCAACCAGGTCGCCCAGATCCGGACCGTACGCGGCCCACAGACGATCTCCCGTGAGAACACCCAGCGCCGCATCGCCATCCAGACCAATGTGCGCGGGACGGACCTCGGCAGCTTCGTCAAGTTGGCGCAAGACAAGATTAGCAGCACGCTGAAGCTGCCAACGGGCTATGAGATCGAATGGGGCGGCCAGTTCGAAAACCAGTCCCGCGCCAATCGGCGGCTGATGTTTGTCCTGCCCGTCTCGATCGCCATCATCTTCGCCCTGCTATTTGCAACCTTCCATTCCATCAAACAGGCGACGCTTATTCTATTGAACGTCCCCGTTGCTCTGGTGGGCGGCATCGCAGCCCTCTGGCTGCGCGGGTTGAACCTCAATCTCTCCGCCTCGGTCGGCTTCATTGCGCTCTTTGGCGTCGCCGTTCTCAACGGCATCGTGCTCGTCAGCCATATCAATTCCCTTAGGCAGCGCAAGCTGGATATGGCCGCCGCCATCCGTGACGGCTCCAGCGACAGGTTGCGGCCCGTCCTGATCACGGCCCTTGTCGCCAGCCTCGGTTTTATTCCAATGGCAGTTTCGACGGCCACAGGAGCGGAGATCCAAAGGCCGCTGGCAACCGTCGTTATCGGCGGGCTGATCACATCGACCCTGCTGACCCTTTATATCCTGCCGCTGCTCTATCCCTGGTTCA
>DASQGO010000030.1:0-3147 GCA_035632555.1 Nitrospiraceae bacterium | reverse complement strand
ACGCCAGGTGCACCAGGTCTTCCTGCACCTTCACGGGTCCGCTCGGGGGAAAACTGCACAGTTCGATCAGCTCTTCGATGTTTGGCACTTTCAGAAACGCCAGGTGCGAGCCGCGTGGCGAAACCTTGCGTTCCATGACTTCCAGTCCCAGCACGCCGGTGTAAAATTGAATCGTCTGGTCCATGTCGCTGACGCGCATCCTGGTATGGAGCAGTTTTGTAACGCGCATGGCTTCCTTTAGGTGGTTTTGGTGGGACCGATGGTTTTCCGCAGCAACATTTCCGCGGACCCGGGAATCAGAAAATTCGGCATGGGGCCGATTTCCTGGTAGCCGTTCTTTTTGTAAAACTGCCTGGCGTCGGCATTGAAGTCCGAGACGCAGGCGAAGAGATTTTTTACCCGCGCGAAGACCAGGCCTTCAAGATGTTTGAGCAGGGCGCTCCCCAATCCCTTGCTGCGAGCTGACGGCGACACGACCAGCAGTTCCAGGTAGTCGCCCATGAGAAACTTCGGCCGCAGCAGCGCGAAGCCCACCACGGCACCGTCCGATTCAATCACGTAGCCTTCCCGTCCCGACGGCAGCGGATCGAAGAGTTTCTTCCAATCCGCATCGGTGTAGCCGAGCTTCTTCCAGGGCTCGGAGGATGCCAGCATCGCCACGATGGCGGAACGGTCTTCCGGCTTGTAGGGCCTGATGCCCTGGCTCATGGCGTGGCCTGTGGCGTGCATGACAGCAGCTCCGTGACGGTGACCGGCTTCAAACCCTGTTTCGGAAAAAAATCCTGCGCGAGCGTCTCCACGACTTCGCGCGTGTGCGCTCCTCTCCCGTTCGCGTGGAACACGATCATGCCGCCCCCGCGGGTCGAGGCCGTGATATGCGCCAGCATTTTCTGAGCCGTCAGCGACGGGTCCGGGTCGCCCGAAACAATGTTCCAGAGAATGAACTGCAGGCCGAGTTTTCTGACCACCTCGACCGTGAGGTCGTTGAACTCGCCGTAGGGCGGCCGGAACAGCGGCGCCGCCACACCGTAGCGGGATTTCAGAAGATCCACGGCATGGATGATTTCCGCCCGCTGGCGCTCTTCATCCAGCGCGGCCAGGTGGGCATGGGCCTGGCCGTGCGTGCCCATTTCAAAGAAGGGCACGGCCAGCAATTTTTTCATTTCCGGGTCGTGCTTGTCGATCCAGCGGCCCGAGGCGAAAAAGGTGGCGGGGATCTTGTGCCCGATCAGGTAGTCGATGAGGTCGGCGTCGTACCCCGTACCCTGCCGGACGGGGCAGAGATCGAACGTCAGGGCCACGGCCCTGCAGCTCGGCGCGCCGCCCGTGATGACTTGCGCGCCTCCGTTCCCGGAAAGTAGTAGGAGACTCGAAAGGCCGGCCATGATGGCCGGCGTGGCTCGGAACAGCCGTGTGAACATGCCAGGAGTATACCCGAATCGGCTAGGACTTCTGAACGGTCTGCAGCCGGTGGACGACCGCCGCGCCATAGAGGAAGAGCGACGCCGAATAGTAGACCCACAACAGGAACATCACGACGACGAGCAGCGACCCGTACATCCGGTCGTAGTAGCCGATCACGTCCTGCACGTAGGTGCCGATGAAGTGCTTGGCAAGCTCCCAGAGCAGGGCCAGCACCAAGCCGCCTCCCGCCGCCTGCTCCCAAGTCGGCCTGTTTTTCGGCAGGTAGCGGTAAATGCACGTCACCGTCACGAGGATGAACGCAAACGGCAGGAGATAGCCCAGGAGAAACTGGTTGGCGGCGACGGCGATGACGTCGATGCCGCCCCTCTGCGGCGCGTACGAGACGATCACGTCCGAAACCTGCGTGAGGACGTACGACACGATCATCAGTGCCTGCACGAAGCCCAGCAACGCCACGGACATCAGGGTGGAGATGAACGCATTCCTCGTGTGCGCCGTTTCGAATACCACGTTGATGGCGTAGTCCACCTCGTAAAAGACCAGGCCGCTGAACCACAGGAAGGCGAACAGCCCGACCCAGCCCGCCATCTGCTCGTTTGCCGCGTGCCGTATCTCCTTGGCCAGCGTGGCGCCCAGCCCAGGCAGGAATCCCTGGAAGAAGTTCATGAGGAACTGGAACCAGACGACGTCGCGGCTGACAAAGAAACTGATCACGTAGAGCAACAAGCCGATCATCGGAAAGAACGAGAGCAGTGTGAAGAACGACAGGGAGGCCGCGAGGCTGAGACAGCCCCGACGGCGAAAATCGGCGAACGCGCCGAACAGCGCTCCGACGAACATCACGACGCTGTTCCAGAAGACCTTCATAGGATGTTCCGCCGGACCCCGTGTCCGCGCTGTCGTCCTACTTCAGGGCCAGGACAGCCTGGGAGGCGAACGACACCAGCGGGTTGGGATAGAGGCCGAAGACCAGCACGCCGGCGAAGGCGCAGGCCAACGCGACTGCCAGAGCCGGCGAGGAGACCAGCCGGGATTCCGCGCCTGCCGTTTCCGGCTCCCGCATGTACATGACCAGCACGACGCGCAGGTAGTAATAGGCCGAAATGGCGGCGAAGATCACGCCGACGACGGCCAGCCAGGCCAGATCCGCCTTCACCGCGGCCATGAAGAGATAGAATTTTCCGATGAACCCGGCGGTCGGCGGGATGCCGGCCAGCGACGCCATGAAGGCCAGCATCAGGAACGCGGCCACGGGCTGCCGCTTGGCCAGTCCCGCGTAGTCCTCGATCTCGTCGCCTTCGACGCCGTTTTTCCTGAGCATGGCGATCACCGCGAAAGCGCCGAGGGTCATGAAGGCGTAGATGGTCAGGTAGAGCATGACGCTGGAAAGGCCGAAGGCCTGCGCGGCGCGGTCAGCCGGCACGTAGCCCGCCACCACGGCGCCGATGAGCGCGTAGCCGGCGTTCGCGATGCTCGAGTAGGCGAGCATCCGCTTGATGTTGGTCTGCACGATGGCCACGACGTTGCCGAGTGCCAGCGTGGCGAGGCAGAGGATCAGGAACAGCACGTACCAGTTGGCCCTCAATCCGCCCAGGCCCTCCAGAAACACGCGCAGGAACGCGGCGAAGCTGGCGGCCTTCGAGGCGACGGCCATGAAGGCCGTCACGGATGTCGGGGAGCCTTCGTATACGTCCGGTGTCCACATGTGGAACGGCACGGCGG
>DASQGO010000029.1:0-3167 GCA_035632555.1 Nitrospiraceae bacterium | reverse complement strand
TTCGCGTCGGTCGTTTCCATCATCATCATCGTCATCGGTCTTGCCTCGCTGCAGGCCCTCCCGGTGGCGCAGTTTCCGGAGATCACCCCGCCCGTCGTGCAGATCGACGCCGATTATCCAGGCGCGAGCGCCGAAGTCGTCGCGGAATCCGTGGCGCGCCCCATCGAGGTGCAGTTGCCGGGCATCGACCATCTCCTCTACTACAGCTCCACCAGCACCAACGACGGGCACATGACGATCCAGCTCACGTTCGAGATCGGCACGGACGTGGACATCGCCCAGGTGCAGACCCAGAACCGGGAGAAACTGGCCGAGCCGCAGCTGCCGCCGGAAGTCATCCGGCGCGGCATCTCCATCAAGAAGGTGTCGCCGGATCTGGTGGCCGTGATCACGCTGGCATCGCAGGATCCGCGCTACGACGCGCTGTTCATCTCTAATTACGCCATCCTCCGCGTCGTTGACAATCTCAAGCGGCTGCCCGGCGTGGGCGACGCCATGGTGTTCGGCGCACAGAATTACAGCATGCGGGTGATCCTGGATCCGGTGCGGATGGCGCAGCTCAATCTCACGCCAACGGACATCGCGAACGTCGTCAACGAACAGAACCGGGACTTTCCCGCCGGAACCGTCGGACGGGAGCCGGCGCTGCCGGGCACCGAGTTGACGATTCCAGTGATCACGCAGGGACGGATGACGGAGGTCAAGGAGTTCGAGGACATGATCGTGCGGGCCCTGCCGGACGGCTCCATGATCCGTCTCAAGGATGTGGCCAAGATTGAACTGGGCGCCCAGTCCTACGACCTTGAGGGACGGTTCAAGGGGAAACCAACCACGTTCATTCTGACCTTTCTCTCCCCCGGCGCCAACGCGCTGGATACCGTGCGGCGCATCCGGCACGAGATGGACGAACTGCAAAAGGGGTTTCCCTCCGGCATGGCGTATGACATTCCCTACGACACGACCAAATTCATCGAGGTGTCCATCAAAGAGGTCGTCAAGACACTCGGCGAGGCGATGGTCTTGGTTATCCTGGTCGTCTACCTGTTCCTGCAAAGCTGGCGCGCGACGATCATCCCTGCCGTGGCGGTGCCGGTGTCCCTGATCGGCACCTTCGCCGGCATGTCGGCTCTCGGGTTTTCCATCAACACGCTGACGCTGTTCGGCATGGTGCTGGCCATCGGCATTGTCGTGGACGACGCGATCGTCGTCGTCGAAAACGTCGAGCGGCACATCTCCAACGGCCTCCCGCCCAGGGATGCGGCCAAGAAGGCGCTCGAGGAGGTGACCGGCCCGGTCATCGCGATCGTGCTCGTCCTCTGTGCCGTGTTCGTCCCCGTCGGATTCCTGGGAGGGATCACCGGCCAGCTCTACAAGCAGTTCGCCATCACGATCGCGATCTCTGTCAGCATCTCGGGGTTCGTCGCGCTGACGCTGAGCCCGGTGCTCTGCGCCCTGTTGTTGAAGCCGGGCCACGGCGGGCACCGGGGCTTTTTCGGGCTCTTCAACCGGTTCTTCGATGCGATTCGTGACCGCTACATCGGCATGGCGGGCGCGCTGGCCCGGCACGCGGTGCTGTCCATGACCGTCTTCGCGGTCGTCGTAGGGGCCGCCATCTTTCTGATCCGGATCATTCCGCACAGTTTCCTCCCGGAGGAGGACCAGGGCTATTTCATTTCCATCGTTCTCCTGCCGGACGGCGCCTCGCGGCAGCGGACCACCGAGGTGGTGAGCAAGCTCGAGAAATACTACCTGTCCGTCCCGGCCATCCACAGCACGGACGCGCTGGTCGGCCAGAACTTCGTGTTCGGCACGCGCGGATCGAACACCGCGACCATGTTCACGCCGCTGCATCTGTGGGACGAGCGGCCGGGCGTGCACGTGAAGCAGTTGATCGGGGCGGCCTACGGGGAGTTTGCGAAGATCCCCGAAGCGCTGATCTTGGCGTTCAACGCACCCTCGATCAGAGGGCTCGGCGCGACGGGTGGATTCTCCATCCAGATCCAGGACCCGAGCGGCGGTGATTTCAAGAAATTTTCAGCGGTCACGGGGGAATTTACCGCTAGGGCCAGGCAGGACCCGGCGATCGGTGCCATCGGCACCACCTTTCGCGTCAGCTCTCCACGGCTCTATGCCCACATCAACCGGGAACGCGCGAAGGCGCTGGGCGTGCCGATTTCCGAGGTCTTCGACACCCTGCAGGCCTACTGGGGCAACCTGTACATCAACGACTTCGTCAAGTTCGGGCGCGTCTATCGTGTGCAGACAGAAGCCGAGGCGAAGTACCGATCCAAGCCGGAGGACATCGCGAATATTTTCGTGCGCGCCCGGAACGGTTCGAGCGTCTCCATGATCCCGCTCAACACGGTCGTGACAACCGAATACACCAGCGGACCAGATCCGGTGACGCACTTCAACGGCTTCAACACGGCGCTCGTGCTGGGCACGGCGGCCCCCAGCGCCAGTTCAGGTCAAGCCCTGGACGCGCTGGCGCGCGCGGCGCAGGACGTGCTGGTCCCGCAGGGCTACAGCCTCGACTGGAGCGGCATCTCCTACCAGGAGCGCAGCGCCGGCGGGCAGTCGGGCGTGGCGTTCGGGTTCGGCCTTCTGATGGTGTTTTTAGTGTTGGCGGCGCAGTACGAGAGCTGGACCGTGCCCTTTGCGGTGATTCTGGCCGTGCCGTTCGGGATCTTCGGCGCCCTGTCCGCCGTGTGGGCGCGGGGCATGTCGAACGACATCTACTTCCAGATCGGGCTGGTTACGCTGATCGGATTGTCCGCCAAGAACGCGATCCTGATCGTCGAGTTCGCCAACAAGCGCTACGAAGCCGGCATGCCGATCGTCGACGCGGCGATCGAAGCCGCCCGTCTGCGGTTCCGTCCGATCATCATGACCTCAATGGCGTTCATCGGAGGCGTGACGCCGCTCGTGTTTGCCTCGGGCGCCGGAGCGGCCGGCCGGCATTCCATCGGCACCGGCGTGTTCGGCGGCATGCTGGGGGCAACCTTCATGGCGATTTTCTTCGTGCGGCTGTTTTTCGTGCTGGTCCGGAAGTTGTCGCGGCGCGAGCCCAGGTCTGCGCAGGAGGGAGCATGACGAGAAGCCTCGTGCTCCCGGCCCTGTTCTTCTGCCTGGCTTCCTGCTCCTTGGGGCCGGATTACAACCGTCCA
>DASQGO010000028.1:0-17016 GCA_035632555.1 Nitrospiraceae bacterium | reverse complement strand
CACGTTCGCCCGCCGCCAGCCCGTCAAGAATGCGGACTTGATCGCTTGAGGCCGTCGCCGTCTTGACCTGACGCCGCTCGTATCGATTACCGGCCTGCACCACATAGACAAACTCTTTGCCGTCCGCTTCCAGCACCGCTTCACGCGGAACGGCGATGAACTGGGTGGTGTCGCCAACATCGATGTTCAAACGGGCGAACATTTCCGGCTTCAGTTTATGCGTCTCATTGTCCACCATGGCCCTGACCTTGATCGTCCGGGTATTGGGATCCACCACATCGCCCACGGCGGAGAGCACGGCGGGGAACGACACGCCGGGGTACGCTTCGACGGTCACCGTCGCCACCTGTCCCACCTTGACCAGATCCAAGTCCCGCTCGTACAGATCAGCCACGACCTGAAGCCTGTCCAGGTCGGCCACGGTAAACAGCACTTGTCCCGGATCGCCGCTCACGGATTGTCCCGGTGTAATGTTCCGCTCCACCACGGTGCCGGCCAGGGGACTTTTCATTTCAAATCGGGACGTAATCTTCTGCTCGGCCAGCGGCTTGTCCAACTCGCCCGCCGGCACCCGCAGCGACAACAACCGCTCCTTGGCTCGGCGAAACTCCGCCCTGCCCTTGATGAGGTCATTTTCGGCCTGCTTGAAATCCTTGAACGGCAGGGCCTTGGTTTCATAGAGATCCTTGGCCAGATCATAGGCGCGGGCCGCATATTCGAGATCGGAGGCTTCTTTGACAAATTCGGAATAGGCCGCGGAAATGTCCGGGCTGTCGATGACGAGCAGGACGTCGCCGGCCTTCACGCGGTCACCGAGCTTGGCGCGTACTTCCACCACGCGGCCTTGCAGGGGGGACGAAATTTTAGAAAACCGGTCTTCGCCGTAGGTGACCCGCCCGGCCAGCGGCAACGCCGTCTTCACCGGGCTGTACTCCACCGTCACCGTCTCAATGCGACCCTGGATATCCACAGCTGGAGACGGAACGGACTGCACCTTGGGCGTCGCGGCATTCGACGAGGCGGGCTGCTCGGTTCGGTCGCAGGCACCGCCGAGGATCGCCAACGCCAGTATGCCCAGTCCCAGTGGAAGCCTTGTCATCGCGAGACAATCTCCCGTCCCACGGCATTTTCCAGCAAAAAGACGTTCCGCTGATAACCGAACAGGGTTTCGATATAGTTCTGTTGGATCGTGCGCGACGTCCGTGCGGCATCGAGCAGATCGAGAATCGTGGCGCCACCACGCTCATAGGCCTTCTCGACAATCGTCAGCGTCAACCGCGCGTCCTCCAACACTCCACTGCGATACGCCTCGACAAGACGACGGCTTTCCAGCAGATTGCGATAGGCGTTTTCAACGTCATTTTCGACTTGCACGACCGTCTTGTTAAGATCGGCTTCCGCGATTTGAATGGAAACGTCGGCCTGCGCAATGCCACCCTGGTTGCGGTTGAACAGCGGGAGTGGAATTCCAAGGCTGAACACCACCTGCTGCTGGTTATCGGGACCATGCGGCCCCTGCATTGCATAGCCGGCCCCGGCGGTGACATCCGGAATGCGATAGGCCCGGGCCAGTTTGAAATCGGTCATCCGCTGCGATTGCGTCAGCCGCTTTGCGCGAATGTCCGGCCTCGTATCGATCGCGATGCGCCTGAGGGAAGTGACATCCGGTTCGATCGGATGGTAATCGAGCTCTGTCGTCAGTAAAATGTCCGTGCTCGGCGTAAGCCCCAGCAAGACCCGAAGATCGGCGCGCGCCTGATTTCCATCCTGGATCGCTTGAATAATCTGGGACTGGAAATCAACGACCTGCAACCGGATTCGAATCAGGTCGACTTCGGCGATGTACCCTTTCTTGAAGCGGATGGTGTTGACTTCCAAAATGCGGGAAAAGCGGTCTCGATTCTCCTCCGCCAGGGCCAGCCGGCGTTGGGCCAACTGGACACGATAGTAGGCATCCTTCACGGTGAAACTGAGCTGGCGGATCGCATCTTCGAAATTCGCTTCAGAGGACAGAGCCCCAAGACCCGCACTCTCCATGCGGTAGCCGCGCTTGCCCGCCATCTCGAAGAGCTGCTGAACCTGCGGGATGACTTGTCCGCATGTGCTCACACTCGCATTACAGACTTGCGTGTATGAACTCAATGTCCCGACCGACAGTACCGGATTGGGAAATAACCGCGCTGTGATTTGCTGCCCCTTGGCGTATTCGATACCGAATTTGGAAATTAACAGGTCAAAGTTCTGGCGAAGAAACAACGCCAGCGCCTCGTCCTGGCTGAGACGCATCGCCGAGGGGGAGGGCTTCTGGGCCATGCTCGCCTTCTCATCGGCCGTCGCCGACCAGGCGAGTTCCACTCCCCAGAAACTGGCCGTCGCCGTCACGAATACCAGCAGTATGCGTATAGGGAATTTCATGTGCATTCGTCCGTCCTGCTAACTTCTTGCATTATATCGTCTTTTCCGGTCTTTGGAAATACTTATGCGTTTCGCTCAACCGTCACCGATAAACGAGTCCCTATTTCATTTTTAGTTCCGTCCATGCCCGATCATATGACCGGAGCGCATCACCGACATCCAACATCCATTCAAGATGCCCAAGCGTGGCTTCGTCCGGGTAGACCGCAGGATTGTCCCGTACGCTGGCCTTCACCAGCGCCTTGGCTTCGCGGTTGGCCGACGCAAACAATAACCGCTCGCTCGTGCGAGCGGCCACTTCACGGTCCAGTAAATAGTTGATGAACTGCATTGCAAGTTCCTTGTTGCGGGACGTTCTGGGAATGACCAGACAATCCGCCCAAATCGTGGCGCCCTCCTTCGGCACGACATATTTGATGGAGGGCTTCAACGCCATGGCGCGGGCAACCGGACCGCCCCACCCGTGCGCGAGGACAACCTCGCCGGACGCCAGCAGATGATCAAAATGGTCGCTGGTGTAGGTTTTGACCAGAGGCTTTTGCTTCAGCAGCCTGGCCTTGGCCTGCTCAATGATGGCCGGATCGCGCGTATTCATGGACTGGCCCATCGAGCGCAGCACCGCCCCGAAGACTTCCCGCTGGTCGTTCAGCATGCTGATCTTGCCCTTATAACGTTCGTCCCATAGCACGGACCAACTGTCTGGCGGCGTTGGAATCGCACCCGAGTCGTAGCCGATGCCGACCGTGCCCCAGAGATACGGCATCGAAAAGCGGTGCTCGGGGTCGACAGGCAGCTTCTCGAGCCCCTTGGCCAACCGTCCGGCGTTTGGAATTTTTGCCGGATCCAATTCCGCCAACAGGCCCTGTTTCATCATCACCGACACCATGAAGTCCGACGGCACCGTCACGTCATAGCCGGATGCCCCGCTTTGCAGCTTAGCCAGCAATTCCTCGTTGCTGCTGAACGTATCGACCACAACCTTCGCACCAGTCTGTTGCTCAAAGGACTCCAGCAGTCCCGGTCCGACGTAATCGGACCAGGTGAAATAGTAGAGCGTCTTGGAGGATGGTTCAGACTGCGGCTGGCACGCGGAGGACGCGCCAGCCGCGCACAGCGCCGCTCCAAGCAGCAGGATGCCTCGGAATAACCGGCTAGGCATGCACCCTTTTCCGCTGGAACAACAGGGACAGGCCGACCAGACCCATGGAAGCAAGCACCAGAATCGTGGACAAGGCGTTGATCTCCGGCGAGATGCCGGTTTTAATCATCGAATAGACTTTCAAGGGCAGTGTTGTGGCGCCCGGACCGGCCGTAAAAAAGGTCACCACGAAATCATCGAGGGAAACAGTAAAGGCCAACAGCGCGGCGCCGACAATGGCCGGCTGCAACAAGGGCAGCGTCACGCGCCGGAACGCCCGCCAGGGCGTGGCGCCGAGGTCACGCGCCGCTTCTTCCAGTTGCGGGTCCAGCTTGTGCAGCCGCGAGCGGACGATCACCAGCACAACCGGCACATTGAAGGCTGCGTGGCCGATCGTCACGGTCAACAGGCCGAGCGGCATCTTGACCAGGACAAACAATAGCAGGAGCGCCACCCCCATCATGACTTCCGGGATGACCAGCGGCAACAACAATGCACCCTCCAGCCACACACGACGCCGCCACGGCAGCCGTTCAAGCCCGACGGCCGCGCTGACACCGAGGAGCGTCGCAATGACGGTTGACACTGCGGCGATCAGGACGCTGTTCTGCAACGCCGCCGCGAGCGCATGATCCCGGACCAAAAGGACATACCACTGCAGTGAAAAGCCCTCCCACGCCGTCGGCAGTCTGGCGGCATTGAACGAAAAGACGATCAGGACGACGATGGGGGCATAGAGGAAAACCAGATTGGCGAGACTCGCAGGCAACAGTCCCCTGCGATGCCGGGCGAGGCTCTTCATAGCAGCCGCTCCCCGCCCGCGCGCTGATAGGCCCAGACGCCTGCCGAGACCATGGCCATCAACACGAATGAGGCGGCCGATCCCAGCGGCCAATCGCGGACGACCAGATACTCGTGCTGGATAAAATTACCGATCATCATGGACCGCGCGCCGCCCAGCAGGTCCGGCGTGATGTAGGCGCCGAGCGAGGGGGTGAACACCAGCAGGCATCCCGCCACGATCCCCGGTTTCGCGAGCGGCACGATCACGCGCACGAAGACCGCCCATCCCGGCGCGTAGAGATCCCGCGCCGCCTCGATGAGCGAACGATCCATTCGTTCGATAGCCGCGTAGAGCGGCAGCACCATGAACGGCAGATAGCCGTAGACCAGGCCGATCAGCACAGCCGCGTCGGTATAGAGAATTTCGATCGGATCGGAGGTCAGGCCCGCGCCCATGGACACGGTATTCAGCAGCCCATCGGTTCGCAGCACATCCATCCAGGCGTAGGTACGGACAAGAAAATTCGTCCAGAATGGGATGAGCACGAGCATCAGCCAGATGCCCTGCCGACGCGCCGGCTCTCCCGCGATGTAATAGGCAAGCGGAAACCCGAGGCAGAGGCACAGCCCGGTCGTCGCCAGTGCAAGCGCACACGAACGGAGATAGATCCAAAGATAGAGCGGATCGGCCAGATCGCGGTAGTTCGCCAGCGTGAAGGTCCATTCGACGCCGCCGTACGTTCCGCGGGAGGCAAAACTGATTAGGAGCACGATCAGGAGCGGGAGAAAAAAGAAGAGGCCCATCCAGATGAGCGCCGGAACGAGCACCCACGCACGGTGGCAGACGTTTGTCCGTGATCCAGTGGAGTCCGTCGTCACCGGGCGAGCACCACGCTTTCATCTCGATTCCAGCGAGCCATGACGGCTTCGCCTGGCAGAAACCGCTTTTGCCCGCCATCGGCGTTCGGAACCCTGACCGTCCAGAGCAGATTCTCGGCGATGCGAAGCTGATACTGCATTTCATGCCCGTTATAGACCGCCTTGGCGACCCGTGCCGGCACGACGTTACCGAACCCGCCCTGCGCGGCCTGCTGCGACAGGTGCAGACGCTCCGGCCGTACGATGATGGTCACGCGGCCGCCGGGTTCCACTCCCGCTGGCGCGGCCGCCTGGATCGCAGGCAATCCCGGCACCTCGATGCGGCAGTGCGGTCCCTCCACGGATGCAAGGCGGCCGTCCAGACGATTCGACAGGCCGATGAATTCGGCCACGTACAGGGATGCCGGCGCGTCATAGATGTCCTGAGGCGTGCCGACTTGCAGCAGGCGGCCATGGTCCATGACAGCCACTCGATCGGACATGGTCAGCGCCTCTTCCTGATGATGCGTGACGCAGATACAGGTCACCCCGACCTGTTCCTGAATCGCTTTCAGTTCTCCCTGCATCTCCTGGCGCAATTGCTGGTCCAGCGCGCCGAGCGGCTCGTCCAGCAACAGGACAGCCGGGCGGTTGACGAGCGCACGGGCCAGCGCCACACGCTGCTGCTCGCCGCCTGAGAGCTGTGCCGGCAGACGATCTCCCTTGCCCGCCAGTTGAACCATGTCCAGCGCGGCGCCGACGCGCGACTGGATCTCCGCGCGGGCGACATCGCGCATTTCGAGGCCAAAAGCCACGTTGCCGAAGACCGTCAGATGGGGAAAGAGCGCATACTGCTGGAAGACGAGATTGACGGGTCTGAGGTTGGGCGGGGCATCCACGATCGAACGCCCGTCGATCAGAATGTCGCCCCCATCGGGATGTTCGAAGCCGGCAATGAGCCGCAACGTGGTGGTTTTGCCGGATCCGCTGGGACCGAGGATGGAGAAAAACTCGCCGCGCCGGACACTGAACGACAGATGATCCACCGCCACCGTGGAGCCGTGGCGCTTGACCACCTCCCGCAGCTCGACGGATGGTTGATTCACGTACTGGTCAGCTCGACGCCTGTCTCACGCTCGCGCGAATGTTTCCGCAAACGGACTTTGGCGTGATGCTGGCGCAGCAGTTCGCGCCGTAGCATCTCGCGATCTTCGCCGACGATGCGGACGAGCCGATCCATGTCTTCGGCATGCTCCCGCACCAATTCCGACAAGGTATGCACCTGCCGTTCGAGGCGGTCGATCCGCCACAGAAGATTCTGCATCGGCGTCTCGGCCCGCCGGTTGGCGGGGAAGCGCACCACGCGTCCCGGTTTTCCGCTGACAGATTTTTTCGGCATAGCTCCCCTGTGTCGTCCCGGATTCAGGCTGTGCGCGTAGTATCCTCTCGATGCCGGACCGTGTCAATCCTTCCCATTTCCCGTGCGTCCTGTTAAGATTTGCCCGTCATGAGAAACGTTCTGGCCATGGTGCTGGCAGGAGGCAAGGGCGAACGGCTGCACCCCCTGACCCTCCATCGCGCCAAGCCGGCCGTGCCGTTCGGCGGCAAGTATCGCATCATTGACGCCACGCTCAGCAACTGCTTCAACTCCGGCCTCCGGAAAATCGCCGTCCTGATCCAGTACAAGTCCTACTCGCTCGACCGCCACATCCGGACCGCCTGGAGCATTCTGAGCCCCGAAGTCGGCGAATTCGTGGCGTCCATCCCGCCCCAGCAGCGGATCAGCGAAGACTGGTACCGGGGCACCGCCGACGCGGTGTACCAGAACATGTTCATTCTGGACAACGAACGGGCCGACTACCTGCTCATCCTGGCAGGCGACCATCTGTATAAAATGAACTACGCGGAGATGTACGAGTTCCTGATCGAGAAGCAAGCCGACGCCGTGGTCGGCGCCATTGAATTTCCCCTGTCGGAAGCCAGCCGGTTCGGCGTCATCGGCTGCGACGATGATTTCCGCATCCAGCGGTTCGATGAAAAGCCCGATCAGCCGATGTCCATGCCCGGCGATCCCCATCAGGCGCTGGTCTCCATGGGCATCTATTTGTTCAAGACCGACGCCATTCGGCAGCACCTGACGGAAGACTCCCAGCAGGAGAGCGCACACGATTTCGGGAAAAACATCATTCCCAAGATGATCCAGCAGGGGCGCGTATACGCCTTCAAGTTCCATGACAAAAACAAGAAGGCCGTCAAATACTGGCGCGACATCGGAACGCTCGACGCCTATTGGGAAGCCAACATGGACCTCGTTTCGGTGGATCCATTGTTCAACCTGTACGACCAAGACTGGCCGTTGCGGACCTACCAGGGTCAATACCCGCCGGCCAAGTTCGTCTTTGCGCAGGACTACGAAGGCGGCCGCATGGGCGTGGCGTTGGATTCCATCGTCTCCGGCGGCTGCATCATCTCCGGCGCCCGTGTGCAAAACTCGGTGCTCTCGCCTGATATTCATGTCCAAGACCACAGCGAGGTCCGTGAATCCGTGGTGATGGAACACGTCCGAATCGGCGAACAGTGCAAGATCCGCCGCGCCATTATCGACAAGGACGTCATCATCCCGTCCAAAACCGAAATCGGGTACGACCTCGATCTCGACCGCAAACGATTCCATGTGACCGACTCGGGCCTCGTGGTAATTTCCAAGGGGATGAAGTTAAATGCCTCCCTCGATCCAGCTGGTTGATTTCATCGCAGCCTGTCCGGAGACGTCCGGACAAATTCCCAGCAATTCTCCGTTCACGCCTGATCCGGAGCTGACCGTGCGGCTTTTCCCAAAGGAATGAAGCTGGATGCCTCCCTCCATCCATCCGGTTGACCTGATCGCGGCGCTCCGCCAGAAACACCTCACTCCAGCGATTGTCTTTCTGACGTCCCGCCGGGCCTGCGACGACGCGATGCAGGCCTTCGAGCGTGACCAGGTCGCGCTGCCGCCGGCTCGCCGGCAGCACATCGTCGCCACGCTCAAGGAGCTGGCCGAACAATACCCCAGCATCGCGGAACACCCGCTCGCACCCATCGTGGAACGCATCGGCGTCGCCGCACACCATGCCGGACACTTGCCTTCATGGAAAATCGCGATCGAGGAATTGATGCGCCAGGGTCTTCTCGATGCCGTATTCGCCACTACGACGCTGGCCGCCGGGGTGGACTTCCCCGCCCGCACGGTGGTGATCACGCAATCGAGCATCCGCAAGACACGCGACTTCACCGATCTCACGAATAGCGAGGTGCAGCAGTTGGCCGGACGGGCCGGACGACGCGGGAAGGATCTGGTCGGTTTCGCAATCGTCACCCCCTCGCCCTACATCGATCTCGGTGTCATCACGAAAGGCTTCACCGGACAGCCGGAACCGATCGACAGTCAGTTTTCGATCAACTATTCGATGGCGCTCAACCTGTTGAAGGCCCACCCGCTGGATCAGATTCAGTCCATCCTGGCCAGGAGCTTTGCGCAGTTCCAGTTGAACCGGCGCGCCGAGACGTTGGAGCGCAAGCTGGATGCCCTGCACGTGCAGATGGAACCCTACGGCCCTCGCGTCTGCACGGACTGGGTCACGCAATGGCAGCACTTCGACCAGGCCCGCAAAAGAAAATCGCAGCGCGTGCACCTTAAGCGCCAGGAACCGCCCGAACTGACCGCGCGGCTGCATTTTCTCACACCGGGCCGCGTGGTCGGCCTCACGCGTGGCCGCGGCATCGTGCTCCGGCAGTACCGGAGCCGGGGGCAAAAAAGTCCTATGGTGACCGTCGTGCGGGAAGCCGGCGCCGTTACCGAATGCCCCGCTTCGACGGTGACGCAAGTCTTCGACCGGGTGTTCGATGTGCAGGAAGCGCCAGCTTATCCCTGGTGCACGCCGCGCAGCTTGGATGAGTTGACCGGCCATCTCTCGGAACTGCCGGTCCGGCTGCCCGTGCTGCCCATCCTGGTGCATCAGGAGCCGGAAGAACGGGAGGTTGGGCTGACGCTCACCGACGACTTCCCCTGCCCCACCTGCCCGTCGCGACCGGCCTGCCAGAAAGACCATGCCACGGCATTGAAGCTCAGGCAGGACGTCCAGCGCCACCAGAAAATGATTCACGCGCTGCGCACCGGCCTGTGGCACCGTTTCCAATCCCGCACGGATGTCCTCCAGCAATTCGGCTACCTCACGCCCGCCTGCCGGTTGACGGCGGACGGCGAATGGGCCCGGTTGATTCGCATGGACCATTCGCTGTTGATCACCGAATTGATCCGCGCCGAAGCCTTCACGGGCGTGGAGCCGCACGTTCTGGCGGCGATCATGTCGAGCATCGCGCACGACGATGACCGTCCGGGCTCATTTCCCCGGATGAGCCCCGGTCTATCCTCGGTCATGTGGCAGGTCCGCAAACTGGCCGAGTCCATCGCCCCGCACGAAGATCCACCGCTCCTGCGTGCGGACGTGGCGGCCCTGACGGAGCGCTGGGTGAGCGATCCGAACCTGACGTGGCTCGGGCTCTGTCGGACAACCACCATGGCGGAAGGCGATATCTACCGGCTGCTGGCCCGGACTCTGGAATACCTGTCGCAGCTCCATACGCTGAAGGGGACTCACCGCGGGTTGGCCGATACAGCCGACAAGGCGATCAAGGCGCTGCGGCGCGGCGTACTGGAAGAACTGCCATGACCACGGACGAACTGGAACAATTGCTGGCTCAGCAGCCGGTGTCGCTTCTGCACCAGCTGGGGCGCGGCCGCATCCCCCGGCATTTCCGGCTTGGCAAGCGCCGGCTCATCGAGGCGCTGCTGCGCAGCACAGCCACGAACCGGGCCGGATTGGAATCGGACCTTCTCGCCTTGATCAAAGACGGCGGACGGCAGGACAGCCGACCGCCGGTGCACTCACGAATCGAACCGGCCGGCCGTCGCCGCCAGGCTGTGTCCAACGAACCGGAGCCGACCGAACCGGCCGCTGATCTCAAGGCTTTCCTGGACGGCATCGGAATCCCGGAACCCAGCCCATTCGTGCCGGATCCCTGGCAGGAGGAAGCATTGGCGCATCTGGCTGAAATGGACGTCATCGTCAGCGTCCCGACCGGCAGCGGCAAGACCTACGTGGCGGTCGAAGCCACCAGGCGCGCCATCGAAGCTGAACGTACCGTCATCTACACGTCTCCACTGAAAGCGCTTTCGAACACCAAATTCACCGAGTTCTCAAAATTATTCGGCGCGGATCGCGTGGGCATCCTGACCGGCGACCGGCGGGACAACACCCACGCCCCGCTCCTGATCATGACGACCGAGATTCTCAGAAACCTGCTCTACGATGCGGCCGGTGGCGAAATCGACGTGCGACTGGATACGCTGGGCCTGGTGATCATGGACGAATCGCAGTATCTCGCCGATCCGGAGCGCGGGGTCGTCTGGGAGGAAACTATTATTTTCTGTCCAGCCCAGGCCCGGCTGCTGCTGCTGTCCGCCTCGATCGGCAATCCCCAAGATATTGCCGCCTGGCTCTCCAGCATCAGGCCGACCCCCTGCCATCTGGTCCGGCACAATCGCCGAACCGTGCCGCTGCGAGCCGGCTATCTGCATCCCTCAGGCAAGCTCGCTCCGCTGTTTCGATCAGTCGGCATCCCGCATGGTCAAAGTTCTCTGCATCCGGAAGCCAAACGCCTCTTTTCTCAATACGAAGACGAGACCCTCCAGCCTCGCTCACGATAGTTGCTGAAATCCCACAGAACGATAGTGGTTTTGCTACAAGATATCTTGTCATGTAATTTAATTATATAAATAATTCAACAGCTTATATATGGCACTGATATTGCTTTTATACATCCCCAAGATGACTGCAAATTCCTCTATGAAAAACGCGGTGCTGGCACTGGGACTCCTGATGCTTTTGGGCGGGTGCCAGAGCGCGCAGCGTGCCAATACAGCCGCATCGTTGGACAACGCGGGATTCATGACCGCGTGGGGCGCCTACCGTCACTGCCAAGTCGGCACAGATCTGGACACCATGTACACCGAAATGCAGCAGCTCTCCCGCGCTGCGTTGACTCAGGAGTCAGCTGCCACGTTTCCATTTTCCCTTCCGGATTTTGTGAAACGCGTGGTGTCGAAGCCGACTCAACGGCTGGCGGCCGATCCGAAGGCAATGGCTGCAGCCTGCGCCCTTTCAACTGGCCAGGCGGCCCTGCGCGCCGAGCGGATGGAATTGGCCACTGAGATGTTCCGGGCCGTGCTCCAAAACCACACGCAACCGGAATATGCCTACTATGTGGCTCAGGCTAGGATCGGCCTGAATCAGGCGGAGCTTGGAATCCAGTTTGCGGGGCACGTCACGGACGTTGCGCCAGTGACGATTCCGGTTTCTTCTGCGTCTCCCACCCCTAATAACAGCACGCCGGTTTCGCTCAAAAACTAGCCCGCAGGGCGCTTCATCCCCTGCATACTCCGATAGAGCGTCACGTACGCCTCTGCCGATCGAGCCCAGGATACGTCCGTTTCCATCCCTGCCTTTATCAGCCCGTTCCATTCAGCACGGTCCACATAGACGCGCAAGGCCAGTAAGATGGTGGTCAGCAACGCTTCGGGCTTGGGTTCAGTAAACGCGAATCCAGTAGCCCGCCCATCGGCCGCCGTCTGCGGCGTGTAGGCCACGACCGTGTCAGCCAAGCCGCCAGTTTTCCTCACGATCGGCACCGTGCCGTAGCGCAGGCTGTAGAGTTGGCTCAACCCGCAAGGCTCGTACCGAGACGGCATAAGGAACAGGTCCGCTCCCGCTTCGATGGCATGCGCCAGCACGTCGTCGAATCCGATACGTACGCCGATTTTGTCCGGATAGCGCATACGGAGCGATTGGAATTGCAGCTCCAGCGGCGGATCGCCCGTGCCGAGCAATGCCACCTGCACATCCAGGCGCATCAGCTCCGGCAACACTGCCGCGACCAGATCCAGCCCTTTCTGCGACGTAAATCGCGAGATCACGGCGAGCAATGGCACGTCACGAACCGGTAGCGTCAGCTCCCGCTGCAACGCTTCCTTGCATTGCTGCTTGCCGGTCAGATCGGACAGAGAGTAGCGGGCTGCCAGATGGGGATCAGTTGCGGGATTCCATCCCTCCACATCAATTCCGTTCACCACGCCGCTCAACCGGTCCTGCCGCTCGCGCAGTACCCCATCGAGCCCGAAGCCGAACTCGGGCGTTTGAATCTCGCGACTGTAGGTGGGGCTGACGGTCGTCAGGAGGTCGGCAAAGACCAGCCCTCCTTTTAAGAGATTGGCCTGGCCATAAAACTCCAGCGTCTTGGGTGTGAACAGGTTCGCCCCCAAACCGGTTTTCGGAAAGGCGGCTGCCGGGAAAAGCCCCTGATAGCCCAGGTTGTGCACGGTAAAGAGCGAACCAAGTTTCTTGAACTCCGGACGTTTCGCATAGAGCGATTTGAGATAGACGACGCTCAACGCCGCCTGCCAATCGTGCGCATGCAGCACGTCGGGCACCCACCGCGAGACCTTGGCGAAAGCCAGCAGAAGCTCCGTGCTCGCACGGCAAAAAAATGAGAACCGATCGAGGTTGTCCGGATAATCAGACCCGGCCTCGCCATAGAGTCCCTGACGGGCAAAGTACGGATCGTGGCCGATCGTAAAGACCGCCACATCCGATCCCGGCAGGCATCCTTCCTCCACCACCGCGCTGACGATCCCGGACGCCGTCGGCACCGCGAGCCGGCCCCATTCCTTCAATCCATGCGCCGCACTGTCGATCGCGCTATAACGCGGGAGCACCAGCCTGATCGCATGCCCAGAGCGCGCCAGTTCGCGAGGCAAGGCTCCGACGACGTCTGCAAGACCGCCGGTTTTCGCAAAGGGGACGGCTTCGGACGCGACAAAAAGAATCTTCAGAGGAGGCGCAGACATCACACGTTCACAAACGACTTGCGCAAGGCCATGCGCTCATTTGGCGGGCGTGGCAGGTCCCGGTGTTTCCAAACGCGTCTTGAAGCGGTCTTCCCGGGCCCACATTTTTCCGACCGAATGGACTTCATCCGCGGGGACCTTCTCACGATAGACCAGCCGGTCATCGACAAAACCGAGCAGTTCGCCGCGCTCTGGATAACCGAAAAAGACGGAATCTTCGGAAAGGACCGCCGTGGCCCAGCCCTGCGGAGGTTCGCCCATCGGAGTCCGGAATCTCGGGATGCTGTTGCCGTCGTTCAGCGTGTAGAACTGCATCCGCTCACGATGCGTATAGGCCGGCTTTCCCCACGTTTCCAAAAAGGCCTGGATCGTCAATCCGTTGAAATGAATCTTATCGCCTTGAATCTGCGCCTTCTGCTCCTCCAGCGTGAGACTGGAGCAGGCCAGCATCGCAACGCAACTGCCCAGCATGACCGTCGCCATGAGCATCCTTGTCGTGATCCGCAAGGCATCGGCATGATCGTTCATAGGAGGCGTCTTCCTTTCGGCTCCTTAGGTTTGACCGGCACGCAGGTATCGCACTGACAATGCTTCCGAAGAAAGGTGTACGAAAAGATGCCGGTGGCATGCCCGTCGCTGAAGGTGAATTTCAGCGCATAGCGTCCGACCGGTTCGACATCCTCCACCGCGACGAACATGGGGACGTCGTCGGGCTTGAGCTTGAGCTCGCCGGTCCATTCGTCCGTGCAGGCGGCGCAGGGGCAATGTTGCCGGAGGTAGCGGACCGGATAGACTCCTTGATGTCCGTCGGACCACTCGATCCCGAGCACGCCCTTCTCGAGCCACTCCATGTCTTTGGGTTCGAGCACCGTGGTCGTCATGATGGCACTATAGCGTACGTTCCCCCCAGTCACAAGGTCGCCGGCTGCGACAAAAAATCAGCAGGCGGGAGACGCTTGCCGGTCACCACCATCACATAGGACTCGACGGCGGCTTCCAGTTCGCTGCGGATTTGCCCCGTGGCTTTCAGTCGGGTCACTGCCGCCGGTGCCCATCGAAGCGCCTGCTGGAGAAACGCCAGGCTGCCGGCCGACATCGGCAGGCACCGATCCCGGTCGCGCCGCGCACAGGAGGCGCACACCAGCCCGCCTGCAAGCGGCGAGAATTGTCCGGACATCGCCCGCCCCTGGCCGTCGCCGCAGGCGGCGCAGTGATCGGTCTGCGGCCGGAATCCCGTATCACCCAGCAGCTTGATCTGGAACAACAGCGCGGTCAGCGCGGGATCATGGCCGCTCTGCAGCACATGAAGGCCGTTGAGCAGAGTTTCAAAAATCCTGGAGTGCGCGTCGCCTTCCCCGCTCACCGCCGAAACAAGATTGGCCATGCGGGCCGCCGACGACATCCGCGGCAGATCATCGCGCAGGCCGGCGAAGGAGTCCCGGATATCCGCGCCGGTAATTCGATAGAGCGAATCGCCTCGCTTCTCGAACAGATTGAGGTCGCCATGGACGAACGGCTCGAGCGCGCTCCCGAACCGGTTCTTGAGGCGGCGCGCGCCGCGGGCCACTCCGCGCAGCTTGCCGAACCGGAGCGTGTAGAAGGTGACGATCCGGTCCGCCTCTCCCCACTTGCGGCTTTTCAGGACGATGGCGGGAGTCTTGAGCAGCGACATTCTATTTGAGGTACTCCAACAACGCCGTGGAGAGCGCAAGATAGATGCTGATGCCGGTGATGTCGTTGGCCGTGGTCACGAAGGGACCGGCGGCTACGGCAGGATCCACTCCAACCCGCTTGAGCACGACTGGCATGATCGTGGCCATGCTGGTGGAAATGAGGAACGCGATGAGGAGCGACACGCCGACGACCATGCCCAGAAATCCCTGATTGCTCCATGCCAATCCGACAAGAGTGAGCAGGACGCCGCAGGCTAGTCCTAGCAGCAGACCGATCCGGATTTCCCGGAAGAATACGGTCCAGACATCCGTCAGCTCGATCCGCCCAGTCGCCAATCCACGGATGATGAGCGTCGAAGATTGCAAGCCGACGTTGCCGCCCATCGCCGCGATCACCGGAATGAAGGTCACGATGGCCACCACTTCCTGGATCGTATAGCGGAAATACCAGAGGATCGCGCCGGAAATCAGGCTGCCAAACAGGTTCGTAAAGAGCCACGGAAGGCGCAGGCGGGCCGCCTTCAGACTGGACGAGGCCAGCACGTCCTCTTCCGTCACGCCGGCCGACTTCAGCATGTCCTCCGTGGCCTCTTCGCGAATAACGTCCACCACATCGTCCACGGTGATGATGCCGACCAGCGTGTTGTCCTTTTCGACGACCGGAATCGCCAGCAGATTGTAGCGCGCCACCTGCCGGGCCACTTCTTCCTGGTCCATGTCCACCGACACGCTGAGCACGTCGCGCGTCATGATGTTCTTGAGCGGTGTCTCGGGCGGCACCGTCAACAATTGCCGCAAGGACAGCACACCGACCAGATGCTCGTCCTTGTCGGTCACGTAGACGTAGAAGACGTGCTCCGCGTCGGTCGCGCGCTGCAGTCGGCGGATCGTCTCCTGCGCGGTCGTATCCTCGAAGAGCGCCAAAAATTCCGTGGTCATGATGCCGCCGGCCGTGTCCTTGGGGTACTTCAGCAGCTCGGCGATTTCCGTGGAGTCCTCCGTCTTCATCAGCGTGAGGATTTCCCTGGACAGGGCCTCGGGCAGCACGCCCATGATGTAGGTCACGTCGTCGCTGGGAAGATCTTTCAGCAACCACGCGATATCCGGCGCAGACACATCCGCCAGCACTTGCTGGATGCTGTCGGCATCCAGCTCGCTGAGGACCTGCCCTCTCGGCCCTTCCCCCTTGACCAACTCGAACACCGTCCGCTTCTCTTTTGGCGAAGGAAGATGGACGATGATCTTGGCCGCGTCGGCTGGATGCATCTTGCCCAACATTTTGGTGAGATTCGTGATCGCCCCGCGCCGCAGCAGCCGCTGGAACGACACCAGCATCAGGTCGAATTTGCTCTGCCCCTTCTCCGGCAATTCCCGCACGGGGTCCTTCACAGCCTCCCGCGCTGGTTCACGCTCGCTCTGCACCGGACGATCCGTCGGTTGCATGTTCAGTACCCGAGTTCCGCCAAGGCCTGCTCGTCCTCACGCCACCCTTCCTGCACCTTGACCCACAACTCCAGAAACACTTTCATCCCGAACAGACGTTCCATGTCGAGACGCGCCGCAGTCCCGACCTCCTTGAGCCGCTGCCCGCCTTTCCCAACGACGATGGCTTTCTGCGAGTCTTTTTCGACCAGGATGGTCGCCGCAATCTTCGTCAGCTTCCCCGTTTCCTCGAAACGATCGATGGCGACAGCCACTGCGTAGGGCAGTTCGTCCCGCGTCTGCTGAAGGATCTTTTCACGGATCAGCTCGGCCGCCAGTGCGCGCATGGGCTGGTCGGTCAGAAAGTCCTCCCCGTAGGGAGCCTGTCCTTCCGGCAGCAGCTTGACTGTCAAATCCAGCAGCCGGTCCACGTTGATCCCCGTGCTCGCCGACAAGGGGATGACTTCCGCCCAATCCAGCATGGTCCGGTAGGCATCGATCAGGGGCAGCACCCTGGCCTTGTTGACGGCATCCACCTTGTTGATGAGCAGAAACGCCCTGGAGCCGCCGTCCTTCACCGCGTCGCGCACCTGCTCGATGACAAAGCGGTCACCCGGTCCCGGCGGACAGGTGGCTTCGACCATCACATAGATGACGTCGGCCTCGCCCAGCGTCTCGATCGCCGCGCGCACCATGCGGCTGTTCAGCCTGTACTGCGGCTTGTGCAGCCCCGGCGTATCCAGCACCAGGATCTGCGCGTCCGGCCTGTGCACGACGCCGAGAAT
>DASQGO010000027.1:0-13943 GCA_035632555.1 Nitrospiraceae bacterium | reverse complement strand
AAGGGGTGAAAGGTCTGCACCCGAAGCACGAAGCACTGTTGGCGAGGGACGAGCAGGAGCCCTTGCCCGGCGAATGTGTAGAGATCAGGTTGGTGCGTCCGGCAGGCGAGGATCAGGATGCCGACACGGCGAGACGGGTTGAAGCAGAGGAACTAGCCCGTTGGCTGGCCGAGGAGGTGCTTAGTCGACAGGAGTTGCGTGAGAAGGGCGTCGCGACGGCAATCCGGCCCCGGCACATCGCGATCCTGCTCCGCACGCTCACAGCAACGCGGGACTATGTGGAAGCGCTGCGCCGTCACGGCATTCCCTATGTGACCGAAGGCGAAAAGCATTTTTACGAGCGCCAGGAAGTCATGGACTTTGTCAATCTGTTGCGAGCCGTATTGGACCCTTACGACCGGGTGGCGCTGGTCGGTGTGCTGCGGTCACCGCTCGGCGGGTTGACCGATCTGGAAATTGCCGAGCTGGCCGGACAGGGGTTTCTGGATTATCGGCGAACGCTGCCGGGCTCTCGGCAGGCCGGGCAGCTCTACGAACGATTGCGACAGTGGCACATGACTTTGCCGAGATGTTCGGCCATTGAGGCCGTCAATCACCTTTTAGCGGAGACGCCAATGCGCGAGCTGGCCGCAGCGTCGCTCGACGGCGAGCAGGCCTTGGCCAACTTGTACAAACTGCGCGGGCTCGTCGATCGCTTGGCCCAGAGGCCGGAGATGACGCTCCGCCGCGCCGTCCGCGAATTGACCGATCGCCTTCTCGATCCGCCGGATGAAGCCGAGAGTCCCTTGGCGGAAGAAGGCGACGACGACGGAGACGGCGCCGTTCGTGTTCTGAGCATTCACAAGGCCAAGGGTCTGGAGTATCCGATGGTCATTCTGGCCGGGCTTCACCGGGGGTCGGACCGGCGTCAAGCCGAGTCCTTTGTCCTGCACGATTGGGTCAGCGGCGTGATGGGCTTGCGCATCGGCGGACGACAGACGATCGGCGGACTGTATGCCGGGACCAAATTGGCCTGGCGCCAGCAAGCCGAATTGCACCGGGTTCTCTATGTGGGCATGACGCGTGCCAAACGACGTCTGGTCCTGTCGGCGGGCCTTCCGGCCTCCGCCTCGCGGAGCGCGGACAGTTTGCTGAGCCTGCTTTCCGGCGCGCTGGGCGAGTTGGTGCCGGATGGCGAAGCTGGCGGGGAGCGCCTCATCGATCTTGATGGAGTAACCGTGCCCCTGCGCGTATGCGAGGGGCGCGAGGCACCCCTGACGACAAGCGGACGGGAGTTGGCATGGACCGACGACTCCAACGATTATGTGGCCGAGCGGGCGCGCTGGGCTGCTAGGGAGACAGCTTGGGAGACAGCGAATGGTACGGCCCGATTTCTCTCGCCGACTCGTCTCTGTGCCGAGTCGGAATGGCACCGCGACCACGAGCGGACTTCACATCATAATGATGAGATAGACCGGGACCTTGCCCGTCTGATCGGGACTGCCGTCCATCGGGTGTTGGAGATATGGGATTTTCAAGGCAACACAACGCAGATGGAAGCTCACATCGAAGAGGCGTGCCGAATGCTGAAGCAGCAGGAGCCGGGACATCCATGGGATCTCGTGGCGGGCGAAACGGCCGATCTGCTCAGGCATTTTATCCGATCGCCGGCCTATGCGGATCTGCAACGTGCTGAAATCCTAGGCCGCGAAGTCCCATTTGCGATGCCATGGCCCGCTGCCGGAACCGGGCACTGCCTTATGGAGGGTATCATTGATGTGATCTACCGCATCGACGGGAAGGTCCATCTTGCCGATTACAAGACCGATCGGGTACAAGACAGCGAGTTGGCCGCCAGGGCTGCCGAATACGAAGGGCAGGCACGGATCTACCGCGAAGCCGTGTCGCGGTGTCTCGGAACGCCGGATGTGAAGTTCCAATTGATCTTTGTACGGAATGGGAAAGCAGTATCGGTGGAAGGACTTCACTAACAACAAATGGACTAAGGAATGATTGCGAAGGGCATAAAGGGGACGCGCAAGCACTTTATCGAGGCGGCGAACTTGGTTCCCGGCAATACGGTGATCTGGTCTTCGCCGGCGTTCCGCGAATATGGCGATGCGCGGGCCACTTCGAAGCCCGGAGATTTCTTCAACCCGACGCGCGGTCATCACTGAGCATGCCCCGCCGCAAGCGCGCACCGGCGCTCTCTGTCAGTCCCGAGGAGTTCGAAGCGCTGGTTCGAAAGGCCGTCCAGCGCCTGCCATCCTCCTACCGCCGCCTGCTGGACAATATTTCGGTCGTCGTTGAGGAAGAACCGACACGGGATGTGCTGGACGAGATGGAGCTGGAGTCGGAAGACGATTTACTCGGCCTCTACACCGGGACTGCGAAGGGCGGGGAGTCGTTCTTCGATCCGGCCGGACATCTGCCGGCCAGGGTGATCATCTACCGCGGGCCGATCCTACGGCTCTGCCGGACGAAGGAAGAAGTGATCCAGGAAGTCCAGGATACGGTGGCGCATGAGATCGGCCACCACTTTGGTCTCGACGACGACGAGATGCCGTATTAGCGGCTACTTTGGCCGGCCATTCTTCTGCTGGTATCCCCATGCCACCATGAAGGCTCCCAGCAGAATCATCGGCGCGCTCAGGAGTTGACCCATCGTGAATGGGCCGAGGATGTAGCCGAGGTGGTAGTCGGGTTCGCGGAAAAATTCCACGACCAGCCGGCAGAGTCCATAGCCGGTGATGAAGCTCCAGAAAATCGTTCCGGGCGGGGTTTGCCTGAGGCTGATCACCCAGAGTCCAAGGAAGAGCAGCACGCCTTCCAATCCTGCTTCGTAGAGTTGTGACGGGTGACGGCAGACGCCCCCTCCGGTCGGGAACTCCATGCACCAGTCCACGTCGGTCGCACGGCCATAGAGCTCGCCGTTGATAAAATTGCCGAGCCGTCCCAGCCCCAGCCCGATCGGGGCGCTGAGGGCTGCCAGGTCACCGATGGGAAACACCGGCAGGCCGCGCCGCCTGCAGAACCACACGATCGCGACGATCGTTCCCATCAGGCCGCCATGGAACGACATTCCGCCTTCCCAGACAGCAAAAATCTTCAGCGGATTCTCCGCGTAAAATGTGAAATTGTAGAACAGCGTGTAGCCGATCCGGCCTCCCAGAAAGACGCCGAAGGCCGCGTAGACGACCAGGTCGTAGAGTTGGTCCGCAGAGAGCGCAATCTGCCTGGCGGCGGCACGGCTTCTGATCAAAAAATAGGCCGCCGTCAGCCCCAACAGGTACATGAGCCCGTACCAGCGGAATGCCAGCGGGCCTACGCGGAAGAACACCGGATCAATATTGGGATATGGAATGGAGATTAGCAGCGAAGTCATGGTGAGCAATGGACAGCATAGTACGGTGCACGCCCTTGATTTGGCAAGTCTGCGAATGGAACGCGCCTCTGTCGTGTTTCTGAAACGGAGACTGTGACTGTGTTGTGAAAATGGAACAGGGTACGTGCGCCGTGTTTTGTCCGTGTACCACTGATAACCCGTTGTTTTCTTGTGATGTTATCTGAACCGTTCACATGGCACGTATTCTGCGTTACAGTGAAATCAAGAGAGTGATGACTCGGAAGAATCACGAGACAGTCACAACAAGGAGGTTCTCATGATGTACACAGGACGTGATGCAGCGAAGATCGCGGGTTTGGTGATGGGCGGCGCGGCCATCGGAGCGGCCTTAGGCCTGCTCTATGCGCCGCAGCCGGGCGTGGAAACGCGCCGGCAGATCAAGCGCTACGCCAGGCGGGCGGAAGTGCAGGCCCTGCGCTATGGCCGGGATATCAAGGCGGGTCTTACCCATGCGGTGGAGTCGGGGAAGTCCTGGCTGGCGAAAAAGGACGTGCGGCGCCTGATCGCAGTCTAATCCGACCCTTCAGTCGCGATCCCTGCAGAAACGGCCTGCGTGTGTTCCACGCAGGCCGTTTCCATTCTATTGACCGTCTTCCATGCCAGGTGTAGAGTCACGGGCACATTGCCTCGCCGGAGTGGCGGAACTGGCAGACGCAAGGGACTTAAAATCCCTCCCTCCGTAAGGAGGCTCCCGGTTCGATCCCGGGCTCCGGCACCAGACCACGCTTGCGAGTACCGGCCGCTCTTCATCGGTTTATCGTGATTATTGCGGCCGGATAAACCCCTCAAGTGTTTTACCCTTGAGGTTTTCAGCATGGGAGGCTGCCATGAAAAAGCCCACCAAATCGCCCCGCGCCTCGAACCCTTTATCCAGGGCCAGAGTCAAGCCCAAGCAACAGTCGCTTGAACTGACGGACGAAATTCGCGGGCGTATTGCGCTGAAAGCCTACGAGCTCTACGAGCGGCGCGGACACGGCGGCCGGGAAATGGAAGACTGGCTCGAGGCGGAGCAGATCGTCATGGCGGAAATCCGCCGGGCCGGTTCGTGAGTCAACCGGGCGCGTCCCGTCTGTTTTTCACACTCGGCGCTGTGTGCGCCTTGTTGTCTGTCACATTCGGCGCGTTCGGGTCCCATTCGTTGAAAGCCATTTTGACGCCGGATATGCTGGCGGTCTTTGAAACCGGCGTCCGCTACCAGATGTATCATGCCCTGGCGCTGCTCGCGGTCGGGTGGGCGGCGCACCAATACCCGCAGGCATCGTTCCACATTGCCGGCTGGCTGTTCGCCGCCGGAATCGTATTGTTCTCCGGCAGTCTGTATGTGTTGGCTCTATCCGGTGTGCGCTGGCTGGGAGCGATCACGCCGCTCGGAGGAGTCTTGTTTCTCGCAGGCTGGGCAACCCTGGCCCGGCAGTACTGGAAGCAGCAGTAATCGGCCTACTTGCTGCACGGGGCGATGCGCTTGCCGGTGATGGCGCCCCAGTCGCCGGCGCTGTTCGTAAAGGTTCCTTCCAGGCGCCGATCCTCATTGGCAAGCAGCATGCTGTCTTCCTGAAAACCTCCCTGAAAGTCCCATCGTAGGTACACGGCGTCGCCCATCACGACCATTTTGGCAGGCTGTGGCATATCGGGAGGCGCCGGCGTGCCGGGCGGCAGAAGCACGATGACGGTTTTGTGTTCCTGATGATTCCTGTGGTTGTGGATCGTCCACTGCCAGGTGCCGCACAGACGCGCCGCCGATTTCTGCGCCTTAAGCTGATCGTCAATGATCGAATCGGTCGGCGGCGGATCGGCCGCACCGGCCCGTGCCGGCGCAACGGCCAGCGCGAGGACGAGCGCGAATCCGAGCACGTGCGGAATCATTTTACCGGTTGCTGCAGATCGGCCTTGAACGATTCCTTGAGGAATTCAATCGTGCGGTCCCAGGCTGTCTGGGCCGCGCCGGCCCGGTAGGCATCCTTGCGGGTTTCGTTGCAAAACGCATGGGGGGCGCCGTCATACTTGTGAATGGTGACAGGCTTGCCCTGTTCCTGGGCGGCCTGGCGGAACTGCTCGATGTCGGACGCGTTCACCGATTCGTCGGCTCCGGCCCAGTGGTACAGGAACGGGCAGTGCAGCGTGCCGAGGAAATCGAAGGGCGGGCGGAGCGTGCCATAAAAAGAGACCGCCGTGCGAAGGCGTTTGCGCTGGCCTGCGAATTTGATGGCCAGCGTGCCGCCCATGTCGCCGAAGCCGATCACGCCGTGGATGTTGCGCCGCACATAGTCCCGGGTGTTGAGAAATTCGCAGCACTGGTTGATGTCCTGCAGCAGGTCGGCCTCCTTGGCGCGGGCCATCAGCATGCCGGCCGCCTCGGCGTTCGCCGTGACCATGCCGCCCTGCCGCGTGTAGAGATTCGGTACGATGACGGCATAACCCTCGCAGGCCAGCCGGTTGGCCAGGTCCTTGATCTGCACGTTGAGTCCCCAGGACTCATGCAGGATGACGATGCCGGGGTAGACGCCTTTTTCCTGCGGCCAGAAGAGCAGAGCCTCGACATGCGCCGATTTCGAGATGCGCGTCAGGATATAGGGGTCCACGGCCATGTCAGTGGCCGTCGGGATCGGGCCCACGCTGGGAAACCGGGCGGTTCCCGTGCCAACCTGCCGGAGCGTGAAAGGGGCGGTTCGTTCAATCATGAATCTCCGTGATCCGGCTGATGCATCAGTGCTGCAAACGGGGCGTACTATAACGCGGCCGGCCGCGCGGTGAAAAGATAAAAATTCGGACCGGAATTGCCTACAGTTGCCTGTTCATGCGGGGAGACTTCACGCGTCGGCAACGATGTGCGTGTCGGTTTCTTCCACGCCGTCGATCGTGTGAATCTTCGAGATCACCACGTCTGACAGCGCCTTTTCATCGCCCACCTCGACGAACACGAACACGTCCGGCCGTCCGAAGCAGGGGTCGGCCCGTTCGACGCCGGGAATTTTCCGGAGCGCCTTGACCGCGTCCTTGGTCTTGCCCGTTTTGACCTTGATCAGAATGTAGGCTTTGGTCGCCATGGCAGTCTCCTCGATTGAGCGTGAGCAGCAAGGGGCAGCGTCGGCACCCCGGGACCATTCTACAGACTTCCCGGCCGCTCGTCACGCGGTGCTTGCCGCGCACCCGGCATCGTCTTCCGACGGGCGGCGTACACCTCGTGCACATCCTGTCCCTTGGCTGAAAAAGCTGTGCGCGCGTCGGTGAAGGTCCGTGCCAGCAGATCGAAATCGGCGCGGCCGACATTGAAGGCGCGAAATCCCTCCGTCACGCCGGGCGCATTCCAGACCGGCGTGGCTGCGGCGTAGTCCACGACGGCTTCCAACGCCTGCGACGTCCATCCTCCGGCGTGGAAAGCCTCCAACGCCGGCGGCGCGGCGTCGCCGAATTTTGCGGTGAAGGCTTCGCGGAGCCATTGCTGGACCGCCGGATGTCCGCTGGTCATGAACGCGGACTGGAATTGGATGAGGGCCTTGATCAGCCGGTTGGCGTTCGGACTGTTCTCGGAAGGCAGGGTGCCGGAGTCTTCGAACGTGGCCAGAAGCGCCATGACAGCTCCGACCTTCGCGGGCGAGGAGCGCCCGCCTGCGGGCGGGTGAGGAGCCTGCTGCGCCGGTGCGGCTGATGCGATGAACCAGGTGACCAGCAGCAGAACCAGGCCGGCGGTCTTGTTCACCATCCCGTTAATCGACGCGCTGCGGGTTGGGGATGTCCTTGAAGAGCTGCTGCGCGAGTTGCCGGGCGATGTCGAGGCGCGCGGCGGTCGTCGGGGCTCCCTGAAAGCGGTCGAGCAGGTCCCCGAACGCGCTGTCGCGCGAAGCGGCAAACCGCATCATGTCCACCGGCGCCGTCGGCCACAGTCCGCGGATCCGGAAGAAGGCCTGCAGGAGTTCCTCGAAAAAAGTGGCCAGGAGATATTCGGCGGTGGCCGGCTGGTTCGGCGCCAGGTCTTCGGCCTTGCCGAGCCAGTGCAGGCACTCGGCTTTGAGCCGGATTTTTTCGTGCATGCCGGTTTGCGGCGGTCCCTGGCGGAACCGCTGCTGCGCCTTGTCGAGCAGCATGGCGCCGACTGCGTCATGTTCGAACAGCACGCGGGCTTTCCTCAGCAGCGGCGGCAGCCGGGGCGAATGCGACAGTTCTTCTTCCACGGCCTGCGCGCTCCAGTAGCGGATGTCCACGAGGCGGTCGGCGATGCGGAGGATGTCCTGGCCCTCGTCGTGTCCTTTCACTAGGACGATGAAGTCCAGATCGCTGTGCGCGGTGAGCGCCCGGCGCGCGCCCGAGCCGACCAGGAGCACGGCGACCAGATCGCCGCCGCGTTTGCCCCGTACGTGCCCCAGCGCATGCGCGATGATGTTGTCGATGCCTGGAGGCTCCGGTGTCGGCGGCAGTTCCGGCGGCTCGGGGACGGGAAGCAATTCCGCGTTGAGTTCCTCGCGGGTCGGGGGCGCTTGTGTCGGTGCGGAGGGTTGATTCATGTTCCGGTGACCTGCTTGATTTGCGTGTTCAGGGTTGCCAGCCATTGCTCGAACGGCTGGACGGCGTCCACGACGATTTCCAGCTGGCCGTTCGGAAGTTTCCGCACCACGCCGGGCGCTTCCGGTGTCAGCGGGATTTCGACCCATTCCCGGTTCAGGCCCAATTGATCGGTCAATTCCAGAATCCGGCTGATGTGCTTGAACGAGACGACCTCTAACATCCGGTGCTCCAACCAAGGCTAGGGGGATTCTAAATGCGGGACAGCGAAACGTCAACGCGTCAGGGCTGTGTGAACACGCGCGAGAAAATCTGCCCGGCCCGGTCGACGTCGTCCTTCGACACGTCGAGGTGGGTAACGGCCCGGTACGTGCGGCCGCCGACGGCGTTGACCAGGACGCCCTCGGCTTTCAGGGCGGCGACAAGATCGGCGGGGGAGCGGCTGGAGGCCACGTCGAAAAAGATCATGTTCGTTTCGACGGACTTGAGATCGAGTGTGACGGACGGAATCTGCTCGAGCAGGTGGGCCAGGCGCTGCGCATGGTCGTGGTCGTCTTTGAGCCGGGCGATGTTGTGTTCCAGCGCGTAGATGCCGGCTGCGGCCAGCACGCCGACCTGGCGCATGCCCCCGCCGTACATCCGGCGGAAGCGGCGGAGTTTCTCCAGCATGTCCCGGTCGTTCGTGGCGATCAGCGAGCCGGCCGGCGCGCCCAGCCCTTTCGACAGGCAGAACGAAACGGTCGTGAAGTGTTTCGCATATTACGAGGCGGAGGTGCCGGTGGCCACGACGGCGTTGAAGAGCCGCGCCCCGTCCAGGTGCGTGGGTAGGCCGCGCTGCCTGGCGATGGCGCCGATCCGCTCAATGGCTGCCAGGGGATAGATCGTGCCGCCGCCGCTGTTGTGGGTGTTCTCGATGCAGATGAGCGCGGTCTGGATCGTGTGCGCATCCTTGGGCCGGATGGCGGCTTCGACCTGCTCCGGCGTCATGAGGCCGCGCTCGCCGGGCACCCAGTGGAATTGCACGCCGGCCAGCGCGCTGCCCGCGCCCTGTTCGTAGCGCACCATGTGGCACCGGCTCTCGACGATCACTTCCTGGCCCGGCTGCGTCTGCGCGCGCAGCGCAAGCTGGTTCGCCATCGTGCCGGACGGCACGAACAGCGCGACGGCCTTGCCGACCAGCGCCGCGGCCATTTCCTGCAGCCGGTTGACCGTTGGGTCTTCGCCGTAGACGTCGTCGCCCACTTCGGCGCGTGCCATGGCCTGGCGCATCGCCTCGGAGGGTTTCGTCACGGTGTCGCTGCGCAGATCGATCATGGCCATTAGCGCTGCAACGAGCGCGCGTCTTCGAACTTGAAGCTCTGCCGCGTCAGCACCGGGTAGATCGAAAAGATCGGCGTGTTGAACGGCACGAGGGCCGAATCCATGCCCGGCGCCAGCTGCAGATGCATGTTGACGAAGTTGAAGCTGAGTCCCTGCTGCCACGGCTTGCCGGAGGAGGGCGCGTAGGCCTGGATCTTTTCCGACGCGTAGGTGCGGGTCAGCAGCCCCGCACCGCCCTGCAATCCGTACTCGTGCAGGTCCGGCGCGCCCTGAATCAGCACGGACATCGCCTCCGCGTCGAACCAGACTTTGAAGTTGCACACGACCTGGATGAACGGCCCCAGCCCGTTCGTGCCGTCCAAAAAGGCGCGCGGCAGGCCGATATCCGTCGGGACGTCGTTCGGCAGCGCGCGGTCCACCGTGCCGAGCTCCGTTTCCTTCACCGGCGAGGCGGACACGAACAGCAGATTGGGATCATCCATCGCGATCTCCGTCACCGTGTCATCATACCAGCTGCAGAGCTTGCCCATCTCGTAGCGCAGCGGAAACGAGTAGCCCATCTTTGCATACCAGATGCGCAGGCCCGCTTCCAGCGGCTCGTCCGGCGTCCGGCTGATTTTTAGATCGAACGGCAGCATGAGGTGGATGCCGCTCGTGCGCACGCTCATGAAGGGCGCGCAGGCGCCGGCGAATTCCTTCTGCACGGCCTGGTTCTCCGGCTCGAACTTGCGCGCGGCGTTGGTGAAGTGCTGCGCCGCCTTGGCTTCTTTTGTCATTTTGTATTTGTTCTGATAGTAGGCGGAAGCCCGCTTCTGCGCCGTGTTCAAAAAATAATCGGGGAGGTCGGTCTCGACGATGAGGCTGAGCTTGCCGGCCGCCGGCGCCGCCGACGATTTGGCCGCGCGCATGGCGTCGTTGTAGATGTCCAGTTCGGCCGAGGTCTTCTGGACTTCCTGAAACAGGTGGCGGGTCAGTTCGGGATCGGCAAACTGGGTGCGGGGGAGCAGTTGCTGGGCTTTCTGCAGGCACTCCAATTTGTGCGGGTATCGCTTCGGCTCCGCTGCGAAGGCGTCGGACGTCGCCATATAAAGGTTGAACTGTTCCTCCGGAGCGAGCCCGAGCTTGTCGAGGTCCTGTTCCTTGATAAAGGTAAAGGCCAGCGGTCCGAAGGCTTCTTCCTTCCGGATGCAGAGCGTCATCAGGTAATTGTAATGGGTCTTGGCTTCTTGCGGTGTCACGGGCGGCATTCTAAGGGAATTGTGCGCGAAGGAACAAGCCGGCCCTTAATAAATAGGTTTTTGACTCGCTGCAAAGGCCGGTGCTATAGTCCCGCAGTCGTTCGAATGGTTGACGTGTCATGCCGAACGTTCCGCGAGGAAAACATGGTTGAAGTTCCAGTTAAGATGTACATGCAGAACATCGCGAAAAAAGCCCGCGAGCTTGTCAAGCCAATGGCCTTGCTTGCCGCGCCGGTCAAGGACAAGGTGCTCCGGGCCATGGCCGACCGGCTGGTGGAGGGCGAAGAGGCCATTCTGGAAGCCAACAAGCTGGACATCGAGGCGATCGGAAAAGCCCTGGCGGAGGCAACGACGAACAAGGATGAAATCCGCGGAGCCGTCGACCGGCTGCGGCTGACGCCCGACTCCATCAAGGAGATGGCCGAGGGGTTGCGCCGGGTGGCCGATCTGCCGGATCCGGTCGGCGACGTGACAAAGATGTGGCAGCGGCCCAACGGAATGGAAGTGAGCCGGGTGCGGGTGCCGCTTGGCGTGATCGGCATCGTGTCCGAACTGGGGCCGAAAGTGATGACCGATTCGATGGCGCTCTGCCTGAAGTCCGGCAACGTCTGCCTCTTCCGCGGGGCGCCCGAATGGATCAGAACGAACACTGCCATCGTCACGAGAATGCGCGCGGCGGCGGAAGAGGCCGGCATGCCGGCCGGGGCGATCATATTTGTCGAGCGGCCAGAAAAGGAAGGCGCGATGGAGCTGATGCGCCTGCACACGCTGCTCGATGCGTTCATCCCGCGCGGCGGACCGGGGCTGCGCAAGACGGCCCTCGACCAGGTGCGGGTGCCGGTGCTCTGCCACGACGGCGGCGTCAGCTCGGTCTACGTGGATCAGGAAGCGGATTTGCCGCTGGCGCAGAACATCGTCGTCAACGCGAAGGTGCAGCAGGCGTCGGAGTCGAACTCCGTGGATACCCTGCTGGTGCAGCAGGCCATCGCGCGGCCGCTGCTGCCGGCGTTGATCCGTCGCATGATCGAAGAGTTCAGGGTCGACATCCTCGGCTGCACCAAAACCCTGGCGCTGATCGGATCCCAGGCCATGACCGGCCATAAGACAGTGGAGCCGGCGGCGGAAGGGGATTGGAGCCGGCAGTTTCAATCCAAGACGCTGGCCGTGAAAATGGTGGTGGACATGGATGAGGCGCTGGCCCACATCGCCCGCTACGGTCCCGCTCACACCAGCGCGATCGTGACGCGCGACTACGCGAACGCGATGCGTTTCACGCGCGAAGTGGACGCGGCTGCGGTGCTCATCAACGCCTCCACGCGCCTGCACGACGCCGAGGCGTTCGGGCTCGGCGAACAGATCGGCATTTCGACGGGACGCGTCCATGCGCGCGGGCCGGTCGGGCTGGAGGAACTGACCTGCCAGAAGTACGTTGTGTTCGGCACCGGCCAGTTGCGCCATCCGCATCCGGTGCCGGTGACCTATGAAGACGCGATCATGCTCAAAAAAGGCATGGGCTGACCGGCTCCGTCTGTCTCGGTGTCTCCAGACTCGCTCTCAGATTGGCTCGCCGCGCACCTCGCGCAATGGGGTCTGCGGCGGTTCGAGTCCGATGCCGCGTACGACCAGTGGCAGCGCACCGCGCTCAAGCCCGATGAACTCACAACGCTCCTCAGATTGTCCGAACAGCGGCGCGCGCCCGGCGCCGGCGTGGCGGACGAAATTGTCTTCTACGATTACGCGGCCACGCGCCGCATCCTGCCCGTGCTCTACAGCCAGCGGTACGATTATTACGCCACGGTCGGTGCGGCGGTGGCGGAGCGGATTGCTCCGGCCCGTTCCGCGCTGGATGTCGGCTGTGGCATCGGCGTGCTGACGACGTTCTATGCCCGGCAGTTTCCGCAATGTTCGTTTGTCGGCGTGGACCGTTCGCCGGCTTCGATCGCGGCTGCGCAGGAGAACGCGGCGGCGCTGGGGCTCACGAACGTGCGCTTCGAATGTCTCGACGCGGACCGGACCTCTCCGCCCGGTTCGTTTGATCTCATCATCACCACCCAGGCACTGCTGCAAACCGAGCAGGACCCGGGCCTGCCGAGCCGGAGTTGGCAGACGTTCGAGCGCGGGAACGATCTGGCAGCGCAAATCGACTTCGAGCGGCGCACCGGTTTAGCCGGTCGGATAGACCGGCTCTGTGCGACGCTGGCCCCGGACGGCCGCGTGGTCGTCTGTGAAAAGACGCGCCATCTCGCCCGGCGCGTGCCGTTTCAACGGGCCTTCGCGGCGCGCGGGCTGATGCTGTTGGAGCCGCCGCTGCCGATTCGGTATGCCATCGTGGAAGAGGGAACCGATGACGGTCCGCTGTATGTGCTCAGCCGAACCGGCACGCTGGCCTGGGATGAATCGCCGGAACAGGCCGGGGTATCGGTGGACGTGGCTGCGCTCGCGCGCCGTCCGGCGAAACCCGATGAACCGCTCTATGAAAATCACCAGGCTTCAGCGCAGCAGGTCTGGACCAGCCTGCCGGACCGGCGCATTCTTCAAGAGACCACGAAGCAGGAGCCGGACGGGCGGCAGGTACATCTTGAGCTTGGCGTGTCGCAGAGCCTGACCTATCTCTATTGTGCGAACACCTTCGATCAGCGCCAGTTGGTGATTGTCGAAAACCAGCGGGCAGAGATGTTGACCCAATACTATCAAGAGCTTCTGCAAGGCCTCGATACGCCTGCCAGGTAAGGCCATCCTTTTGTGAACGAGCTTGACCAAGTTCGGACATGGGCTCTAGAATGAGCACGTTCATTCATTGTGGATTGATACTCTAACGAGCCGAAACTTTTCGTGAAAATCGAATATTCCAAAGGTGAAAAGGCCAGTCTCGATCTGATCCAGCTGCACCGCCGGACATCCGAAGCCAAGAGTGGGCGGAAGATGAAGGTGATGCTGATCTTCCCGCCCGACTGGTATCCATCCGAACCCTATCTGAGTCTGCCGACCCTTACCACCGTGCTCCGCGCTGCCGGCCATACCGTCATCCAAAAAGACGTCAATCTGGAAATGTACGACTGGTACTTCAGCGAGGATTTCCTGAAGCGGGTCCTCAAGAAGGTGCCGCAGCAACTGGACCGTCTCCGGAAGCTGGCGAAGAAGCGCGACCTCGAAGCCTGGGAAACGGATCTGCAGCTGGCGCTCTGCGAACTGACGCGTGAGCGCATCGCGGAGCTGATCAAAAAGGCGGAAGAAGCCAAGCACATCGTCCGCGGCCAGGCCTTCTATGACATCGACAGGCTCGAATGGGCGATCAACACGTTTCGCGAAGTGACCGCCGCCATCTCGCTGGTCTACGCGCCGGCGCGCATTTGCATGCCGCCGATGGAGACCGATCTGTCCTACAAGGTCTTCATGTCCTCCGAGATCATGGATGCGGTGCAAGATCAACAGGTCAACGTCTATCGCGAAGTATTCGAGCACCTCGTGAAGCCGGCCATCGAAGCCGAGAAGCCGGATGTGAT
>DASQGO010000026.1:0-10135 GCA_035632555.1 Nitrospiraceae bacterium | reverse complement strand
CCGGTCCACGTTCAGCACCACCTTGTCCATCGGCAGTTCCAACCGTGTCGCCACGGCCCTGATGATCCGCGCATTGGCCTGGTGGGGCACATAGACGTCGAGGTCCGCCACAGTCAGCCCGTTTGCCTTCAGCGCCTCGCGGGCGGATTCCTCCAGCGTCTTGACCGCCACTTTGAACGTTTCGTTTCCCTTCATCTTGATATACTGCAGCTCGTCGGCCAGCATTTTCTCGGTCGGCGGCATCCGCGATCCGCCGCCCGGCACGCAGATCAGGTTCCAGAGCGAGCCGTCCGAATGCAGGTGCGAAGACAGAATGCCTCGGTCCTCCTTCGTGGCGCTGAGCACGGCCGCGCCGGCCCCGTCGCCGAACAGCACGCAGGTGTTGCGGTCCTTCCAGTTGGTGATCGAAGACATGACCTCGGAACCGATCACGAGCACGTGGCGCAGGCCGGTCTTCACATAGGCGTCGGCGACCGCCAGCGCATAGACGAACCCGCAGCAGGCCGCGCCAATATCGCAGGCGGCCGCCTTCGTCGCCCCAAGGCGGTGCTGGATCAGGCAGGCCGTGGACGGCAGCGGCGCATCCCCCGTGCACGTGGCAACGAGGATCATGTCCAGGTCGGAAGCCGCCACACCGGCGGCTTCCAGCGCACGTTCGGCGGCCCTGGTGCCGAGATCAGAGCAGGCTTCGCCCGGCGCGGCGAGATGGCGCTCGCGGATGCCGGTGCGCTCGACGATCCATTCGTCCGATGTCTCGACCATCCGCTCGAGATCGGCGTTGGTCAACACGCGCTCGGGCGCGTAGGAGCCGGTTCCGGATATTTTCGCCCTCACGCCGATTCCCCCTGCGCCGCCGGGCGGTTCCCCGCAATGCTCTCTTCGATGTCGCGCCGGATGTTCTCGATCACACGCCGGTCCACCATGCTCTTGGCCTGCCGGATCGCATTCTTGATGGCTTTGGCGGAAGACCGGCCATGCGCGATAACGCTGACGCCGTTGACCCCCAGCAGGGGCGCCCCGCCGAATTCGGCATAATCGGTTTTCCGCTTGAGCGCGAGCAGCGGAGCGGCGATGAACGGATACGAGAGCCTGCCCAAAAACGATCCGGCAACTTCCTTCATCAACAGTTTCTTGATCGTTTCCGCCAGCCCCTCGGAGATCTTCAGCGCCACGTTGCCGATGAACCCGTCGCAGACAATCACGTCGGCCGCGCCGCTGTATACGTCCCGCCCTTCGACGTTGCCAATGAAGTTGATCGCGCTGCCCTTGAGCAGTTTCAGCGCCTCTTTGGTGACCTCGTTGCCCTTGCTGTCCTCCTCGCCGATGCTCAGAAGACCGACGCGGGGAGCGGGTTTATCGTAGAGATCTTTGGCATATTCGTGCCCCATGATTCCGAATTGAAGCAACTGACTCGCCGTGCAATCCACGTTGGCCCCCACATCCAGCATCACGGCGGTTCCGGTCAGGGTCGGCAGCGTCGTCGCAATCGCCGGCCGCTCCACGCCCTTGATCCGGTCCAGCAGGAAAATCGCCGAGACGACGCTGGCGCCGGTATTGCCGGAACTGACGACCGCCTGCGCCCCTCCGGATTGAACCAGTTCTGTGGCGATCCAGATCGAGGAATCCCGCTTTTTTCTGGCGATTTGCGCCGGCGATTCGTGCATGCCGACAACTTGCGGAGCGTGATGAACGGTGATGCGGGGATCCCTGCAGTGCGTGAGCTGGTCCCGAAGCCGGGCTTCGTCGCCCACCAGAATGACGCCGACATCGAATTCCTGCGCCGCCTGGATGGCGCCTTCGACCGCAGGAGCGGGCCCGTGGTCACCGCCCATCGCGTCAACAGCGATCTTCATCGTGGGTGCCGCACCGCGCTCCGACCGACGTCCGGTCGATAACCGCTCAGGATTCCTCGACGGCGATGACCGCGGTCCCTTTATAGGTCCCGCAATTCAGGCAGACTTGATGGGGCAGCTTCGGTTCGTGGCACTGCGGGCACACGGACAGACCGGGCGCCGAGGATTTCTTTTTCCGCCACTGGGCCCGCCGCATGTCGCGCCGCGATTTGGAGTGTCGATGTTTCGGATTTGGCATGGTCGCTCCTCACTTCATCTTCGTGGTTCGTTTCGATTGTGCCGGTATCGTTTCGCGTAACTTCTTCAGCACGGCAAACGGCGACTGAATCTGCTGTTCCCGGCATTCGCACTGCCGCAGGTTCAAGTCCTGCCCGCACACCGGGCAGAGCCCCCGGCAATCCTCGTGACAGAGCGGCTGCATCGGCGTCGCCAGGATCACGTGCTCTCTGAGCATTCCCCCGAGCTCGATCTCCTCGCCCGTATAGACGTAGACATCGTCGTCCGTGTCTTCGCCGGACCGCTCCGACGATTCCCGGCCGGCCGGCTTGCCCTTCAGATCCGTGTCGCGATGGTACTCGCCGACGAGCGGCAGCCACAGCGCGTCATCATACTCTTTCAGGCATCGGACGCATTGCCGGCGCGCGGTCCCGCTCAGCGTTCCGGTCACGTGTACCACGGCGCCGGCCTTGACGGCATTCACCGACATGGCCAACCCGCCGGGAATCCGGACGTCCTCCGGACCCAGCGCCAGGTCGTCCGCCTGCACGTCGCAGGAAAGACTCAGCCCTTCGTGCGGAATCTCGATGAGGTGGAGGACCGGCAAGGCCATGGGCATCACCGCGAGGCCAGTTGCTGGAATGCGATCGATATACACAGAACCGCTCGCCAAGTCAAACCGGGCGTGGCCGCCCCGGCTCAGTACTCTTCCGCGAACGACAGCATGGCGATCGTGCGCGCCCGCTTGATCGCGATCGTCAGGTCACGCTGATGTCCAAGGCAGTTGCCGGAGACCCGGCGCGGGACAATCCGGCCCCGCTCCGTCAGAAAATTCCGCAACAACCCGATGTCCTTGAAGTCGATCGGCGTCTTGTCCACGCAAAAGCGGCATTGCCGCCGCCGCTGAAATAATCTTCCGCCTCCTCGTTCCACGCGCGCTCCTCCTCGTCCAAAAAGTCCGACCTATCCCTGCGGCTCTTCCTCGAACCCGGGAGCCTCCTCCGCCGCCGCATGCTCGCCGCCACCCGCCTCCTGACGCTTCGGCAGGAAAGTGACGGTCTGTGCCACCACCTCGTGCTTGCTGCGCTTCTGCCCGTCTTCCGTTTCCCAGCGCCGCTGCTGCAGCCGGCCGTCCACAATGACGCCGTTGCCCTTGCTGAGATACTGCCCGCAATGCTCGGCCTGCTTGCCGAACACGACAATATCCACGAAACAGACTTCTTCCTTCAAGTCCTCGGCCTGACGATACTTGCGGTTCACCGCCAGCCCGAAACTGGCCACCGGGGTGCCGTTTGGCGTGTAGCGCAGCTCCGGATTCTTCGTCAGGTTGCCGATCAGAATGACCTTGTTAAACCCGGTCACGCTCGAACTCCCTGGGCTGCGCCTGTCCCATCGCCGTCGGCGTTACCGACGCCGCCTTCGGAGCCGGCGGATGTTCGAGACGGACGGTCAGAAACTTCAGCACGGAGTCCTCAAGCCGGTAGGCATGCTCAAGCTCACCCACGACATTCCCCGCCGCCTTGAAATGCATATACACGAAGGTCCCGCGTCGCTCCCGCTTGATTTCGTAGGCCAGCTTCTTCTTGCCCCAGTTTTCAAGAATGAGCAGCGGCGCGCCCGCTTTTTCAAGCAGCCCTTTTATCTTTTCGATGAGTTGATTCGTGTCGTCGTCGGACAGCGACGGACGGACAATATAGATGGACTCGTAGAGCTGCATGCAGTCATCCTCCTGGTCAAAGGCCCCGGATCATGGTCCGGAGCGAGGGATAAGCGCATCGTCTAAGACGATGCAGTGGGTGGAAGCTAGCACAGCGCCAAATAGGCTGTCAAACCAGGCTAAACATTGAATCTGAAGAAGACGATATCCCCTTCTTTCATAATGTAGTCCTTGCCTTCCAGCCTGAACAGGCCCTTTTCCTTCACCTTGGCCTCCGACCCGCAGGCCAGGAGGTCATTATAATGGTAGACCTCGGCGCGGATGAACCCGCGCTCCATGTCGGAGTGGATCTTGCCCGCTGCCTGCGGCGCCTTGGTCCCTTCCAGGATCGGCCAGGCCCGCGATTCCTGCTCCCCCGCGGTGAAAAACGTCATGATCCTGAGAAGCTGGTAGGCTTCGCGTGTGAGACGGACCAGGCCGGATTCGGCCAGGCCCATGCCTTTCAGATAGTCCGCCCGTTCCTCTTCGGGAAGCGTGGAGAGTTCCGCTTCGAGCTGGCCGCAGATCGTGACGACCCGCGCGCCGCGTTTTTCGGCGAACTCCCTGACCGTCTTGACCATGGCGTCATCGGCATTCGGCCCCTCTGACACGTTGGCGACGAACAGCACCGGTTTGGCCGCCAGCAACTGGCATTCATCAAGAATGGCCCGTTCTTCCGGCGTGTAGGGCAGGTTGCCCAGCCATTCGCCCTTATCGAGCAGTTCCATCACGCGCTGCACGAAGGCCATCTCAGCCGCCGCTTTTTTGTCGCCGGCGCGCACCTTCTTTTCGACCTTTTGCTTCCGGTGCTCGAGCGTTTCCAGGTCGGCCAGCATGAGTTCGGTTTCGATGACGCCGATATCGCGCAGCGGGTCCACGCCTCCGCTCACGTGCACGACATCGGTTCCCTGGAAACACCGGACGACGTGCAGCAGGGCGTCCACTTCGCGGATGTGTCCGAGAAACTGGTTGCCGAGCCCTTCGCCCTTGCTGGCCCCCTCGACCAGCCCGGCAATGTCACGGACTTCGAGCGTGGCCGGCGTGGTTTTCTTCGACTTGAAGATTTCGGTCAGCTTCGTCAGGCGCGGATCTGGCACCGGCGCGATGCCGGTGTTGGGGTCCACAGTTGCAAACGGGTAATTGGCCGCCAGCGCCCCGCCACCGGTCAAGGCATTGAAGACAGTCGTCTTCCCGACGTTCGGCAAACCGATCATGCCGCAACACAGTCCCATGACTACTCTTGCACCTCCGGTCCCCTGACATGGAACTTGTTCATGGCGGCATCCAAACCTTCCACGAACAGACATTCCAGCGCCTGCACTGCCTGATCCACGCTGGCTTCGAGCACAGTTGCTTCGTCCTTTGCCAGCGGCTCCAGCACATAGTCCGCAGAATCCGTTCCAGGTGCCGGGCGCCCGATGCCGATTTTCAACCGGCCGAATTGATCGCTGCTCAGCTCCGTTATAATGGAGGCCACGCCGTTATGCCCGCCAGCCCCTCCGCTCCGCTTCAAACGCAACCGGCCCGGTTCCATGTCCAGATCGTCATGGACGACCGTCAGGTCCTGAGGCACGCACCCCAGCCGCACGAGCAACTCCGCGACGGCCGTTCCTGATTGATTCATCCAGGTGTTTGGAATCGCAAGGGCGATTTCGGCCGGCCCGACCCGGCCCGTGCCCAGGCGGGCCGATCCGGAAGACTTCAGGGGGATGGACCATTGAGCGGACGCCCGTTCGATGACACGGGCGCCGATATTGTGGCGGGTACGTGCGTATCGGTCGCCGGGATTGCCGAGTCCGACAATGACTCGCAAGGCTACTTCTTCTTTTCTTCCTTGGCCTCTTTCTTCTCAGCCTTTTTCTCAGCCTTGGGAGCCGCTTCCTTGGCGCCTTCCTTGCCCTTCTCAGCCGTGGCGGTCGCGCCGGCTGCGCCGGGCTTGGCCTCGGCGGCAGGCGTGCCACCGGCCGCCGCTTCCGCAGCTGCCGCCGCTTCCTTACCTTTCGCGATGACTTCCGGCTCCTTGCCCTCGCCAGTCGTCGCCGCGCTGGTCAGGAGAGCCTCCAGCTTGGCTTCGGACATCGGAACTGCAACGCTGACGACCATCTGATCCGGATCGTCCAGAAAGCGCACGCCGGGCACCGGCTGCAACTCCTTCACATGGATGCCCTGCCCAATCATCAAGGCCGATGCATCCACGGGGATCGAATCCGGCAGAGCGGACGGCAGGCATTCGACATGAATGTCACGCATGTTGTGCTGCAGGATGCCGCCTTCCTTGACGCCGGCCGGCTGGCCGCCGGTCACGCTGACCGGCACCTTCACGCGGATCGCCTTGTTCATCAGGACTTCGAACAGGTCGGCGTGCAGCACGTCGCCGCTGACGGGATCGAGCTGATAGTCCCGCAGCAGCGCGATCCGGGTGCCCTTGGATGCGGCGCCCTCGATTTTCACGGTGATCAACGCGGTGCTGCCGGCATGCGCGCGGAGAATTTCACGCAGGTCTTCCGGATCCAGCGTCAGGAGCACGCATTCGCCCTGCCCGTAGAGGACGGCCGGCACGCGGCCCTTGCGCCGCAACTGGCGCGCCGCGCCCTTGCCCGAATTGGTTCTGATTTCCGCTGCCAGATCGAATTTCATGACGTCTCCTTACCTGAACATGAAAATAGCGAATAGCGGACAGCCTCCGTTCGACACGCTGAGCAGCGGCTGCATGCCACTCGCTATACGCTTTCGGTTACGCAAACAGTGAACTGACCGATTCTTCTCCATGAATCCGCTTGATGGCCTCGCCCAGAAGCGGCGCGACGGACAGCACGCGCAGCTTGGGGCACTGCTGATCCTTGCCGTTCAGCGGGATCGTATTGGTCACCACGACCTCGGTCAACCGCGATCCCTGCAGCCGTTCGAGCGCCGGACCCGACAGCACCGGGTGCACGCAGCCGGCCCACACCGACTTCGCGCCTTTCTCCGAGCAGGCCTGCGCGCCCTGCACGATCGTGCCCGCCGTATCGATCATGTCGTCCAGAAGGATTGCGTGCTTCCCTTCAACATCACCGATGATATTCATGACCTGCGCGTTGTTCGGCCCCTCTCGCCGCTTGTCGATGATCGCCAAGTTGGTCTGCAACCGCTTGGCGAACGCCCGGGCCCGCTCCACGCCGCCGGCGTCCGGCGACACGATCACCACGTCCTTGAGATCCTTCGCAAACCGCTTATTGATGTACTCCAGCAACACCGGCAGCGCGTACAAGTGATCCACCGGAATATTGAAAAACCCCTGGATCTGCCCCGCATGCAGGTCCATCGTGAGCACCCGGTCGGCGCCGGCGGTCGTCACCAGATCCGCCACCAGCTTGGCCGTGATCGGCACCCGCGGCTGGTCCTTACGGTCCTGCCTCGCATAACCGAAGTACGGAATCACCGCCGTGATACGGGAGGCCGACGAGCGCTTGAGCGCATCGATCATGATTAGCAGTTCCATGATCGAATTGTTGACCGGCGTACAACATGACTGCACCACGAACACATCCGCGCCGCGGACGTTTTCATCAATTTTGATGCGGATTTCCCCGTCGCTGAAGGACGAGATCGCCGCCGCTCCCATCCCGATGCCGAGACACCCGCAAATTTCCTTGGCCAGTGCTGGATTCGCGTTTCCCGAAAAGAGCTTGAGCGCCTTCTCCATACTCCCCTCCGAGAACAACCACCCGGCCGGTGAACATTGAAATGTAACGGAAAATCCGAGAAATTGTCAACCAACCGACGTCGGATGGGTGGTGGGCTATTTTGATGCTCCTAGATCATGAACGTAATGGTGGCTCTTCCCCATACATGCTCCACCGCATTGGTGAAGGTTTTGCAGTGCCTTTTCTGCTTCTGCGCGTGTAGGCCATAAGGTGAACGCAGGGTCTCTACAAGGAGTTATGAAGGCGAATTGCCCATCACCGCCAAGGTTGATTGCGTCTTTTCCGAGAAGTTTCTTGGCTTTTGCTACCCATGATGATTTGGCCATGATCGCCTCCTATGCAGCCACGAGATCGCTCAATTCCCATACCCTATCGGTTATCCCTGCTGCCATTGCTGGTGTCACTCGGAGTGACCGATGAATCATACAGAAATTGTAGTTCCAAAAATACAGGGCCACTGCCGCTTTCAGGTTTTCCAGTTTACGGGAGAAGGCCAACGTCAACCGATGAAACCGGGCCATTTTCATTCTGAGCGTCAAGTTGTGCCGCTCAACATAGGATGTGCAAATCTTTCTATGGTCTGGCAAGCCCCATCGGTCAAGTTTTTCCACACCAGATACCCTAGGCGGCGCATAGCGACCAGGGCCGGGATTTTCAGAGGCGTACATTTTCACGATTTCCCCATGCGTGGCCCGGTGTCCGAAGTGCCTTTGGATGGTCGAGATATAGGCTTGAAACCCATCCGTACTGATCTGTGTGGAACCAGCAATGCGCTGGCTCAGATCAGCAACAAACATATCTGTGTGTGTCTTATCACGCTTCCCAACCAAATGGGTAATTGCCAGCTTCGTCGTAGGGTCAAGCGCAATAAATGTATAGGCGTCCCCAAACTCAGGGTGTGCTTTCCGGTCAGTGGCGTTTATAACCCGTTCCTTCTTGGTAATGAACGTCCACAGCTCGTCACACTCAACCGCCTCGCAGCGAATCCCGCGCATCTTTTCATCCAGCACAGTCTGGCAGCGGTTCCCAACTTCGACCAGCAGTTTGAGGATGGTTTTTTTGTGAACGCCGGTCATTCTGACTACCGATCGGACGGAACAACCCTCGGAGAGGGCCATCAGCACGGCGAGTTTCTTTTCTGGTTTGAGTACGTTCATAGGGCCTCCTTTGACAGAGGCCCGCAAAGGTCTTACACTACAATCACCCTAACGGGTGTGATCGGCGCGGCCTTCGCGGGTTCCGCCGGTTACGGCTATCCGGTGTTAGCGCATCGGATAGCCAGTTATAATAAGTTGGTGCGCCTGCCGGGAGTCGATCCCGGAACCCGCCGATTAGTAGTCGGCTGCTCTCTCCCATTGAGCTACAGGCGCATACAACTGGGGAGGGGCCACAGGGCAGGCCTGATGTTGCAACGCATCGCTGCCTGCTCTGTGGACTTTCCATCCTGCGCGCAGAACGCCCCTCACTTTCCAATCTCACTTCCCTTTCTTAGCCTCATCTTCTTCATACTTTCTCCGAAGCCGATCAAGGACTTGATCAGCGTCATCACGTCGGTAGTTACCGGAGGGCAGTTTCGTCACGCCCTTCAATTGCATCAGCGCAGCGTTAACTTCACGCAGTGGCGTGCTCGTATTAAAGTCAAATCCTCCGTTTTCGAGTTCCATCTGAATCCCGCTCAGGGTCATTTCTGGGATGAATTTTGGGTGTTCATCTTTATTGAGATGGGCGTATGCAGAATCGAATGTGCGGTTCCACAGAACTTCCAAAATGGCCTCTCCTGCTGGGGTTGCTGCATATCGAACATCTTTGTGCGTTCTTTGCCAAGAGTACCAATCGAGGGTTTCAAGCATTTCCGTCGCATGTTTTTTAACTCCGGCAAGGCGTTCTCGTGCCGCCTCAAATGCAACACGGGCGACCTCCAACTGTTCCCTGGTCTCAAGATATTCTTTCGCGCTTTTTTCCAGTTCAGCTTTGATTGTTTTTATTCGAGTTGGCTCACCCATTGTTTGTCTCCTCAATCTGGAGGTGCCGCATGACCAACATTCGCAACCAACGAAAGTATAACATTTGCTTAATTAAGAATGCAACACGTAAAATAGTTAATAAAAACATAGTGTTAAACGCTGTAAAAGAAGCTACTGCAGAATATATCGAGAAGCGAGATCAATTAGCTGAGGCTGAAGAAATGCTCGCAAAAAAAGAGGATCGGGTGAATGCGTTAATTGAGGAGCTACGAACGGAGATTTTGGAAAGGTAAAAACTGTTACGTGATAGATGGAGAAATCGAAAGTATCCCACTACCCGTCGGATGCGGCGTGCCGCCGGTCTCGCATGAAAGCGGGGCGGTCCCGGCCGGAACGGCGAAGACCCGCCAGCCCTCGGTCCGGCTGAGCGCCCGCTGCGCGCGGACCGCCGCGGGCTTGTCGCGAAACACCCCGAACACCGTGGCGCCGCTCCCGGACAGCAGCGCCGCCTCCGCGCCGGCCGCCAGCAACTGCTGCTTGATCTTCCCCAGCACGTCATGCGTCGGTGCCAGCGCCGCTTCGAAGTCGTTTTCCATCAGCGCGACCGCCTGCTCCCAGGACATCGTGCCGCCGAGGTCGATCCGGCGAAGCTCATTTGAAAGCGGTTGCACAGCCGCGCGCCCGGCGGACAACTGCTCGTAGGCCCACCGTGTTTCGATC
>DASQGO010000025.1:0-2236 GCA_035632555.1 Nitrospiraceae bacterium | reverse complement strand
GCCGGACGGTAGGCGTCCGTCAGCGGATCGCGCTGCGGAATGAAATCGCCCTTCTTATTGTTGATGCGGAACGCCTCGTCGCCGTTCTCGTGATACATCAGCACGAACTCGCGGAAGTCAGGGCCGGTCCCGTTCTTGATGATGACCTGCCAGCCGCTCCGCGCCGGGGTCGGATCGCCGGTGCCCAGCGGTTCCAGATACTCTGAGCCCTTCGGCTCCACGACAAAGGTGCCGAACATGCCCAGCACCGTCAGCTCGCGGTCGTTGCTGAAACTATGGAACTGGCGGGCGCCTTCCTGCGTGTTCGGGTGGATGTACCATTCCAGATCCACCGCCTTGTTCTGGGCCACGATCGAGTCCGGGTTGGTCGTCGTCGCCGGCTTGCCGGTCGCGCTGACCACCGCGCTGGAGCCGTGGATGTGCAGGCTGACGTCTTCGCCGCCCTCCAGCTTGTTCTGCAGCTTGATCTTGACGCAGTCGCCCTGGTTGCCGCGGATCACCAGCGGCTGAATCCACTGGGCCTGCACGCCGGGAAGCACCGCGCCGGGGTCGAAGCCCTCCTTCTCGCGGGCCGCCTTGTTCTTTTCCTCTTCCGCGCGAACCTTATCGAGATTCTCGGTCAGCGTGTACATGTAGCCGGGATAGAAATCCAGCCACGTGTTCAGCGTGATCTCGACGTTGATCGCCGACACGTCGTAGGCCCGGACCGGAGCCCCCGCCGGGCAGCGGCCGCCTTGCATGACCGGCTCCTGCCGCGGATCCGACACAAGCAGCATGTCCTGCCCGCCCGCGCCGTACTGGTGCATCATGGACATGTTGTTGAACGCGCCGCTCGTCTGCTGCGCCTGGGCATCCTGCTCCATCTGGCGCATGATGCGCTGGTGCTGCATCTCCACCTGAAGCGCGCGCTCCGGGCGGCCTTCCTTGGTGTCCTCGATGATGGTCTGCGCCTTGAGTTTCTCGGCCCACTCCGGTGTCTGGTGGGTCATCCCCGTCTGGTGAACGTGGGCTGCCGGCGTCTCAGCCGAGACCGCCACCGGGAGCATCGCGAATGCGCCGATGGCCAGCCAGCCGAACGGGCGGACGAACGAAGTGCAAATAGCATGTAACATGGAACAGCCTCCTTGAGATGGAAATGACATGACAGGCTCTGTGAATCAGCTATGTGGTTACAGGATGGACACTGGCGGGAACAACCCGGCCTGTGGCGCGTAACCGGTTAATCGCCTCCAAAAACATTTGATGAATGGTATAAAAACGGTCCTACGATACTCAAGTCGCCAAACCATGTCAACCCCCGCGCGGGCCACTTACAGACGGCCCCCGTTTGTGCGATAATACGCGCTCACATATGCTGCTGAAACGCTTCTTCCTCGGGTCCCCTCTCAAAACCGCACAGGCCGCGCATGAACGATTGTCCAAGCGCCTCGCATTGGCTGTCTTCTCGTCCGACGCACTGTCCTCGGTCGCCTATGCGACGGAGGAAATCCTGCTGGTCCTGATCCTGGTCGGGGCCTCGGCGCTCAGTTACTCCATCCCGATCAGCATCGCCATCGTCATTCTCCTGACGGTCCTCACCCTGTCGTACCAGCAGATCATCTATGAATACCCGGCCGGCGGCGGCGCCTACACCGTATCCAAGGCCAATCTCGGAATCTGGCCGGGCCTGATCGCCGCCGCGGCGCTCATGATCGATTACGTGCTCACGGGCGCGGTCAGCGTCGCGGCCGGCGTGGCCGCCCTGACCTCGGCGGTGCCGGAGCTGCTCCCGCACCGCGTCGCGATCGGGCTCGCCACCATTATATTGGTCCTGGTCGTGAACCTGCGCGGTGTCCGGGAGTCGGGCAAGATTTTCGCGACCCCGACCTACATCTTCATCGGCTCGCTCTTCTTCATGCTCGGCATGGGAGCCATGCGGATCATGAGCGGGCAGCCGGCGGAGGCCGGCGTCTGCCAGCCCGTCGTCGCCGAGACCACGGAGGCGCTGACGCTCTTCGTGCTGCTCCGCGCCTTTTCGTCCGGCTGCACGGCGCTGACCGGCGTCGAGGTCATTTCCAACGGCGTCTCGGCCTTCAGAAAGCCGGAACCCCGCAACGCCTCCATCACCATGGCCGGCATGGCGCTGATCCTCGGCACCATGTTCATCGGCATCAGCGTGATGGCGCATCACCTGCATGTCGTGCCCTGTGCCGACGAAACCGTCGTCTCGCAGATCGCCCGCGCCACCTTCGGCACC
>DASQGO010000024.1:0-4466 GCA_035632555.1 Nitrospiraceae bacterium | reverse complement strand
GTCGGGACATCCCGAACGGCCTTTCGTGATGCTCCCGACGTCACCCCCTTCCGTAACAATGCTGCAAATATCAGCCTTTTAAAATAAAATCAAGCGGATTTCGAATTTCCGTCCTGGTCGGCCTTGCTGGCGATCGCGTTGACCTCTTCCTCCGCCTCCTTCATGGAGGCTTCCAAGTCCTGCTCGACCATCTTCACTTCCTGCTGGATCAGGTTGACCTCCGGCTCGACCGACTTCCTGAGGTCGTCCGCCGTTTCCTTCAGTCCCTTGACGGCCTTGCCGACCTGGCGTCCCACTTCCGGCAACTGCTTGGGCCCGAACAGCAAGAAGGCCAGGACCAGGATGATGAGAATTTCGCCGGCTCCCAGGCCAAACATTTTTTTCGAACCAGTGAAACGTGACGCGTGAGGCCCTAGGCCTGTTTCGGATGCTCCGACGCCCGTGTCGCAGCCATGGGGCTCGTCTGTGTTGATGGGGATTGAGCGATGGGGGTGGGCTGACCCGGTTGATCCGGCACCGGTATCGCGGTCGCCTCGACCGGTTCCGGCTCGTGAACGGCCTTCTTGAACCCCTTGATCGCCTTTCCCAGTCCCTCCCCGAGTTGAGGAATCTTGCCCGCGCCAAAGATAATCAGGACGATAAACAGGATCAGTAAGAGTTCCATCCAACCGAATGAACCGAACATCTGTGCGCCTCTAGCGAATCGTGAATCGAAACGGGTCTTTTTCGATCAAATCGAAGGCACGCTACCGAAATTCACGATTCTAGTCAAGGAATTTCTGGGAACGTGTGGCAGATTTCGACGGGCAGACAGCCCTAGGAGGAAAAGAAAAAGTGGCGATAGTCAATGGGTTGAGGCGGCGTGGCCAGGGCCGCCATGATCGTGTCGCGGTAATACCCCAGCTGTTCCAGCCCGGCCATCGAGCCGGTGATCTGTTCCTCCGTCAGATAGGCTACCGTGTCCGGAATACCGTCCGTCCCCAAGGCCTGCAGGACCTTCAGGAGCGCGTCGCGTTCCTGGGGAGGGGTCTCGTTCCGGATAGGGATCTCGATCCGGCGCTGGTAGGGGCTCCTGTACTTCCCCTTGAGGATCTGGATCGTCTTGATGATCAACCGGTCCTGCTCCCACGGCTGCAGCGATCGCGGAGAAGGATAGGACGCCAGAAGGTCCATCAGGCTGATGACGTTGGTGCCGAGGCTGCACCCGACGAATTCCCGTTGGGTCTCGATCGTGGCCGCGCGGATGCCCAGATAGGAGGCCACCGACTCCATTAGCGCGAAATTCACCATGAAACTGTACTGCCCGCCGAAGAGGCCGTAGCAGGGTTTTTCGGGATCGTTCAGGACCGCCGGCTCATCCGCTCCCGCGTCAAAGCTGCTGAAGCCGGCCGCGCCGGGCACCAGGAGCCGCTTGGCCTCTTTCAGCGTCGCGCAGGCACCCAAGTTGACCGGTACGAGGACATGTTCGTCGATCTGCTTGAGAAAATCCGTGATGGTCTTCCGGTAGGGCACATCCTTCCATTCGGTCTTGTGGTACTCCTTCTCCCAGATGATGTCCTCCAAAAAGGCGGGGAAGGCTGCCAGGGCCGCCACGTCGGTCTCGTTGAACGCGCGCACGAAGCCGGACCAATCCTCGATGGCGGCATGCCGCTTCTCGTTCAGGTTGGGGCGGAGGTATTCTTCCTCGATCTGACTGCCCTTGCGCAGCATCAGCTTGGCTGGAAGATCGTTCCACAGTTCGTTGCAGATGATGCGGTCCACCGTGCCGTCCTTGACCGGCGCCAGCGACGACGCATCCGCGCGAAGCGTCTCCACCCGCTCCCGATGGGGAGCCAGGTCCGGATGGGTTTGCGCGCCGTCCAGAATGGTCTGATGCCCATCAACCAGCACGTAGCGGACTCGCGGGTAGACCAGGCCGTCTTTATCCAGCGCTTTCAGATGGGTCAGAAAACAGGCCGCAAGGTTCCCGTTGCCTGGACCCCATTCGTGGACGATCAGAGGCGACCGGCTTCCCGACGCCTTGTCGCGCTTGCGGACGCGATCGAAATAATCCTGCGCCAAGGCATGCGCCAGACGGTAATCGGCCGAGGCAAAGGTCTGGTAATAGTCCTGGACGCGCCCGCCCCGGAGCCCGTAAAAAATCCTGTTGATGTGCGCCTGCCACTCGTCCACAGGGCTGAATTCGCCCATGGGTTGCGGCAGCGCATCGGGATTGGTCGCGGTATTCGTCACCATAGCGCGGCATAGTACCAGAACGGCTTTTCGCCGGGCAATGCACCTCCACACGGCAGGGAAGGGCGGCTTGACAGCCCCTTGAGGGTACGGTACGACAAGGCCATGCGTGCGATGCGTCTGCAATATTGTTCTCTTATTCTGCTGTCGCTCGCAACCTGCTGGGCCGGCACCGGGCTCGCCGCCGACGGCCCGCCGGATCTCCAGGATAAGAATCCTCTTCCCACGTATGACTTCGACAAGCCCCCCGAGGGATTGTTCATCAGTATCCAGACCGCCGAAGGATTCGACGAGGAACTGGGCTACCGGCGCACGCACGAGATCGTGCCCGTCCAGCCGACCGACGTCTTCCCCCCCTCCTCCCCGGCTGTCTACATCGTCTTCAACGTGCACCAGCATTACCAGCCCTATCAGGTGTTCGGCATCTGCTACCCCGAACAAGTCCCGGGACTCGACCCGAAGACCTTGATCGCGCAAGACGTCATGTACATGGCGCTCGAGGACGAAAGCGGCTATGTCAGATTGGCTCCACCGGCCGGCGGGTGGAAGCCCGGCCGGTACAAGGTGGAGATCCATGTGGGGTTCTCCGTCACGGAGCTGAGCCTGATCGGCACGATGCGGTTCACCGTCAAGGAAAAGTCGTAGCCGATCCTGCCGCCCGCACGCGAATACGCGCCGCACGCGGAAGAATCCGCCGCGCTGCAGTTTGACCGTCCTCCATCCCTTCTGTAGAATGCGTGCATGTCCGCTTCCTCCCGTCCCTGGGCCTCCATCGTCATCCCGATCAAGGACGAACGGGACAATCTGCCGCCGCTGACCGAGCAGTTATTGAAAGTCCTGGGCACGCACGAGCGGTCCCGGACCGTGCCGTTCGAAATCCTCTACATCGACGACGGCAGCACCGACGGCAGCAGCCAATTGATGGATAACCTGGCCGCCCAATATCCGCAGGTCCGCGTGCTGCACTTCGACCGCAACTACGGCCAGACCTCGGCCTTCGACGCCGGCTTCCGGCAGGCCAAGGGTGACTTGATCGTGACGTTGGATGGCGATCTGCAATTCGACCCGGCCGACATTCTCACGCTGCTGCCCCTGGCCGCCCAGTACGACCTTGTCTGCGGGTGGCGCAAGGACCGCCACGACAACCTCGTGCGCAAACTGTCTTCGCGCATCGCCTACGCATTCCGGAGCGCCGTGCTCGGCGACCGGATCCACGACACCGGCTGCTCGCTGAAGGTGTTCCGCCGCGGCGTGGTCGAGCAACTGCAGTTGTTCGAAGGCCTGCACCGGTTTTTCCCGGCGCTGGCGAAGATGCACGGCTTCACGCTGACGGAAGTGCCGGTGCGCCACCTCCCGCGTGCGCACGGCACCTCCAAATACGGGATCGGCAACCGGCTGTTCAAAAGCCTCTACGATCTGATCGCCGTCCGGTGGATGCAGCGCCGGGTCCTGCGCTACGCCCTGCGCGCCGGGCAGGAAAGACAGCACCCGTGATCTGTGTCTTCGAGAAATGCCTGACGCACACCGAGGCCGTCTGGATCGGAATCGGCTTTCTCGGGCAGGGCGTCTTTTTCATGCGCTGGGTCGTCCAGTGGATTGCCTCTGAAAAGCATGCCGAAAGCCGCGTGCCGATCGCCTTCTGGTACATGAGCCTGATCGGCGGCCTGATCACCCTCGCCTATGCCATCTACCGCAAGGACCCGGTGTTCATCGCCGGCCAGAGCGTGGGCGCCATCGTCTACCTGCGCAACCTCATGCTGATCGCCCGCTCCAACCAGGCCGTCGCCGCGTCGGCCTCCGTGCCCGGGCAGGCAAAGGGCAACGGGTGAACCAGGACGAACGCGGCGCCCATCTCGTCCTCCTGCTGGCACTGTCCGCGCTCCTCTTTTTTCTGGGCCTGGGCGGGCTGGGCCTCACCGACCGTGACGAAGGCAGCAACGCCGAAGCCGCCCGCGAGATGGTCGAAACGGGCGATTGGATCAGCCCCACCCTCAACTACCAGCCCCGCTTCGCCAAGCCGGTCTTCATCTATTGGCTGACGAGCGGCGCCTATACCCTGTTCGGCGTCAGCGAATTCACCGCCCGCCTGCCTTCGGCCCTGTTCGGCGTCGGCCTTATCGTTCTCCAATATCTGTTTCTCGCGCGTCTCCGCGGCCCGACCGTGGGACTGTTCGGCGCCCTGATGCTGCTGCTGAATCTCGAGATCGTTGCGATCGGCCGCATGGCCCTGACCG
>DASQGO010000023.1:0-4841 GCA_035632555.1 Nitrospiraceae bacterium | reverse complement strand
GCTGAAGGCGATGGCGGCTTCTGAGGACATCGCGGATTTGCTCGACGGCCTCCGGCAAGTCCTCCATCCGTTCGGTGGACGCGAAGATGGCGCCAATCGACCCCAGGAACTGCGTCCCCAGCACCTTGCGTTCCGCCGTCGTGAAGGGAATAAAGATGGTGTCGTCCTGATCGCTGCCCTGGGACGATTGCCCTTTCGGCGCCAGCACGCCGATCACCGTAAACGGAACGTTTTTGAGGCGGATCGTCGCCCCGACCGGCTCCTCGCCCGGCTCAAAGAGATTGTCCACCACCGTCTGCCCTACTAGAGCGACGCGGGCGGCCATATCCATGTCCGTCTGCGTGAACGGCACGCCGCTGGTGAACGCCCAGTCCCGAATCGTCAGGTAACTCGGGGAAATGCCGTTGACCGGCGTGTTCCAATTCCTGTTGCCATAGACGGCCTGCATGACATCGCGCTTGCCCCAGGCGGTATCGATCAGCAGCGGCGCCCGCTTTTTAATGTCCTGCGCGTCCGCCACCGTCAACGTAACTGCGCTCCCCTGGCCTCCGCGTACGCCACCCGTCGTCGTGGCGCCGGGCAGAATGATGATGACGTTGGTGCCCATGCTCGCCACCTGTGCGCGCACGGCGGCCTTCGCGCCCTGGCCGATGCTGATCATGGCAATCACGGCCGCGACCCCGATCACGATCCCCAGCACGGTCAGCCCCGCCCGCAGCCGGTTGCGGCCGAGAATGCGGAATGCGGTCATGATGGTCAGCAGAAGAAATGCGCCCATCGGCGTTCCTATGTGCGAGCCGCGCTGACTGGTGTCTGCGCATGATCGGTGACGATCTGTCCGTCCTTGACCACAATCTCGCGGGCGGTGTAGGCGGCAATGCTCGACTCGTGCGTGACCACGATGACCGTGATGCCCTCATCCCGATTCAAGCGTTCGAGCACCGCCATGATATCGCGACTGGATTCCGTGTCCAGATTGCCCGTCGGCTCGTCGGCCAGCAGAATGGAGGGAGCGGAGACCAGGGCCCGCGCGATGGCCACGCGCTGCTGCTGCCCGCCTGATAGTTGGGCCGGATAGTGATGCTCCCGTCCGCTCAACCCCACGCGGGCCAGCGCCTCGGCAGCCCGCGCACGCTGCTCACGCAGCGACGTGCCTTTATAGAACAGCGGAAGCTGCACGTTCTCCAATGCACTCGTCCGGGGAATCAGATTGAAATTCTGAAACACGAACCCGATTTCCCGGTTTCGAATCTCCGCCAGCGCATCGGAATCGAGACTGCCAACCTCCTTCCCGTTGAGCCGATAGCAGCCTTTGGTGGGAGCATCCAGGCAACCAAGGATGTTCATCAGCGTGGACTTGCCCGAACCGGACGAGCCCATGATCGACACGAACTCGCCCCGCTGGATGTCCAGCGTGACACCGCGCAGCGCCTGGACGTCGACGTCTCCCAGCCGATAGACCTTCCACAGATCCTGGCACTCGATCAATGCACCCATATTTATAATTTATACCTCATCCAAACCAGAAGGGAGACGGGGATGCCTCACCTGCGCGCGTCCCGCGAGCACATTCTGATCGTGCGGGCTGCGCGGGCAAGAGACGGCCCCGTCTCCCTTTACAACCCCCGCTCCCGTCCGCGCGGACGGCTGTGCGAGCTGCTGCCGAATCCAGGGGGAAGCTGATCCGACTTCACCAGGGCACGGGATGTTTCAAGGCCGACAATGATCTGATCGCCTTCCTGCAGGACGCCATCCACAATTTCGGTGTAGTTGCCGTCCGAGATGCCCGTCTGCGTGGCGACCGGAACTGGATCACCGGACGGATCCATCTTCCACACGGTCTTCGCAGCGGCGGAGCCGACGCCGGCCGCAACGGCCGGACGCCCCGCGGCAGCGTCCGCGGGTGCGGACTGCGGAGGCCTGAAACGGAGAGCGGAGTTGGGCATTTTCAGTGTCTGGTCTTTGCGGGCGACGACGATGGTGACATTCGCCGTCATGCCAGGCTTCAGGCGAAGGTCCGTGTTGTCGACTCCCACGACCACGTCATACGTCACCACATTCTGCACGCTGACCGGCGCGTTGCGGACCTGCCGGATCTTTCCATGGAACGGCTCGCCCGGATAGGCATCCACGGTAAACCCGACGTCCTTGCCTTCGGCTACGCCGCCGATGTCCGCTTCGCTCACATTGGCGTCCACCTGCATCTTCGTCAAGTCCTGCGCGATGACAAAGATCGTCGGGATCGACACGCTGGCCGAGATGCGCTGGCCGAGCTCGACAAGACGTGAAATGACGATGCCGTCGATGGGCGACTTGATGACCGTGTAGGTCAGGTCCAGCTCCGCCGCCTCGAGCGCCGCCTGCGCCTGCTTCACGGCGGCGTCCGACACCGCCAACTGCGCGAGGGCCCCTTCGTGCGCCGTCACCGCCATATCCACATCGTTCTGCGACACAAACTGCTGCTTGAGGAGGGATTGGATGCGATCCAGTTCGCGCTTGCGCTGCGAGAGATCCGCCTTGGACTTGGCGACGGCCGCTTTGGCATTCGCCAGATTGGCGGAGGCCTGATCGCGCCGCGCCCGATAGGGGAAAGGATCGATCCGCGCGACCACCTGATCTTTTTTGACCACGGAATTGAAATCCGCGGTCAGGCTTTCCACCATGCCGGTTACCTGACTGCCCACCTGCACCAGCACGACGGGATTGATCGTGCCCGTGGCGTTGACGACCGAGACGATCGAACCACGCTCCACCGGCGCGGTCTTATAGCGGATGGGCACCTTCCGCTCTCCGCCGAAAAACACGTAGCCGCCGATGGTCACGCCCACCGCCAAAATGCCGATGATCCACACTGCTTTCCGCATGCTCAGCACAGTCCTCTTCCTGGCCGCACTATCCTTTCGTTTATTGTGTGATGGATCGGTCCCAAAAGCAACTCACCGCCCGTTTCGGCGGTGATCATAATTGCCGGCGGCGATGCCGCCTGTGCGCGATTCCGCTCTCCTGTCTATTTTCGCTCCTGGGCAGCCTGCAGATAGTCCCGCGAGTCCTGCCAGCGTCGCTGGAGTTTGGCATACAATCCGTCCAGTTTCGTCTGCTGGTCTTCGGATAATGTCGGCTTGATCTCGGCCATGCCTTTGGCAAAAATCCGTTCGACCTCCGGCTGATGCTGGAAACGCAACTGCAGGATATCCAGATGGGTCCGTTTCACGATCGGCCGGATGTCGGCTTGCTGTTCCGGCGTGAGCGACAGCTCCTGCGTCAGATGCTTCATGAGCCGCTCCTGCTTTGCCGCCGGCCCTCCCTCCCCGCGGTGTTGCTGCTCGTACCGGTGATAGAGACAGGTCCCGACAATGCCCGTCAGCATTCCGGCAAGAAACAGGACGATGAGTCCGCCCCACAATTTCCCTCGCGTCATGACCGGTCCCTCCTGCATGTATCGCCTACTCGCTGAGCGGCACACCAGCTTCCAGTTCGTCCGACAACAGCGCCGTGAGCTCGCCTTCGCTCTGGCCGGTGTACACCAGCGCCGAGGCGGCGACGATCAGGGCGACCGTGGCCGCGACCGCGGCCCCCCGCCACACGACAAGCGCGATCCCTCCGAACAGCGTCGCGGACCGCGCTTCTTCCAGACGGATGTCCCGCATCACGTGCTGAATCCAGTCCCGACCAAGTACAGGTTCCTGGCGGGAGCGATGGGCCTCCGCCAACGCGCGCTCGAGTTTGTTGAAATCTTCGTCGCTGCGCTGTGTCATGGCCCTAAGCCTCCCTGTCAAGAAATAGTTTCCGGAGCGTTTGCCGGGCCCGATGGGCCCGCACCTTGACGTTCGCAACGCTCCATCCCAGCAGACCGGCCGCTTCGCGAACGGAGTAGCCTTCGAGATGAACCAGGGTGAGCACCAGGCGATTCTCCGCCGACAGCCGGCCCAGTCCCCAATCCAGCAATTCGGTCGCCTCCCGCTGCCTGGCCTGTTCGCGAAACTGGCCGTCCGACTCCGCCGCCAGCACGTGCTCCATCCACTGCTGATGGTCCGCAGTCAGGGCGCTCACCGGTAGTTCCTCTCTCCGGCTCACCCGCCAGAATTCGTAACTTGTCCGGACGGCGATGCCGGACAGCCAATGCTCGAACGGCACGCGACCGGAAAAATTCGACAGGCTCCCGTACGCCCGGACGAACACGTCATGGGCGACCTCCGCCACGCGGTCGTGCGGCACATGGCGGCCCACGATTCTCGCCACGTGGCGTTGATGCCGGGTGATCAACTCCGCAAACAAGTCGATCTCCCCCTGCAACACCCGGTGGATAATCTCGCGATCATCGGCCACCTGAGTCTGCACTCCAATACGGGCAAGGCTCCGGCGCCTTGCCCCGGCGCCGGAGCCTGCATCATACCGCACCTGCAAACGCCACGCACGAGACCTTGGCAAGGGTTCAACCGGGCTGCCGCTCGCCGCTTCCCTCATATCGCCCGGTCTCCGGCGCGGAGGGGGCCCCTTCTGCAACCTCCTCATGAGCAGCCTGCTCGTGCTCCCGGCTCGACATCCTCGTTCGATGAGAGTCCCTCATCGGCTCGCGCATGGCCTTGAGTTTGTCACGCTGTTCGGACGTCAGCACCGCAAGGAGCTCACGCCGTCCCTTGACTTCCATGAACTGCACGTTGGCGTCGAGTGCGGCGCGCTCCTTGAGCTTGGCTTGGATGGCGGAGAGGTCCGACTTCTCATCCCACACAAGCGCCTTGAGTTCCCGTTTCGCCACCATGACATCTGCATGAGCCCGAATCTTCGCACGGTCCTGCTCCAGCGCCAGCACCTTGACTTTGCCGCCCAGTTCATCCGTCAGG
>DASQGO010000022.1:0-2867 GCA_035632555.1 Nitrospiraceae bacterium | reverse complement strand
TTTACGATTTTTCCGCCCTGCGGATCCGTCGGAGCCTGCCGTTCGGAAGAGCTTGCCTACGCGGCGGCAGCCATCACCGCCGCCGAGTTGCGCGCGGTCGGCATCAACATGAACATGGCGCCGGTTCTGGACGTGCACAGCAACCGGGACAATCCGGTCATCGGCGACCGGGCCTACGGCACCGAGCCCGACGTGGTGGCCGAGTTGGGACTGGCGGCGATCCGCGGGTTCCAAGGCAAGGGCGTCGTCGCCTGCGGAAAGCATTTTCCCGGTCACGGCGACACGAGCACGGATTCGCACAAGGAACTGCCGGTCGTGAAGGTTCCCGCCGAGGTGCTCTTCGAGCGGGAACTGCCGCCTTTTCGACGCGCGACCGCCAACGGCCTCGCGTCGATCATGACGGCCCACGTGGTCTACCCGGCGCTGGATGCGCAGCGGCCCGCAACGCTTTCCCCGGCAATCCTCACCGGCCTGCTGCGGGAGCAATGGGGGTTCGACGGCGTGGTCGTCACCGACGACCTGGAAATGCACGCGATCAGCGACCACCATGGCATCGGGGACGCCGCCGTGCAGGCCTTTCTGGCCGGCGCCGACATCCTGTTGATCTGCAAAGACCGCGGACGGGCCGTGGTCGCGATGGACGCCGTTCGCAAGGCGGTCGAGCTCGGAACCATCCCTGCGGACCGCCTCAAGGCATCCCTGCGCCGGATTCTGCAGCTCAAGCGGAAGTTCCTGCGTTCCCACCTGCCGGCTGACCCGGGCATCGCACAACTGGTCGTCGGCTGCCGCACGCATCAGGTCCTGCTCGATGCGATCCGGCGCACGCACGAACGGCTACCGAAAGCGCAGACGTGACCCCTTCGCACAACGAAACCCTGCCGCCCGCCGGGCCGAAAGAACTCTGGGCCTGGTGCCTGTATGACTTCGCCAACTCGTCGTTCACCACCCTCATCATCACCGTCGCCTACAGCGTCTACTTCATCCAGGTCGTCGCGCGCGACCTCGGAGGGGCAACCGCGGAGCGAGTCTGGTTCTGGGGCTACGCGATCTCGATGCTGCTGGTTGCGCTGCTCTCCCCTCTGCTGGGCGCATTGGCCGATGCGCGGGCAATCAAGCGCCCGCTGCTGATCGGCTCCACGCTGCTCTGTGTCGCCTGCACGGCCCTGCTCTTCGTGGTCGAGCAGGGCGACGTGTGGCTCGGCCTGCTGCTCCTCGGCTCCGCCAACATCGCCTTCGAGCTGGGATTCCTTTTCTGCAGCGCGTTCCTGGTTGAAATTGCCACGCCGGCGACGATGGGACGGATTTCCGGCTATGGCTGGGGGCTCGGCTATGTCGGCGGGTTGCTCTCGCTGGCCCTGGCCTATCCGTTCATCGCAGGCGGCTTCGCGGCGGACAATCTGCCGCTGTACCGGCTGAGCTTCGTGGTGACCGCCGCCTTTTTCCTGATCGCCTCGCTGCCCACCCTGCTGTGGCTCCGCGAGCGCGCCCGTCCGCAGCCGTCCATGGCCGGCGCGTCGGCCTGGCACGACACCTTCGCGCGGCTCTCCGCGACCGCAAAAATGATCACACGTTACCGGGATCTCCTGTGGTTCCTCATCGCCTATCTGATCTACACGGATGCGATCAACACCGTCATCGTGGCGTCCGCCATTTTTGCCAACAAAGTCCTGGACTTTTCTCCGGGCGATCTGATTATCTATTTCCTCATCACGCAAGTGACGGCGGGTCTGGGCGCGGTGGGATTCGGCCTGTTGGCCGATCGCATCGGCTCGACGCGTACGATCAGCCTCACGCTGTTGATCTGGATCGGCGTCGTGGGAGCCGCGTCGGTCGTCCAGACCCACGCGCAGTTTTACATGATTGGGCTGGTGGCGGGCGCCGTGCTCGGCGCCAATCAAGCCACCAGTCGGGCGCTGATCGGACGCTTCGTCCCACCGGGCAAGCAGGGCGAGCTGTTCGGCTTCTTCACCGTCACCGGCAAATTCGCCGCAGTCATCGGCCCGGTGGTCTATGGCGAAGTGACGGCCTGGACCGGCAGCCAGCGATGGGCGGTCCTCTCCATGGCCGTCTTCTTCGCCGTCGGGCTGCTGCTGTTCCAGCGAGTTGATGAAACGCGGGGCGTGGCCGCGGCAGAGCACGCGTAGAGGGCATCGCATGGCTGTGAAAAAAGGCGACCTGATCGACGAGCATAAGCGGCACCCCGGCAGTTGCGGCCTCATCATCAAGGTCATGGGCGGCGGGGCGGGGTTCGAGAAAGTGCTCTGTTGCGATCACGAACTGACCGAAGAGGATATTGTCCCCGACGTCGGGTCCCCGCTGGGCCGCAGCCGGGGCCGCATGCCGATTTCAGTCATCCTGGACGAGAAAAAATTGTATCCGGATTCGTGCGGGCTGCGCGTGATCGTCATTGACGGCGGCGCGGGGTTCAAAGAAATCCGCTGCTGCGGACATTCGCTGACGTTGAGTTCAGCGCAAGTCTTGAAATTCCAGCCGATGCGAGGACCTGAGGCCGATACCTCGGGAGCGGAAACCGGGCAACATGGAACGGCGTAAGACACACCATCCTATGGTGGAAGGAGGACTATGAACGACCGTATGGGAGTGATGAAGCACTGGCCGTGCCAGATGGTGTCCTGGATGGAATGGCTCGATGTCTGGGGCTATGTCACGGCAGGCCTGAGCCTGCTCATCCTAGGCATGCTGATCTTCGCCCAAAGCTGGTACACGTTCATCAATGCGGCGAGCCATTCGGGTCTCCTGCCGGCCGGCCTGCGACTGCTCAATGACCTGCTGCTGGTGATCATCCTGCTGGAGCTCTACCGGACCGTCATTCGCTTTCTGCAGACCGGCATCCTTGCGCTGGAGCC
>DASQGO010000021.1:0-13365 GCA_035632555.1 Nitrospiraceae bacterium | reverse complement strand
CCGTCCCTGCCAAGCACCACGCCGATGCGTGGCATGACCACGCGCACGCCCAGCCGTTCGGCGGCGCGAGCCGCCCCTTCCCACTCGCGGCAGAGGCTGGCCAGAAACCCGTCGCCGGAAGGTGCATCCTCCGTCAGTTCTTCGTCGCCGCGCGGACCATAAAAGCCGATTGCCGAGGCATTCATCAGCAGCACGGGACGGGTTTTGAGCTTGGCCAGTGTCGAGACGATGGCAGTGGTGGTTCCCTCGCGGCTCTTGCGGAGCAGGTCTTTGGTCTGCGGCGTCCAACGGCCTTCGGCGAGCGGCGAGCCGGCGAGATTGATGACCGTGTCGCATTCGCTCAGCGCCTTCGACAACGCTTCCGTCGGGCCGCGAAATCCCTGCCAGGGAACAATGCGGACGGCGTGATAGACCGTCGCCCTGGCTTTTTCGGGATCACGCGTCAGCACCGTGACAGCATGACCTCCGTTGGTCAGGCGCTGGCAGAGCACCCGTCCGATGAATCCCGTTCCGCCGGCTACGACAATGCGCATAGGACGCGTGCGCTAACGGCAATTCCCGTCGCCCGTGCGTTGATACGTTGTCCCGTCGAACGTCACCGCAGGCCCGTAGTAGCTGCGATCCTTCGGGTTCGCGGATGTCACGTACGGAATCCGCTGCTGCTGGCCGTTGTTGAATTGCAGAATCAGCGTGCCGCGCACCTCGTCGCCTTCCGCCGTCCAGCGGCCGCTGTTGCCGCCCTGTACGCCGGCCATGCCCGACGAACCCGAACTGGAGGTTTCGCTGCTGAGCTGAAACAGGCCGTTGCTGCACAGCGCGCCGCGTTTCTCGCTGGAATACGATCCCGAATAGGTGGAGTGGCCGCTGTAGGCCGAGTACCGACCGGCGAGGAATTGCGCGGCCGAACCGCGCGAGGGCTTCCCCGCCGGCGTCTGCGCGACGGGAGGAACCGCTTTGCCGGAACCGCCGATGCGGGTCAGCGTCAAAGGCGATTCGAGATCGCCACCCGAGACGGTCATTTTCGACCCTTTGAGCACAAAGTTATAGGCCATCGTGCCGTCGGCTTCGGCAATGACCAGCTTGTTCCCCTGCACCTGCCATTGGATCGGCCCGTCCATCTGGCCGGTCCCATCGGCATTCAGAATCAACTGGAACGGCTCGCCGGCAAAGTCCCCGCTCCACGTACCCACCAGCGCCGTATTCGATCCGGCCCACGCTGACATGGCCGGACCGAGCGCACACAAGACAAGCGCCGGCAGAATCCGTCGCATCATTCCTCTCATGACGCGCCCAGCGCCGCTGCGGCTTTTTTGACCGCGCTTGGCTTCACGAAAATCAGCACGGCGAACCGGCCCATGCCGGCGCTGACCGCATCCGCCGCCGTCACGTTGATTTTGGCATCCACCAGCCGCCCCAGCACATCGGCCAGAGTCCCGACCCGGTCGTCGCCCTGGACGACGAAGCAGGACTTCGGCCCCTGCACCTTCCATTTGTTGTACTTCGCCACTTCCTTGAATCGCGCCGGATCCTCCGGCACGAAATCCAGTTGCGCCTTGCGGCCGCGCGGGAATCCCGAGAACGCGAGCAGGTTCACTCCCGCCCCCTTGATCGCATCCAGCATCCTCACCGCTTCGCCCGCCTTGTCCGGCACCGCCATCTTGAAATACTGCGCGACCTTGATCGACTCCGCCATGAGACACCTCCTCTCGGATAGCTACTCTGGAATCTGGAGGATTTTACCTTGATAGGAGAGCGGCGAATAGAGGGGTTTTACGGGTTATTTAAAGATTTCTAAGTGGCTTGAAACGCTAGCGAATTCCATAAGTGCGCCCGTCCGGTTTCTCCAGGCTGCTCAAAAAAGCCTTCCGGCAAGGCCGCAGCAAGCGAAGGCCCGAGGCGTACGTTTTTCGGTACGTTGAGGGTCTGAGCGATGCGAGAACGCAGCCGGGGAAGTCTTTTTCAGCAGCCTGCTACCGTTCGATCAATCTGAGCGGCGGCTGACTGACAAGATTCGGCGGAATGACCAACTGTGGAACTTGTTCGGTGTTATAGACCCGGCGGGCGATCCGCTGCACCTGCGGCTTGAGATACTCGAACAGTTCCTGCACATCGATCGCGCTATCGCCGTTGGCATCGGCATCGCCACCCATACCTTGAAGCGCATAGTGGGTGAACAAGCCGTGTCCCGTTTCCCGATCGGCCAGACTCAGATTGCTGCCCGACGTTGCGGCCAACACCACGGCCCTCGAACTGCTGGCCATCCCTTCGACCGTCAGGGCCATGGGTTTGGCTCCCTTCGCCATCACAGATCGACCGCCTGCCCCTGAGAAGCAGGAGTCGAGCATCACGACAATGTTCTTCGTCGAAAGTTTCTCCAAAGCCCGGTAGAGTCTCTTGAGGGGATAGCCGGTCTGTTCGATGAAGGCCGGATCTCCGTCGTATGGAACAATGTACGCCTCCCCCGTCTCCGCCTTGGGTGCGCCATGCCCGGAGAAATAAATGAACAGGCTGGAGTTCTCGTCCACGTTGTTCTTGAGCCAGGCTTCGAAATATTTTTCCATGTCCGACTTCGTCGCTTGTTCGTTCAGGCGAAGAATGACGTTTTCCTCCCGGTAGCCCGCCTGCGTGGTCAGGAACTGGGCCACATCCTTCGCATCCCGCGTGGCAAACTCCGCCTTGGGCATCTGCTCCCGATACTGCTCGATTCCCATCACAATCGCGTACCGATTTGCCTTCTGGGGAGAGGCCGGCTGATTGGGCTTGCCGGCCGGCTTCCCCGCCACCTTGGGGGTCATCCCGGGCTGATAGGCCGCCAGCTCCTGTTTCAACGTGTCGAACACCTTGACCACGGCATTGTACAAACCCCGCTGGGCAAGCCCCGCGACTTTCTCCTCCGGACCGATCGGGCTGAAATGATCGGTGGCCAAGGTTGGATTGGTCTTGGCCCACAAGAGACGCCCCGTCCTCGCATCGCGGAGATTGGCTTCTATGGTGACCGTGCTTTCGTAGGTCATGATCGGCGTATAGGTCATGAAATACATGAGCGGAATTCCGGCGAAAAATAGCGGATTGAGCGCGGCCGACGACTTGGTGTCGGCGATCTGCAGCTGGAGAATCAGGTCCACGCCGAACTGATCGAGGATGTCCTGCGGGGCGATGTAGCGGGTGTCCGGCGGGAGCAGGATGACATCGGTGAAGTATTGGTCAGGACCCAGCCCGAGCTTGCGGCGGTCGGGATCGGCAAACGCCCTCTTCAGCGCCTCACCCGTCACGTGCACGCCCAGTTTGGCTTGAATCGGCTTCTCAGGAATCTTCGGGGCCGGATCTTCCGTGACGGCCAGCGTCGCGCAACCGGCGAACACCAGACCGCAACACAAAGCCAGCGCCTGCGAGGTTGACGGTTCAGGATCGGTGGGAGAACGGACATGCGAGGGGAAACCTACGCCAGCGAGTTGAACGTGTCAAGACAAGCCGTTGCCGGGCACAGCGCAAGAGGGAATCATCCGCCGAATGGCAGGATCGTCGGAGGCGCCATCGCGGCATGCGGCGCGACGATGTGCGAGAACATCATGGTCGCCGACACCACCCAGTCAATGAACGGTTGCGGGTAGATGCCGAGCGCCAGCGTGCCGGCAAGGCCGATGTAAATCACCGCCTGCATCGGCGCCGAAACCGTCAGCGGAGAATTGTCCACCGGCTCGTTGATATACATTTTCTTGACGACCACGAGGTAATAGTACATCGAGATGACGACGTTGATGAGGCCGACGACCAGCAGCACATAGAGCCCTTCCTTGATCGCGGCGACGAAGATGTAGAGTTTGCCGATGAAGCCTGCCAGCGGCGGCACGCCGGCCAGCGAGAGCAAAAAGACCAGCATGGCGAACGCCAGAAACGGCGAGCGTCGGTTCAGGCCGTTGTAGTCCTCAATCTCGTCGCTGTTGATCAGGTTGCCTACTGCGATGACGATCGCGAACGCGCCGAGGTTCGCGAACAGGTACGTCAGCAAATAGAATAGGATGGCGTCGCTTCCCATTTTGGTGCCCGCGGCAAGGCCGATGAGAATATTGCCGATCTGCGCAATGCCCGAATAGGCCAGCAGCCGCTTGATGTTCTTCTGGGCAATCGCGACGATGTTTCCGTAGGTCATCGAGAGGATCGAGGCCACCACCAGCAACATGACCCAGGCCGGCTTGAAGACCGCCAGCGAGATAAAGAACAGCCTCAAGAGGATGGCGAAGGCCGCCCCCTTGGGCGCAATGGACAAAAATGCCGTCACCGGCGTGGGCGCGCCGTGATAGGTGTCCGGAATCCAGGCGTGGAACGGCGCCGCGCCGATCTTGAACCCCAGGGCTGCAAAGATCAGCAGGTAACCGATGATCAGGCCCGGCGTCGCCGGAGCGGAGGCGATGTCTGCGAGCACGATCTTCCCCGTTTCGCCGTAGACGAGGCTGATGCCGTAGGCCAGCAGGCCCGCCGCAAAGACGCCCAGAATGAAGAATTTCAGCCCCGCCTCGTTGGACGCCGGATCGTCCCGCAGGTAGGCGACGAGCACATAGAAACCGAAGGTCGAGAATTCCAGCGTGATGAAAATGGACAGCAGGTCGTTGGCCGAGGCCATGAACATCATGCCGAGGGCCGACATCAGCACCAGGAAATAGTATTCGCCTTTGAAGAACTTAAAGCGTTTGACGTAATCCACCGAGGCCAGGATGACGAGGATCGTGGCGGCGACGATGAACATCTTGAAGAAGATCGCCATCCGGTCCACCACGAACATGTGGTTGAACAGGGCGCCCGTCACGCCGGCCCGGTCGAACCAGACGAGATTGGCCAGCACCACCGCCAGGCCGAGGACGCTGAGGTAGGCTAGGTCTCGTTTCGAGAACCGCGGCAGGGAGAAATCAATCGTTAAAATGACGCAGAGCCACAGCGTCAGGAACAGTTCCGGCAGCATCAGCAGCAGATCGGCTGGGCTCAGCGTCAGCGTGAAGGTCACGGCAGCGGCCCTCCGCCCGGCACGGCCCCGCCCGCCTGCGAGACGATCGGCACGACTTCGGTGATGCGGGCGATCAGCGGGTCGACGCCAGCGCGCACCACGTCATAGAAATGGAACGGGAAGAAGAAGAACCCGATGCTGCAGGCAATCATCAGCAGCAGCGGGAACCGGTCCACCATCGAGACGGCATCGTGGGCATGGGCGTAGTGCTGGTCCATCGGTCCGTAGAACAGCCCACGCATCATCCGGAAGAGATAACCCATCGTCAGTACGATGCCGACCACCGCCACGAACACCTGGAACGGATACTTGTGCCAGCTGCCGACCAGGATCATGACTTCGGCGATGAAGTTGACGGTGCCCGGCATGCCGATCGAGGCCATGCAGGCCACGATGAAACACCCGGCCACGAACGGCATGCGATTGATCAGCCCTCCGAGAGATGGAATGTCCCGCGTATGGGTCTGGTCGTAGACCCATCCGGCCATGGCGAAGAGCATGCCCGTCGCCATCGCGTGCGCGAACATGTAGATAATTGCGCCGCTCAGGCTGATGTAATCCAGCGCTGCCATACCGAGAAAGACATAGCCCATGTGGCTCGAACTGCTGTAGCCGATGACGTACTTGGTGTCCTTTGCATAGAACGCGACCAGTCCGCCGTAGATGATGCTGAAGATGCACAGCACCGCCGCAATCGGCATCAACTGCCGCGTGAGGTCGGGCATGATTTCGTAACAGATGCGGATGATCGAGAAGTGGCCGAGCTTCATCAGTACGCCTGCGTGGAGCATGCTGGTGGCCGCCGGAGCCGCCGCGTGCCCGACCGGCGACCAGGAATGCAGCGGCCAGATCGGGGCGATAGACGCAAACCCGAAGAAAATCAGCAGCCAGATCAACGTGCCGACAGGACCCTCGAAGTGCGCGTGCTGCTTGAGCACCACGATGTCGAAGGTGTTGAGACCCGACAGTTTGTAGATCAACAAAATCCCCATCAGCGCGACGACCGCCCCCGCCGAGAGGAAGAGGGTCAGCTTCATCGCCGCGTATTCCTTGCTGTTCGAGGCGAAGTTGAAGATGAACCCGACCGAATCGCGCTGCTTCAGCCCCTCCGGATCGGTCATGGCGAGATAGCCCTTGGTGTGGCTCCCCCATACGCCGAGCAGCAGGTACATCGGAATCACGGACATTTCGTAGAAGAAATAGAGGAAGAACAGATCCAGCGACATGAACACGCCGATCGTGGCGGCCGCCAGAATCAGCAGGAAAATGTAGAATTCCTTGGTGCGGTCCTTGATGTGCCAGGAGATGAAGATTCCGGCGAACAAGAGAATCGCCGACGCCAGCACCAGCGGCACGCCGACGCCGTCCACGCCGAGATAGAAGGCGATGCCCAGTTCCTTGGACCATTCGTGGCGCTGGACGAACTGGTAGCCGCCCTTGGCCGGATCAAAGGCGAAGAACATGATCCAGGAGGCGACAAAGCAGATGCCGGCCGACAGGGCCGCCACCAGCCGGACCTGCAACGCCTGACGGTTGGGCACGAAGATCAGCGCGATGGCTCCGAAAAACGGCGCGAATAAGATGACAAGAAGAATGTAGTCCATGGCCTTATATCTTCCGCTCCGCTTCCTTTTTGTTCATTTCCATGGCAGCCCGATTGGCCGTTGGAGGCGCGGGAGTCTTTGCCACCGTTCCGCGATCCAGCCGTTCCGTCAATGCCTGGATGGACCCGTTCATCATTCGAAGGAACGGCGAGGGATACAGGCCGATCCAGAAGATCATGACGGACAGGGACACGGCGATGATCATCTCGCGCGCGTTGAGGTCCGCGATCGTACGGGGGAAATTCGGCGACAGCGGGCCGAACATCGCCCGCTCGTAGTACCAGAGGAAATAGGCCGCGCCGAAGATCACGCCCGTCACCGCAAAAACGCCGAACAACCAATAGGCCTGGAAGGTACCCAGGAGAATCAGGAACTCGCCCACGAATCCGTTGGTGCCGGGCAGCCCGATCGAGGCCAGCCCGATGATCAAAAGGAATGTCGCCAGCAGCGGAACCTGCTTGGCCGCGCCGCCAAAGACCGAGAGATCGGTGCTGTGCCGGCGGACGTACAGGAACCCGGCGATGAAAAACAGTCCGGCCGTGCTGAATCCCAGGTTGATCATGGTCAGCAGGCTGCCCTGCAGGCCCTGAAAATTCAGCGCGAAGATGCCCAGTACGACGAATCCCAGGTGGCTGATGCTGCTGAAGGCCAACAGGCGGCGGAAGTCCGGCTGGATCAACGCCACGATCGCGCCGTAGAGAACCCCCACCAGCGCCAGCGTCATCAATGTCATCACGACGCCTCTGTCTGTCGAGGCGTCCGGCAAGAGCGGCAGGCTGAACCGCATGAAGCCATAGGTACCCAGCTTCAGGCCGGCCAGCACGACGGACATGCCGATCGGCCCCTCCACCAGCGCGTCGGGCAGCCACGTATGAAATGGAAACATCGGCGCCTTGAAAGCCAGCCCGAAGAAGATCAGCCAGAACATCAGGAGCTGCTGATCGGGCGGAATGGGCACGCCGAGCAGATCGAGAAAATCGAACGTGTAGGCCGGCTGGATGGCATGCGCCACAGCCCAATCGTGGTAGTTCAAATTGAGGAGCACGATCCCCACCAGCATGAACACGCTGCCGAGCAGCGTGTACAGCACGTACTTGAGCGCCGCGTACTGCCGTTCCGCCCCGCCGCCCCAGAGTTTGATGAGGAAGTAGCTCGGGATCAGCATCAGCTCCCAGAAGACGAAAAAGAGGATCAGATCCAGCGACACGAAAATGCCGACGATGGTCGTTTCGAGGGCCAGGAGCGCGATGTAGTATTCCTTGATCCGGATGCGGACCGTATCCCAGGAGTAGAGGACGACAAGGATCGTCAGGAACGCCGTCAACCCGACGAAAAGGACACTGATGCCGTCCACCGCCAGGTGATAGTTGATGCCGAGCGCGGGGATCCAGGCCAGCCGCTCCGTGAACTGCATGGCCGGCGACTCCGGCACGAAGTCCTTGAATACCAGCGCCGCCAGCGCCAGTTGGAGCCCCGACACGCCCAGCGCGGACTTTCTGATGAGGTCCTGATCTTCCTGAACCCAGATAATGAGCGCGCCGATCAGGGGCAGGAATACCAACCACGAAAGAATCGGAAAGGCGTATGTCAGCTCCTGCATCATTTCTGCGCCATTCCCAATCCTACCGATCCCGTCATCCACCACACCCAAATCAGATGCACCAGGATGAAGAGCCCGGCCACGATAATGGCCGCGTAATGATGGACCATGCCGCTCTGCAGCTTTCGCCAGGCGCGCGCGGCCAGGTGATTGGAATAGCCGATGACGTTCAGCCCGGCATAGATCACGTGTTTTTCGATCCACGTGATGAGCCACGCGCTGTCCTCCGTGAACTCGCCGACCCCTCGCACGATGCCGTCAATGATCGTCCGATCGAACCAGTCCCAGACCTGTCCCAACTTCTTCGTCGGCTCGACAAAGAACCGATCGTACAGTTCATCCACATAATATTTATTGAGCAGCGTCGTGTAGGCCGCCGGCGCCTTGGCCGCCCACTGGTTGGCGGCCTCCGGCCGGATACTATAAAGGTAGTGGGCAAGCCCCCAGCCCGCCAGCGCAATCACGGTGGCCACGCCCATGAGGCTGACCACCAAGCCAAGACTCACGCCATGTTCTTCCGTAGCGCCCGCCGCCACCGAGGGATGGAGAAAATGGTGGAACCAGCCGTTCTCCGGCGGCACGCCGGGGAAGCCGCCGACCACCGACAGCGCGGCCAGCACCACGAGCGGGCCGATGATGATCATCGGCGACTCATGCACATGCTCCGCCGTATGGTGGTCCAGGCGCGAACGGCCGTAGAACGTCAGGTACGTCAGCCGGAACATATAAAAGGAGGTGAGCAGCGCGCCGGCCGCCGCCATCACATAGAGCACGTAATGATGGTGGACGAAGGCGTGCGCCATGATCTCGTCCTTGCTCCAGAACCCGGCCAGCGGAAAGATGCCCGCGATGGCCAGCGTGCCGATCAGGAAGACCGCATGCGTCCAGGGGATTTTTTTGCTCAGCCCGCCCATCTTGCGGATGTCCTGCTCGCCGCCCAGCGCGTGGATCACGGAGCCAGCGGACAGAAACAGCAGCGCCTTGAAGAACGCGTGGGTCATGAGATGGAAGATCGCGGCCGCGTAGGCGCCGATCCCGCAGCCTAGGAACATGTAGCCGAGCTGGCTGACCGTCGAGTACGCCAGAACCCGTTTGATATCCGTCTGCACGAGGCCGATCGTGGCGGCAAAGAGCGCCGTCGTGCCGCCGACGACGGCGACGGTCGTCATGGCCACCGGAGACAGGTCGTAAATGGCGTGGTTGCGGACGATCATATAGACGCCGGCTGTGACCATCGTTGCGGCATGAATGAGGGCGCTGACCGGTGTCGGGCCCTCCATCGCGTCCGGCAGCCAGGTGTAGAGCGGAAGCTGCGCGGACTTGCCGATCGCCCCGATCAGCAGGCAGAGCGCGATGGCCGTCGCCATCTTGGGCGACAACTGGCCCGCGTGCGAAAATACCTGGGTATAGTCGACTGTTCCGAAGTTGTAGAACACGAGAAAGATCGCCAGCAGGAATCCGGCGTCGCCGATCCGGTTCACCACGAAGGCTTTGGTTGCCGCCTTGGCCGCCGACACCCTGTCGTAGTAGTAGCCGATCAAGAGATAGGAGCAGAGCCCGACGCCCTCCCATCCGATGAAGAGCACCACGTAGTTGTTGCCCATCACGAGCAGCAGCATCGAGACCATGAAGAGGTTCATGTAGGTGAAGAAGCGCGTGAACCCCTCCTCGCCGTGCATGTAACCGATGGAGTAGAGATGAATCAGGAAGCCGACGCCTGTGACGACCAGCAACATGATGCAGCTGAGCGGGTCGATCAGGAAGGCAAGGTTGATGTTCAGGTCCCCGCCGAAGATCCACCGGTAGGCGACGACTTCGCGCACGCCGCCGGTTTGGAGCTGGTTGGCGAACACGGCAAGAGCGGCGGCAAACGACAGCCCGACCGAGCTGCATGCAATGCGGCCGGCGATGTCGTGCGAATAGCGGCTGCCCAGCAGGCCGTTCAGCAGCACGGCCACGAGCGGGAACACCGGGATCGCGATGATCAGCAGATCGGGCATGTCACCACTTCAGCAGGTTCATTTCGTCGACGTTCGTCGAAATCTTTCCGCGGAAGACCACGATGATGATCGCCAGCCCCACTGCCGCTTCGCCGGCTGCGATCGCGATCACGAACAACGCGACAATCTGGCCCGCCATGGAGTCCAGATAATGCGAGAACGCCACCAGATTGATATTGGCCGCGTTCAGCATGATCTCCACCGCCATCAGCACGATGATGAAATTCCGGCGGATCAGCACACCGACCAGACCGGTGGCGAACAGGATCGCGCTGACGGCGACGTAGGCGGCCAGGGGGACCGTGGTCATTCGCCCTCCGCGTCGGCGGCTGTCGGCGTCTTGGCCAGCACGATCGCGCCGATGATCGCGCCCAGCAGGAACACGCCGACGATTTCAAACGGCAAGAGATACTCGCTGAACATCTTGATCCCGACCGCGTAACTGTCCCCGTCCTTCAAGACCGCCGCAGCCGGGGCGTCCCCCTTGGCGCCGGCGAACGGCGAACGCAGCACCAGCAGCACCAGCTCGCCGCAAATCGCCGCGCCCGCGAACAGCAGCACCGCGTACTTGGTATGCAGGTAGCGCTCCTCGCTCTTGAGATTAAGGAGCATGAGGACGAACAGATAGAGGACGAGAATCGCGCCGGCATAGACGATGATCTGCACGGCGAACAAAAATTCCGCGTTGAGCAGGACGAACAGGCCGGCCACGTGCAGCAGCAACGCCAGCAGCGCCAGGCCGCAATGGACGGGGTTCCGCAAGGCGACCGTGAGGATCCCCGCCAGGATGCTCACCACTGAAAAATAGACGAAAAAGACGGGGACCATGGCGTGCGATCAGGTCAAATGCTTGGGCGGCGGTTGCGTGGACTGCTTCACCGACTGGGGAAAGAAGTAGCGATAGTCATGGTACATCTGGTCGTTCTTCTCCTGGCCATGAGCGTACAGATACTTCTTGGCGTCCTCCAGATGCTGCTCGCCGACCTGATAGAGCCGCTTCTTGTCGAATAGCAGTGTCCGTTTGTCGTGCGTGGAAAACTCGTACATTTTCGTCATCGCCAGCGCGTTGACCGGGCAGGCTTCCACGCAGTAGCCGCAGAAGACGCATTTGGTGATGTCGATGTAGAACTCGCTCGCGTAGCGCTGCAACGGAAGCGATTTATCCTCGGCGCTGATCACCTTGATGCAATGGGAGGGGCACGCCGCCTCGCACAGGTCGCAGCCGACGCAACGCTCCTTGCCGTCGTCATAGCGCAGCAGGCCCAGGGCGCCGCGATGCGCATCCGGGATCACCCGCTGCTCGCGCGGATACTGGAACGTGATGGGCTTGTGGAGCATGTGCTTGAAGGTAACTTTCATCGCGGTCCAGATTTCCGCGAAGAGGGCCGCCTCCCAGATTTTCTTGGCCAATACGACGACGCTCATGGTTCCCCCGCGCTACGCCTTCTCGACTCTGACCGCCGTCTGTTTGAAATAGGGCACGCCGGTGGCGGCATCCACCTCAACGGCCATGAGATCCTTCACCGGAGGATTATTGAAATGCTCCGGATAGAAACAGGAGTCCGGCAGCACCGACAGATCGGCCTTGGCGCTCAGAACCGCCGTCCCTTTGGCCGACGCCACGCGGACCCGGTCGCCATCCTTCAGCCCCATCCGCTCCATGTCCTGCATGTTCATGTGCAATTGTCCGGTGCCGGAGGCGATCAGCAGCAGGCCGGACGCCTGCGTGGACAATTTTCCCGAGTGGTACAGCACCTGGCCCATCGTGAGGCCAAACCGCTTCCCCCCATCCGCCGCCTTCTGTTCCACGCGGTACCGGGCCGCCACGCCGGCCTTGTAGCCGTTGGCAAGATAGCCGTCCGGATTCACCATCACCTTCTTCGGCTGGCCCAAATTGTAGTAGCCGGGCAGCAGCTTCATGATCTCGCGTTGCACATCCTGAACCGACTCGTACTCCATGGACGCGCAGCCCAGCCCGCTGCCGATGGCCGCGAAGATCTGCCAATCGGGAAGACTCTCCCCAATCGGATCCATGGTCTGCCGGATGCGCTGGACCTTGCCATCCTGGCTCGTCATCGTGCCGTCTTTTTCGGCGAAGGTGCTGGCCGGGAGCACGATGTGCGCAAGCTGCGCGGTGTCCGTCATGAACGGGTCCTGAACGATCAGCAGCTCCAGCTTCTCCAGCGCCGCCTTGACCTCCATGGACGCCGGCAGGGTGCCCAGCGGATTTTCGCCGACGAGATAGAGCGCCTTGATTTCACCGTTCCGGCACTTCTTAAGAATGTCCATCAGCCCGGCGCCCGTGCCCTTGTTCGGAAGCGGCGTGCTCCACATCTTGGAACATTTCGTGCGCGCGTCGTCGAGGTCGAACGCCGCCTGGCCCGGGAGGAATTCCGGCGACGTCCCCATGTCCACCGCGCCCTGCTCGTTGGCTTCCTCGGTCACCGTATTGATGCCGCAGCCGGGCTTCCCCAGTTTGCCCGTCACCCAGAGCAGGTCGATCAGCGCGAGCACGTGCTGATAGCCGTCGGGGCGGCGCACAATGCCTTCTCCGCAGATAATGACCGAACGCGGCGCTTCGGCGAAAACCGTCGCCGCCTCGTTGATCCGATCTTTCGAAACGCCGGTCATGGATGCGACCGTGTCGAGCGAGAGCCCTGCCACCGCCTGCTTCAGCGCGGCAAAGGCCTGCGCATGCTTGCCGGTCACCTCGGTGTCGATCAGGTCCTGCTCGATGACGGACTTCACGAGTCCCTTCACCAGCCATCCCTCCGTGCCGTGCCTGACCAGCGTCGGATGCGACGCCAGCTTGGCGAGATTGGTGTTGGCCGAATCCACCACGATGACCTGCGACTTGTAGACGCGGATCGCTTCCTTCACCCGCACACTGAAGACGGGATTGGTTTCCGTGACGTTCGAGCCGACCACCAGGATGGCCTTCGCCTTGGTGACATCCGCCGTGTCGTTCATCATCCGGCCGACGCCCAGGGCGTGCCGGACCGCATGGACGAAATTGAGGTGCCCGTAGCGCGCGCTGCTGTCGAGCTGGTTGGTCCCGATCGCGGCGCGCATCAACTTCTGGAACAGATACAGCTCTTCATTGCTGCAGCGGGCCGTGATGAGTCCCGCGATCGCGTTCGGTCCGTATCTGGCCTTGATGTC
>DASQGO010000020.1:0-20998 GCA_035632555.1 Nitrospiraceae bacterium | reverse complement strand
CCAGTGCTCTTCTGCTCGCGATCCGGAATGACCGGATCGTCGTCCATGCCTCGCGCCAGGGCCTGGATGACCGGCAGTCGCTTGCCCCAGATGCGTCGAAGGGACGATTCGAAACGCGGCTCCAGCAAATCGCCGATCATGCGCACGCCGATCCGTTCCAGCGATTCGGCGGTCTTCGGCCCGATGCCCGAAAGCGATTTGACCGGACGCGGAGCCAGAAAAGCCGCTTCCGTGCCAGGCTCGATAACGGCAAGGCCGTCGGGCTTGTGCGCGTCGGCGGCAACTTTGGCCACGGGCTTGCTCGTCGCGATCGCAATCGTGCAGCACAAACCGGTCGCTTCGAAGAGCGCATCCTTGACGGTTCGACCCAGCGCAGCCGGATCAGGATGCAGCAGTTGCAGATCGGTCGCATCGGCATAAAACTCGTCGATGCTGCTCCATTCCGTGGCGGGGAAGAACTGGCCGGTCACCTGGCGCATCCGCTCGTGCAGGCGCTGGTAGAGCGGACGGTCGGGCGGAACCAGAATCAGATCGGGGCAGAGTTTGAGCGCGTGCGCCGTCGGCATGGCGGAATGCACGCCGAACGGCCGTACCGCGTAGCTGGCTGCGGCGATAATCCCGCGAGGCGGAGAGCCGCCGACAGCGACCGGCTTGCCGGCCAGCGAGGGATCGGCCACGATTGCGGCGGACGCAAACATCGCGTCCACGTCGCCAAAAACAATAAGCCGTGGCCATTTCGCCATGGCAATCCTGATTACGCTGCAGTGAAGGGGAGTTCCAGTTGAACGAACGGGGAGGGCCGGTATTGCGCGGACCTGTGTCGGGGTCGGAGCATACGCCGCCGCTTGCGGGAGAGTTTTCCCGGCAGCACTTCGCCGAGCGGCCCGTGGCAGGAGCCGCAACGGTGATCCTTCGGCCTGATCGTCCGGCGCTGGCGCTGATAATCCTGTCCGCACTCGAGGCAGCGCCACGCGTAGGTCATGAAAGCGCTGACTTCCTCGTCCAGCGTGTGGTGGATCGTGATCTTGAGCCCGTCGCGGTTCATCGCCTCCATTTTTTCGAGAAACTCCTCGCCATGGTCCGGCCGCCGCTTGCGCACGTCGAACTGCCACTGGTGAATCATCTCATGGGCCAGCGTGCTGAGCAACTCCCGCCCGGACAGGTGCTGCAGGAGAGGCGCGGAGAGGCGGATCAGCCGGCGCGTCCGGCCTTCATGGCCGTCTTCCCGCGATCGCGGCCCGGCGTGGCTGACGAACATGCCGGCGGACGACGTCAGGCGGGCACTCCAGACGATCTCGATGAAAGGCAGCGCACCGCTGAAATAGCGGGCGTTCAGATCGGTCCAATGCGCGCGCAATTGCTCGGAAGTTGCGGGCGTGGTCTCAGTGAGCGACAGCCGCGGCATGCCCTAGGTCCCCAGTTCCTCAAGCACCGCGGCGGCCAGCAGCGGCAGCATGATTTCGTGGTGGCCGATGAGCGAATAGCCGTGGCCGCCCTTCTGCGTCGGGCGTTTCACCACGTTGGTCAACGGCCGGTAGTGCGAAAGAAAATCCATGTTCACGGTCGTGATGTCGGCCAAGGCGTGGCCCAGATTACGCCCCAGCGTGACGGTTTTCAAGAATACCTCGGGCATGATGACGGTGGAGCCCAGGTTGAGATAGACCCCGCCTTCCATTCCGGCGACCACGGCGGCTAGGCGACGGAAGTCGAGCAGCGAGGTCGCGCCGATTGAGGCGCCGTCGGCCGACGGGTGCATATGAATGATGTCCGTCCCCAGCGCGACGTGGACGGTGACAGGGACGCCGAGCCGCGCGCCGGTGGCGAGCAGGCTGATGCGCCGGTGTGGAAACTGCCCCTGGTACCGGTTGATGTAGTGACCGACCGCCTCGCCCAATCCCCAGCCTTCCTTCGCGCCGCGCGTGATCGCGTCGTTCAGCATGCGGCCGGTCTCCTCCGCCATGCCGAAGCGGCCAGAATCGATTTCGGCGTCCACGTCCTCCGACGTACGTCCCAGCAGCGCCAGTTCGAAATCGTGGATGACGACCGCGCCGTTCATGGCGACGGCGGTGACGATGCCGCGCTCGACGAGGTCCACCAGGATTGAGTTCAGGCCGACTTTCGTCGGGTGCGCGCCCATGCCGACGATCACCGGCTTGCCGCGTTTGTAGGCCCGTGCGATGGTTTGGGACACAGCGCGCAGGGTCGTGACGGCGAGGACGTCGGGAAGGCTCTTCAAGAATTTCTGGAGCGACTCGCCGCGTTTCCACGGCGTGGCGAAGTCCGACAGCTTCACCTTGCTGTGCCGGCGGTCCAGCGGGTAGGTCTTCAGTTTGGAAACGTCGATCGGCGGCGGTGCCGTGCGCGGGAGCTTCGAAGGGCGGAGTTTCTTACTGGATTTTGCCAAACAGATTGTCCTCGATCAATTCGCAGAGCACGTGCCCCAACGTCATGTGGCTTTCCTGGATGCGTGCAGTCACGGTCGACGGCACCACGAACGCATGATCCACAAGGCCGGCCAGCTTGCCGCCCTTGTGGCCGGTCCAGCCGATCGTCGTCAACCCGCAGGCCTTCGCCGCCTCGACGCCCTTGAGCACGTTCGGCGAGTTGCCGCTGGTGCTGATCGCGATGGCGACGTCGCCCTTCTGCCCGTGGGCCTTGACCTGGCGCGCGAAGATTTCGTCGTAGCCGTAGTCGTTGCCGATGCAGGTGATGGCGGCCATGTCGGCGCCGAGCGCGATGGCGGGAAGCGGCGTGCGGTCCTTGTGGTAGCGGCCGACGAATTCGGCGGCAATGTGCGAGGCGTCGGTCGCGCTGCCGCCGTTGCCGAACAGGAGAATCTTGTGTCCCTCGCGCAATGCGCGGGCGAGGAGCTGCGCCGCCTGTGAAATTTTGTCCGCGTGTTCCCGGACAAATTTTCGTTTGACCTCTGCGCTCTCCTCGAATGCTTTGATGGCGCGATCTTGCATGGGGGCGTGCACGTGATTGTAGGGAACAGGCCCCGGCCTGTCAAACCCGCGTCATTTGCCGGCGGCCGGCGCCTCGTATTTTTTGCCCATCATGCTCATCGCCAGCGTGATCATGGACCCGATGTCCGCGACGTTGGCCGGCAGCACCACCGTATTCGTGGCCTTGGCCAGCTCGCCGAACTTGCCGATGTATTGCTCGGCCACGCGCAGTTGCACCGCCTCCGTGCCGCCCGGCACGCGGATGGTGTCGGCGACCTTGCGGAGCCCTTCGGCGGTTGCCGTGGCGATGGAGAGAATGGCGGCGGCCTGCCCCTCGGCCTCGTTGATCTGCTGCTGCTTCTTGGCTTCCGAGGCCTTGATGACCTGTTGCTTGGCGCCCTCGGCTTGGTTAATGGCCGCGTCGCGCTCGCCCTCCGAGGTCAGGATCACGGCCCGCTTTTCCCGCTCGGCCCGCATCTGCTTTTCCATCGCCGCCAGCACGTCGCGCGGCGGAGTGATGTTTTTGATCTCGTAGCGGAGCACCTTGACGCCCCACGGTTCCGAGGCCTTGTCGAGTTCGTTCACGACCTGTGCATTGATGGCGGTGCGCGCCTCGAACGTCTTATCCAGCTCGATCTTGCCGATCTCGCTCCGCAAGGCGGTCTGCGCCAGTTGCATCAGCGCGAATTGGAAATCGTTGATCCCGTAGGAGGCCCGCTCCGGGTTCAACACGCGCAGATACAGAATGCCGTCCACGTGCACCTGGACGTTGTCGCGCGTGATGCAGACCTGCTCCGGGATGTCCATGGCCGTTTCCTTGAGCGAATGCCGGTAGCGGATGGCGTCGACGAACGGCACCAGAATGTGGAAGCCCGCATCGAGCGTGGAACTGTACTTGCCCAGGCGCTCGACGACATAGGCGCTCTGTTGCGGGACGACAACGGCGGTTTTGGCCAGTGTGATGACGACGATCAGTGCCAGGACGATGACGACGAACGTTCCGCCTTCCATGCATGCACCTCGCGGGATGTGATTATTCGGATTTCAGCCAGAGCGTCAGGCCGTCCACCTTCGTGACGGCCGCGCGCTGGCCTTTGGCCAGCGGGGAAGCCCCGCCGTTCCGCGCGCTCCACGTCGTGCCGCGCAATTCCGCCTTGCCGGTCTGTCCCGGCGCCACGTTGTCGAGCAGGACGGCGGTTTCGCCGACCATCGTGTCCACCTGATGGGTCTTGTGTTGCTGGCTCATCCGGAGCAGGGGACCGCGGAACAGAAGGAGCGACACGACGGCGATCACGGAGAACAGGAGCCATTGCATCCAGTCGGCCGCGACCAGTTCGAAGCCGGCGAGCGCGCCGACGACCAGCGCGGCAATGCCGAAAAACAGGAGGTAAAATCCGCCGGGCGCCGCCATCTCCGCGCCGGCCAGGACCAATCCCAAAAAGAGCCAGTACCACCAGACCATAATGCCTCTTCCTGCCTGTGCCGAGCCGCGGGCGAAGGCGTGAAAAACGCCAGCAGAGTCTAGGCGTCTTGACCGGAGGCCGTCAAGGAGAACCGGCCAGACGGGGGGTTCGTTGAACGACCGCCGTGCCGATGCTATAGTCCGCGCGTCATGGCGACCGACAGTTCCGTTAAAGCCTTGCTGATCGCGCTCACCGGCGAGACCTCGACGGCCGTCTACGCCGTCAACCGGCTCAAGCCGGAACTGCTCTGTTTCTTTGCGCCCGAGTCGGCCAAGGGCCTCGTCGAGTCGTCCGTGCAGCCGAAGATCGAAAAAATGCCGCGCAAGTGGGATTGGATCGTGACGCCGGACGCCACGCGCTTCACGGCCTGCTACCAGGCCGCCGCGCGCGCGTTGCCCGACATGATGCGGACGTGGGACGTGCAGGCGGGCGAATTAGTGGTGGATCTGACCGGCGCCACGCCGGCGATGGCGGCGGCGCTCTCGCTGGCTGCGCTGCCCTTCACGTCGCGTGTGGTGGCAATCGGGCAGCCGACAGCCGGTTCGGACGATGAGACGATCACGATCGAGGATCAGACGAAGGTCTGGCTGCAGGGCAATCCATGGGATGAAGCCGCAGGGCATGCACGCCATGAAGCCTGCGAGCATTTCAACCGCGGTTCGTTCGCAGCGGCACAGACCGTGTTCCGCCAGATCGAAGCGCGCGTAAGCGGCGGGCAGAAGCCGATGCACCGGGCCTTCGCGGATATGGCGGAAGGGTACGGCTTCTGGGAACGGTTCCAGTACCGCCAGGCTTGGGACAAATTAAAGGCGGCGCACAAAGCACTGGACATGGCCTCTGTGTGGGGCGGCCCGGCGGGTCTGAAACACCTGCTGCCGGCCATCAAACAGAATGCGGGGTTTCTGGAAAAACTGGTGCTTGATCCGAACGAGGTGAAAGAGACGCTGGCGCTGGACCTGCTGGCCCATGCCCGTCGACGCGCGGATGCCGGGCACGATTATGAAGCGGCGATGGCCACGTTGATGCGCGCGCTGGAAGCTTTCGCGCAGTTCCAGTTGTTCAAGCAGTATAAGATCAGGACGTGGGACCTGCAGCCCGAGCAGTTGCCGGAGGCGCTGCGCGAGACCTGCCGGACATGCTGTTTGAGCGACCTGGACGGCAAATACAAACTGCCGCTGCACGATCAGTTCCGCGCGCTGGCCGGCCTCGGCAGCCAGATGGGCCAGGCCTATCTGGCGCAATGGCCCAAGATGAAGCCGCTGCTCGATGCGGCGAATCACGCCGTGCTGGGCCACGGGTTCGAGCCGATCAAGCCGGAACGGTTTCAGCAGTTATATGAGATCGTCGTGAAACTGACGAACGTCGGCGATACGTCGCTCCCGAAGTTCCCGGTCTTGGCACTCTAAATGGACATCCGCATTTATTATGAAGACACCGATTGCGGCGGAGTGGTGTACTATGCCAACTATCTGAAATATTTCGAACGGGCCCGGACGGAGTATCTGGAGCGGCGCGGACTCTCCGTGGCGCAGTTGATGAAAGGCGGAACGATTTTCATGGTCGTGCGCGCGGAGATCGATTATAAGTCGCCGGCCAGGTACGGAGAGACACTGACGATCGAGACGACGCTGGACGCCAGCAAAAACGCCTCGCTCGCCTTCGCACATACGATCCGCGAAAAGGCCAGCGGCCGCGTGGTCGTCGAAGGTTCGGCGACGCTGGTGCCCACGGGACCCGATGGCAAGCTCAAGCGGCTGGCGGCCGAGTTGAAACAGGGACTGCTGACCCAGCCGAAGGGAGAACGGTAATGCCGGAAAAACTTGGAACCTGGCTCGCCATCGCCGCCGTCACCGTCGGCTTCGTCGTGCTGGCCTGGCTGCTGTTTTCGGACAACCCGGACGAGAAGAAAAAGAAGTAAGGGAAGACGAAAATCCAGCTTCGTTATTCCTTTCCCGCATCCGCCAACCGGATGAATAGCCGCTTCATCGTGTTGACCCGTGTAAGGTAAATTCCGACATCGTGGTCGCCGCACCGCTGGCGTGGGGTCAGCCGGAAACCTCGCTGTGCATAGACGTCGCCCGCTCCAGCCCCGCACAGGTGGATCACTGCGGCCAGGTCCTGCTTCTGCTGCAGCGAAGCTTCGGTGATCTGTTGGCGCTCCATCGCGCTCGCGACGCCGCGGTCCAGCAGTGCCGCCGTCAGCTCGATGGAGTGGCTCGGCACGATGCGCGTGTAGAGGCTGTTGAACCAGCACGAGTCCGGGTTGTCCCAGGGACCTTCCTCCACCACGACGTGGTCATGGATGCAGTAGCGCTTCGCTTCGCGGAACGTCGCGTCGGTGATCTGGTACATGCCGACCGAGCTCGACGCGGGCTGGTACAACTCGAAGGGATTCTGCGCCATGCGCCATCGCCAGTAGGTCCGCGCCACCGGGTTGCCCCCGCCCTCAACTTGGGCGAGCGCGGCCAGAAGCTCGGGTGTGATTACGGCGGTCGCATGTTCGTTGAAGTATCGCCCGTACCGCTGCCATGTCTCGGGCGGAGTCTTGGTGAGCGCGTCACTCCACGGAAAGAAGACCTCGGCCGGCTTGTTGGTCGTGTGGTACACCCAGTTGACCGCATACCAGGCTGCCACAACGCCGATCGCACCGAGCAGGATCCCGATCGCCAGCGGCACGGCCAGCAATGCATGGAGCGCGCGCCAGCGCGGCCGAAGGCGCCGGAGGCCGGCCGTGCGCCGGCCGGGACGCTCGCGTCTCTTTCTCAGAGCAGCCCTGGCAGGGCGCGTAGGTGATTCGGAGGCCATGAGTCTACTATAGCCGAAGAGACTCGAGGCCAGATTATTCCTGTTTTTACAGCGCCTTAATTCTTTACGAACAGGGAGACGGCCAGGAAGGTGTTTTTCAGCGCGGGGCTCCGTATTCAGCAACGACTTCGTCAAAGGTGGGGTTCGCTTTTCCCCTCCCGTTGACAAAGACAATGGGCAATTCGCCGTTCATGACCGAGTTGAGGCGGATGCCGATCGCGGGATCCGGGTCTGACGAACTGAACGAGACGTCGTGCGAGCGAAGGGTTGGAATGTTGCGGGAGGCGAGCTGCTGCGCCAATGCGTCGGCTTGTTGGGCCTTCTCCGAGGGGCAGTTTTCGGGAGCGAACACGACAACCTGCTTGGGATCGCTGCCAGCCAACGTCGGCAACGCGACGAATCCGTTGACTGATACAGCGCCCCCCGGCCTCGTCATTGACTGGTGTGTGTACCAGTACTGAAAGGCCAGACCGGATACGACGAGCAGAAGCAGCAGTTTGATGACTTTCATAACTCTTTACGTTGCAACATTTCCCTGAACGTGACTTCGTTCGCGTGAAGTATTCTCCGGTCTGGAATCAGTGTCAAGCGCTTCCTACCGCGGTTTGTCGTACCCCTCTTCCTTCATTACATCCGCGACATTGCGGTTGTTGACATAGACCTCGGCGAGCGTGCGGCCGCGGCTGTCCTGTCCGTATGGGATCACGAGCACCGGGCCTCCATGCAGCAGCAGATCCAATCGCTGTGAGGCGCTGAAGCCGCCGGCTTCCGTCGTCTCAGGCGTGTTGATGCCGCGGATGCGGAATCGTTCGTTTCCGACGGCGAATGTGTCGCCGTCGATCGGCCGAATCTGCGAGCTTTCCAGCATGCGCGGCTTCTGCGGCTGGTCTGGGGCGGTGAGCCGGGCAGCCGTCATGCGTCTGGCAAAAGCAGCCTCCTGCCGCGCTGCCTGCAGAGTATGTTTGGGAAGACCCTTGAGCTGCTTGCGGAGCGGGTTGAGACGAGGAGCGGATTTTTTCTCTTTGGCCGGCGGCACGAGCCGGGGCGTTTGGCCAACGGGTCGCGGTGGAACCAACAGGCCTTGGATTGCCGGACTGACGGGATGCAGGGCATGCAACTCATTCTTGGCTTCAGCCGCCACGGGTGTCGGGATGGCCAGAAGCGCCCCCGCTGCAACCAATGCAGCCAGGGTTTGCCAGATGAGAGGCTGTTCGATCGTGGATACAGAGTCTGCTGTTCGCATAACGTCTCCTTTCGGTGGTTGTGTCTCGACCGTTCGGAGGAGGCTCTGCAAAACCCGTGCGCGGGAGAGGTAGGTTGACAAGGTGGAAAAGCGCGTGCTGAAATGACCCCAGTGGGCGGGGTGAAGAGGAGGGTGGTTGTATGGATATGATGGGACGTGTAGGGCTGGTCGAGATTCCCGTTCTGATCGCGCCGGATCAGAAGGCCTGGCTGGACAAGATGGTCAAGGAGGGCAAGATTGCGGTCCCGCCCGGGGGAAGCTTGGAGAAGGGATCCTTGATCTCGATGTTTCTGCGGATGCTGATCCACAATGCCATGGAAGAACAGCAGCGGCAAGCGGCGCTGGAAGCAGAGGACGAAGACGAATAGATACGAAGCCGTATCGGCCCGGATACGGGAAGTCGCTAGAGAGTTTTGAACACGGCCTGTGCTACCGCGACGGTTTTCTTAATGTTCGCGTCGCTGTGGGCGGTCGAGAGGAACGCCGCTTCGAACTGCGACGGCGCGAAATAGACGCCCTGCTCCAGCATCCCACGGAAAAACTTCGCATAGCGTTGCGTGTCGGAGCGCTTGGCCGACGCGTAATCCACGACCGGTTGGCTGGTAAAAAATCCGCAGAGCATCGAGCCCACCCTGGTTTGCGTGAGCGGAATGCCGGCTTGTTTCGCCGCCTTGCCGAGACCCTCCGCCAGCACGGCTGATTTGGCTTCCAGTTTTTTATAGATCCCCGCCGCCTTCAACGCCTTGAGCGTTTCGATCCCCGCTGTCACGGCCAGCGGATTTCCCGACAGCGTCCCGGCCTGATAGACCGGGCCTGCGGGCGCGATCATCTGCATGATCTCCCGCGTGCCTCCGTAGGCGCCGACCGGCAGTCCGCCGCCGATGATTTTCCCCAGGCAGGTCAGGTCGGGCGTCACGTCGTACAGAGTTTGGGCTCCGCCGTAGTGCACGCGGAAACCGGTGATGACTTCGTCGAAGATCAGCAGCACGCCATGCGCCCGCGTGAGCTCGCGCAGCATGGGCAAAAACTCCGGGCGCGGCGGCACGACGCCCATGTTGCCCGCAACCGGCTCGACAATGACACAGGCGAGCTCGTTGGCATGCGCCTCGATCAATCGCTTCACGGCGGCGATGTCGTTATAGGACGCGGTGAGCGTGTGCTTGGCGAAGTCGGCCGGCACGCCGGGTGAGTCCGGCAAGCCGAGCGTCGCCACGCCGGAGCCGGCCTTGGCGAGCAGGTAATCGCTGTGGCCGTGGTAGCAGCCGTCGAACTTCAGAATTTTGTCGCGTTCGGTATAGCCGCGGGCGAGCCGGATCGCGCTCATCACGGCTTCCGTGCCGGAGCTGACCAGCCGCACCTGCTCCATGGACGGCACGGCCTCGCCGATCATTTTGGCGAGGCGGACTTCCAACTCGGTCGGCGCGCCGTAGCTGGTGCCGCGCGCCGCGGCCCGCTGGATGGCCTTGATGACCGGCCCCGGCGCATGGCCTAGGATCATCGGTCCCCAGGAATGGACATAGTCGACGAATTTGTTGCCGTCGGCATCCCACAGATAGGCGCCCTTGGCCTTTGCGATAAACAGGGGCTGGCCGCCGACAGACTTAAAGGCGCGGACCGGGCTGTTCACCCCTCCGGGGATGTAGCGCTGGGCTTCGGCAAAGAGCTTCTGAGATGCCGTGGTTTTCATGGGAAAACGCGGCGCAATCTAACATGCGCGTCCGAAACGGTCAATGAAGCTTGTTTTGCCGCGGCTCCGGGCGTTTGTTAGAATGCGGACTGTATGCGGAAAGCCAAAATCGTCTGCACAATCGGCCCGGCCAGCAGCTCGCCCGAGATGCTGGAGCAGCTCATCGGGGCCGGCATGAACGTGGCTCGGCTCAATTTTTCGCACGGCACGCACGAGTCGCATGCCCGCGCCATCCAGACGATCCGCCAGGCTGCGCAGCGCACAGGCGCGGCGGTGGCGATTCTGCAGGACATTCAAGGTCCCCGCATCCGGATCGGTCGGTTGTCCGATGCCGGTGTCACGCTGGAGGCCGGTCAGCGCGTGCGACTGCTGGCGGGCCAGGCGGCCTTCGACCCCCGCAGCGGCATCCATTATAGCGGCAAATCCGTCGCGCCCAATTATACGGCTGAACTACCGGTGACCTACGAGGCGCTGGCGCGGGATGTCCGGTCCGGCGCGCGCATTCTGATCAATGACGGCTTGATCGAACTGAAAGCGGAGCGCATCGCCGGCGATGCAGTCGAGTGTTCCGTGGTGACCGGCGGGCTGGTCACGTCGCACAAAGGGTTGAACCTGCCCGGGACGGCCGTCAGCGCGCCGACGTTGACGGACAAGGACCGCGAAGATTTGCGGTTCGGCGTGGCGCAGCAGGTGGACTATGCGGCGCTCTCGTTCGTCCGGGGCGCGGCCGACATCGCGGCGGCCCGGCAGTTGATCGCCGGGCAGGGCGGGGAGATTCCGCTCATCGCCAAAATCGAGCGGCCCGAGGCGATTGAACAGTTGGAGGCGATTCTCGACGAGGCCGACGGCGTGATGATCGCGCGCGGCGATCTGGGCGTCGAAATGGGGCCCGAAGTGGTGCCGATTCTACAAAAGCGGATCATCCTGGCGGCCAATCGCCGGCGCAAGCTGGTCATCACGGCGACCCAGATGCTGGAATCCATGACGGAGCATCCGCGTCCCACCAGGGCCGAAGCCTCGGATGTGGCCAACGCCGTATTCGACGGCACCGATGCGGTCATGCTCTCGGCGGAAACCGCCGCCGGCCAGTATCCGGTCGAATCGGTCCGCGTGATGGACCGGATTGTCAGGGCGGCCGAGGAAGGGGCGGAACCGGGCGTTCTGCGCGTGGCGGAACGATCACCGGCACCGTCTGTTCCGGACTCCTCCTTTCCCGAGGCGATGTGCGCGGCAGCCTGCTCGGCCGTCGCGACGACTAGGGCCGACGCGGTGGTGGTCTTCAGCGAATCCGGCGCCACGGCCCGTCTGATGTCGAAGCAGCGTCCGTCGGCGCCCATTGTGGCGGTCACGCCGTCCGAGTCGATCCGCCGGCGCATGACGCTCTACTGGGGCGTGGTGTCGCTGACGATGCCGCGCATCGAACAGACGGACGCGAGGGTGCATGAGATCGAGCGGCGGCTGAAGGAAGAAGGATTGGCGAAGTCCGGGCAACGGATCGTGATTTTGTCCGGGACAATTATCGGACAGCGTGGCGGGACGAATGTCATGAAGCTGCACGAAGTCGCATGATGCGGGAAAGATTACTCATATTCATCTTCGTCGGTGTAATGATGCTCGCGCCGCCTGATGGGAGTGCCCAGACCGGCTCGATCGTGCACGATCCAACCGAGATGGTGGACAAATACCTGGAACTCGACGTGAAAGGCGTGCGGCTGGACGCGATTTCGCAGGAAGCACTGGCGCCCTATATTACCTGGAAGGACGAACCGATCTGGGGGCGGAGCGTGGTCATCACGGATTACGAAGTCATCAACGAGTTCAAGCAGTGGACGATCGTGAGCCAGGCGGAAGTGATCATTCCAGTCGAATACAAGGTGCTGGGATCGGTCTACTGGGAGCGGGCCTCCTTTCTGCCGGAGCCCATAGTGGAGCGGGTCGGGTTTCGGATCAAAATCATGGGCGACCGCTGGCGGATCGCCGAGCCGATTCTCCCGCCGCACATCGGTCAGAAGCGCATGATCAACTATGTGCGGCAGGCGATCCTGGATGAGAAGGACCGGGCCAAAGTGGCGACCCTGGAAACCTTGCTGGACGATTTGAAAAAGGCGAAATATGAAAGACCGGCATCCGCGCAAGCACCCCGTTGATCTGCTGATCTTCGATCTGGACGGGACGCTGATCGAGTCCAAGTGGGACATTGCCGCCTGCGTGCAGCAGACGCTGGCCGACCTGTCGCTGCCGCCGCGCACGCAGGAGGAAATATTCGGCTTTGTGGGGGACGGGATCAAGCGCTTGCTGCGCCTGGCCGTCGGCGAAGACAACCAGGCCCGCTACGAGGACGCGCTGCGGGTCTTTCGAAGCTATTATATGAAACACTGTCTGGACCGGACGCGCTACTATCCCGGCATCGAGACCGTGCTCTCGCATTTTGCGCGCAAGCACAAGGCGGTGGCGACGAACAAGGCGCTCGAATACACACGCGTCATTCTCCGCGGCCTGGGCGATCACCACTACGCCCACATCGTGGGCGGGGACGACGGATTCGGGCTCAAGCCGGAGCCGGGCATGCTGCTGGCCATCATGGACAAGCTGGGCGTTTCGAAAGAGCGGGCGGTGCTGATCGGCGACAGTACGAACGACATCAACGGCGGCCACAACGCCGGCATCAAAGTATGCGCGGTCGGCTACGGCATGGGCAACCGCGAGAAGATGGCTGCCTGTAAACCCGAATGGTTCATCGAGACGCCGGAAGAATTGATGGAGGTTTTTCTTTGATGAGCCGAAGACTGCGGCTGAGGTCCTGGTTGAGGCGGAACGTGCTGACGGCCTCTGTTCTTTTTATTCTCAGCCTCAGCCTGCCGGCCCAGGGGGCCGGACTTGCCGACCGCGTGATCGAGCACAGGCTGGCCAACGGGCTGACCGTGCTGCTGGTCGAGCGGCATCAGGCGCCGATCGTCTCCATCAATATCACGTTCGGCGTCGGCGGCATCAACGAGCTGACCGGGGCCACCGGCGTGGCCCATCTCTACGAGCACATGGCGTTCAAGGGCACGCGCACGATCGGCACGAAGGACTACGCGCGCGAGCGGCCGCTGCTCGACGAGTTGGACCGGCTCAACGCCGAGCTGGAAACCAGGCGCGTGGCCGGGGCCGGCGCGGACGAACTGCAACGGCTGCAACAGGCGTTCAAGGCTGCGCAGGACCGGGCCGCGCAGTTGGTCGTGGGCAACGAAATGTCGCTGCTGTATCAACGTCACGGCGCGGTCGGGCTGAACGCGTCCACTGGCAAGGACGTCACGCGGTACGTGATCAGCCTGCCGGCCAACCGCCTGCCGCTCTGGGCCGCGATCGAATCGGACCGCATGGCCCATCCGGTGCTGCGCGAATTCTACAAGGAGCGCGCAGTGGTCATGGAGGAGCGGCGGCTCCGGACCGACGACAGCCCGAACGGGCTCTTGTACGAAGCCTTCGCCGCCGCGGCATTCCAGGCGCACCCGTACGGCGCGCCGACGATCGGCTGGGCGTCCGACATCCAGGCGCTGACGCCGGCGGAAACGGAACGGTTCTTCCGCACCTATTATGGACCGGCAAACGCCACGATCGGGATCGTGGGCGACATCAATCCGCCGGAGGTCATCGCGCTGATCGAGCGCACGTTCGGCGGGATTCCCGCCGTGCCTGCTCCGCCGCCGGTCATCACGGCCGAGCCGGATCAGCACGGCGAGCGGCGCGTGGAGGTGGAGTTCGACGCCGAGCCGATCGTGCTGATCGGTTACCACAAACCGTCGATTGGCCATCCCGACGACTTTGTCTTCGACGTCATCGAGTCGGTGTTGTCGGAAGGAGTCACCTCGCGGCTGTATCACCACGTCGTCCGCGAGAAACGGCTGGCCACGGCGATCGGCGCCGATGCCGGATATCCAGGCGCCATCGCGCCGAATCTCTTTGTAATCAGCGCGGCGCCGCGGGCTCCGCATACGGCCGCTGAAGTGGAGGCCGCCGTGTACGAGGAATTGGAACGTCTTAAGACCGAACCGGTTTCAGCCTGGGAATTGGACAAGGTCCTGAACAATCTGGATGCGGGTCTCGTGCGTGCGCTGCGATCCAACAGCGGCTTGGCGGGCCAGCTGGCCTATTTCCAGACCGTCGCCAAGGATTGGCGGTACGTACTGAAGGCGCGGGAGCGCACCGCAGCCGTGACTCCGCAGGACATCCAGCGCGTGGCGCGCGCCTATTTCACCAAAACCAACCGGACGGTCGCGACGCTGGTCCGGGCGGCGAAACAACCTGCCAAGCGGGAAGGATGACGCATGCGCCAGGAGATGTCCATTCCGAGCATCGCGTGTCTTGCGGTCGCGCTCATGGCAACCGGGGGATGCGCGGCGGGCACCTTGTCCACGCCGGGCGATCCGAGACAGATGACCTTCGCGCCGGTGGCGTTCACGCCGCCCTCGCCGGACCGGATCGTGCTCGACAACGGCATGGTGGTCTACCTGCTCGAAGATCACGAACTGCCGCTCGTCACGATCACGGCGACGATCAAAACCGGCGCATGGCTGGATCCGTCCGACAAGCTCGGCCTGGCAGGGATCGCGGGCGCCACGATGCGCACCGGCGGCACGCAGCGGACGGAGGCGGTCGCGCTCGATCAGGAATTGGAGCAGTTGGCGGCGATGATCTCCGTCGGCATCGGCACGGAATCCGGCTCGGCCATGCTGGACGTGCTGGCGAAAGATCTGCCACGGGGGCTGCGTCTCTTTGCCGACGTTCTGATGACGCCGGCCTTCGATCCGGCTCGGGTCGAACTGGCCAAGCTGCAAATGATCGAAGGCATCCGCCGCCGGCAGGACCAGCCGCAATCGATCGCCGGCCGCGAGTTTGCCAAATTGCTGTACGGGCCTGAGCATCCCTATGCGCGGGAGAGCACGGTCGAGTCGGTCTCGAAAATCACGCGGGAGGATCTGCAGTCGTTCCATGCCATGACCGTCCATCCCAACGGCATCATCCTCGGCGTCACGGGCGACTTCGAGAAGCCGGCCATGCTGGCGCTGCTCAAGGAGACGTTCGGCGGGTGGACGAAGGGCGACGTAGCACCGATTGCCCTACCGCCGGTCGTCGCGGATGCTGCGCGTGCAGACAAAACGATCGTGCACTTCGTCGGGAAGAATACCTCGCAGACGCATCTCCGCGTGGGGCATCTTTCCGTAAAAGAGGACGATCCCGATTATCCGGCGCTGACGGTCCTGAACGACATCCTCGGCGGCAGTTCCTTCCGCAGCCGCCTGTTCAACGACGTGCGCACCAAGCGGGGCCTCGCCTATTCGGTTGGCAGTTCGTTCCGCGCCGGCGTGCGCGCACAGGGCGTCTGGGCCATGCGGGCCGAAACCAAGGTGGAGTCCACGCAGGAAGCGATCAGCCGCCTGACGGCCAACATGGAACAGCTCCGCGCGCAGCCGGTGGCGGACGAGGAGCTGGCCGAAGCCAAAGAGGCATTCGTGAACTCGTTCGTCTTTTCGTTTGCCAGTCCGTCGGCCATTGTCGGCCGGCTGATCGGCTTGGAGTACGACGGCCTGCCGAAAGATTTTATCCAGCAACTGCGCGACAAGGTGGTCACGCTTACGAAAGAGGATCTCCTGGCCGCCGCCCGGAAGCATCTCCATCCGGATCATCTGCGCATTCTCGCCGTCGGTCCATCCAGCGCGCTCGTGCCGTTGCTTTCCAGTTTCGGTGAGGCGAAGGAAATCAGGCTGCCGCCGGAAGGATAGTGCGTGAAAATCGATGTCGTCCACGGCAGCATTCTCGATGCAGACGCGCAGGTGATCGTGAATGCGGCGAACAGCCTGGGCCTCATGGGAGGCGGCGTCGCCGGCGTGATCAAGCGGGCCGCGGGCGCGGAAGTCGAGCGCGAAGCGACGAAGAATGCCCCCATTCGGGTCGGGAACGCCATGCTGACCTCCGGGGGCAAGACGAAATTCAAAGGAATCATCCACGCGCCGACGATGCCGGAGCCCGGCATGCATATTCCGGTTCGGAATGTGGCGCTGGCGACAAACGCGGCGCTGACACTGGCGGACCAAAAGGGGTTCGAGTCCGTCGCCATTCCCGGCATGGGCACGGGCGTGGGCGGCGTGGCGCATGCCGACGCCGCGAAAGCGATGGTGGACGCGGTGCAGGTCTTTTCACCGCGCGTGCTCAAGATGGTGGTGCTGGTGGATGTGGACGAGAAGATGGTCGGCGCCTGGAAGCAGGCGCTTGGATAATCGATGCCGCTCGAAGACGATTTCTGCGACATCATCAAGAAGGCGCGCCGCGGGCACGGTCTCTCGGTCGGCGATCTGGCCCAGGCGAGTGGGCTGCCGGCCGGCGACGTCACGATCCTGGAGCGTGGCGGCCGCCTTCCGACCAGGGGAGAGATCGAAGCCTTGGCGGCTGCGCTGCATTTGCGTGCGGCGCCGCTGGTCCGCATCGTGCTGGATCGTTGGATGCCGGAACCGCCGCGCGCCGCCGGCCCGATCGAAACGGTGATGGGCGACATCAACGGGTACGCCGTGAAGGGCTACGTGGTGTACGATTCGGGAGAAGCCGTGTTTGTGGATACGGCGTATAATGAAGAGGCGATGCTGGAAGTGCTGGAGCGGAAGAACCTGAGACTCAAGGCCGTCTGTTTGACGCACGGCCATTCGGATCATGCCGGAGGTCTGGACGTGATTTTGCAACACCATCGCGTGCCGGTTTATCTCGGCCGGGAAGACAAACCGATGCTCGGATGGATCCCGCCCGCGGACGTGATGATGCCGATTGAGGACGGGCAGGCCATGGCTGTCGGCCGTCTGACGATGCGATTTGTCGTCACGCCGGGTCATACGCCGGGCGGCGTTTGCTACAAGGTCGAAGGAGCCGGCCACGAGTCCTGTTTCGTGGGGGACACGCTGTTTGCCGGTTCGATCGGCGGATCCAATCCCGCGTCGCTCTACCGGACGCATCTCGCATCGGTCCGGACGCGCGTGCTGACGCTGCCGCCGGCCACGACGCTGTTGCCGGGCCATGGCCCGGCCACGACGGTCCGCGAAGAAGTCACGCACAATCCGTTCGCCGATCATGAGTGAGCCGACGATGGACGACGATCGCCAACAGCATCTGTTCTCGGAACGTCCGGTCGTCTACGACCAGAAGGCCGAGGCCGGCGATCCGCGCCACCCCTCGGCTCATCCGCTGCTCTTGCTGGACGAGGAGATCCGCGCGCCGAGCCTGTCCGACTATACCGTGCCCCTTGGACTCTTTCTCGTCACGGTTTTCACGACGCTGTGGGCCGGGGCCTTTCAGACCAACACCAATCCGTTTCAAGGCGCCTGGGCATTCCTGATGGATAATCCGTCCGTGCTGTGGGACGGCGTACCGTTCGCGGCGACATTGCTGGGCATCCTGGTGACGCATGAGATGGGGCATTATGTGCTCTCGCGCCTGCACGGTGTGCCCACCACACTGCCGCTATTTATTCCCGGGCCGCCGCATTTTATCGGCACCTTCGGCGCCATCATTCGCATGCGAAGCCCGATCCTGAACCGGAAGGCCTTGTTCGACATCGGCGTCGCCGGCCCCATCGCCGGCTTCGTGGTGGCCGTCGCGGCCCTGGTGTTTGGCATGCAGATGTCGCGCGTGATGATGGTTGAATCCACATACGGCATGCAACTCGGCGAGCCGCTCCTGCTGCAAGCCATCGCCTGGCTGGTCGTCGGACCGTTGCCGGCCGGGTATGACGTCGTCCTCCATCCCGTCGCGTTCGCGGCGTGGTTCGGACTCTTCGTCACGTCGCTCAACCTGATTCCGATCGGACAACTGGACGGCGGCCACGTCGCCTACGCCCTATGGGGCCGCCGCCAGCGGACGATGGCGCTTGCACTGGTGCCGGTCCTGATCGTGCTGGGTTTCGTGGGCTGGCCGGGCTGGATTCTCTGGGCCGGTATGGCGAGCCTGCTGGGGATCGGCCATCCGCCGGTGCTGGATCCCGAAGCGGTGCTGGGACGGACCCGCGTATGGATCGGGTGGTTTGCGCTCGCGATTTTTGTCCTGACGTTTTCGCCCGTCCCGTTTTTCTTTCCCAAATAGACCGCTCGCAGGCTCATGCACTGTCCGAAATGCCACTTCGAGCAGATTGAGGGAGGCGCCGAGTGTGCCAAGTGCGGCGTGATCTTTGCGAAGTGGAAGCCGGCCGGGAAACCGGTTGAGGCTTTTGTGCCGCCCGCGGCGGCGTCAGAGCCGGCTGTGCCGGAGCCGACCGCGATCGATGTCGCCAAAGCCTGGTTGTTCTCGGTCGAACCGTCGGTGAACCCGTTTTATTTCGCCGGACGCGCGCTCGTCTGGCTTGGGCTCGTGGTCTGGGGGTGGAAATTCCTCTCGCGACCCATGGACGCCGAGTTTCTCGCCGGTTCGTTCCTCCACAACATCAATCTTCCGTTTCATGAAGGCGGACATGTCATCTTCAGCCTTTTTGGCTGGCGATTTCTCCACGTGCTCGGAGGCAGCCTGGGACAGATTCTCATGCCGCTCATTTGCGCCGGCGCGTTGCTGATCCAGAATCGAGACGCGTTCGGCGCCTCCGTGGGACTCTGGTGGGCGGCGGAAAATTTCATTGATCTGGCGCCCTATATCGGCGACGCGCGGGCGCTGGACCTGCCGCTACTCGGCGGCGTGACCGGAAAGGATGTGGAGGACTATCACGACTGGGAATATCTGCTCAGAACACTGGGCTGGCTGCAGTACGATCAGACGCTCGCCCGCGCCTCGTACAATCTCGGCCGGGCCCTGATGATCGCCGCGCTGCTCTGGGGCGCCTATGTATTGATGCTGCAGTACCGAAATCTGGATCGATCCTAGTGCCCGCCATCCTTCCCGGTCTTGCCGTGCCCTCCCGGCTTGACGGTTTCTTCCGACTGATTGGGCGCGGATTCTTCTGCTGGCGGTACGACGGGCGGGATGCGTTCGATCGAGTTGGCCACGGCGCGGAGCCGTTTCACTTCTCCCTTCGAAGCGGAGGTGAGACGATTCGGCGAGAGAATTTGCGCGAGGAGGAGGATGACATCGCCGTCGGTGACCTCGGGATTTCTCAGGATCGGCCTGCCGCAGATGCCCAGCACGCTGATCTCGATGGTTCCCGTGTCGTCCTCCAGCGTGAAGGTATAGGCCCCGTAGCAGGTTGTGTCCGGACCCGGCGTGTAGGGAGGAAGCGGCGCGACCTTGCGTACCGTTCCCTGCAGGGGGACGATGCGGAAATGATAGGCGTCTGGGTCGGCGACCACTTCGCCGATGGGGATCGGTTCATCGGCAAGGGCCAGGCCGGCGAGGGCGAACAGACCGACCACGATGGCCAGACTCGACGGGACTTTCACGGCTGGTTCGCGCGCTGGATGTTTACGGCCAGGACGTCCAGTGTCGCGCCGGATGCTCCGGGACCCGATCCTTGCGCGACCGTGATCTGCGCCTCCACCGACACGGTGTCTCCATCCGCGACGTCCGGCGGCTCGGCCGGCGAGTGCTTGGAGACGCAGGGCGGCCGCGCGCGGACGGTGATCTGAAGGAAACCGGTCTCATCAGACAGGACGAACGTGTAGGGCGGGTGGACCATCAGGCATCGGGTATCGAGTTGCGGCAGGGCCGGCGGCGGGCTGGTCAGAATTTGGATCTGGTGCGCGATGCCCTGCAGCGCCACCATCTTCAGGTGATACGATTGCGGATCGGTCAGCAGTTTTTCGATCGTGACCGGTTCGGCGGCGGCCGCGGGCGCTGCGTTCAGCAGAGCAGCCAGGACAAGGGATAACCGTGTTATCGCCGCCATGGCATCCCTATCTGTCGGGACGCTGAATAGAGACGGCGTAGACTTCAAGTGTCTTGATCTCCAATGGTCCCTCCTGCCGGCGGGCAATCCTGATTTGGACATCCATCATGATCCGGTCGCTTTCTCCGACGTCCGGCGGCGGCGCCAGTCCTTTTGCAGCGAGGCACGAAGCAGTTCCCTTGAAGGCGAACAGGGGCTTCACAAGAATCTGCTGAAAGCCGGTGTCGTCCGCCAACACGAAGGTATAGGCGGGACGCGCCATCCAGCAGGGAAGCTCAGGCGGCGTGTTGCCGTCGAGCGATTTGAGGGAGGATCCTTCCGAGTCGGCGGCAAGAAACTGGATCTGGTGGACTGAGCCATGAAGAGTGACGACGCGATTGTCAAACGATTCGGGATTGGCCTGAAGTTGTTGAATCGTGACGGTATCGGCAGCTAGGGCCGATACGACCGTGACGAGGAGCGCCGGTATCTGGAGCGCGATGGCCTTGCCGAGTCTCATGTTTCATTGTACACCCGGCCATTCTTTCTTCACCAGAACCCTATAGCTATAATGGGCGCCACGGTCGGGACCGAATGAGAAAGGAAAATCATGACGCAGGACGTTCATTCCATTGATGCCTATATCGGGGGCATTCGCCCTCGCTTTGAACAGATGCTCGGCGAGATGGTGGAGATTCCATCCGTCAGCATGGATCCCGCGCGCGCGGGGGATGTCAGGCGGATGGCGACCTATGCCGCCGACCTGCTGCGTGGGCTTGGCGCCGAGGCCCGGATCGTTGAAACGCAGGGCCATCCGATCGTCTCAGGCGGCTGGATCACTGACAAGAACCATCAGACGGTCACCATCTACAATCATATGGACGTGCAGCCGGCGCAAGAGCCGCAATGGAAACAGCGGCCGTTTGAATTCCAAAACGAAAGCGGCATTTATCGGGGGCGTGGGGCAACCGACGACAAGGGACCGGCGCTGACGGCACTGTTGGCGGCGAAGCATGCCGTCGAGCAGGGCACGCCGATCAATAT
>DASQGO010000019.1:0-3632 GCA_035632555.1 Nitrospiraceae bacterium | reverse complement strand
TGGGCTGGTCCAGGACCAGCAGGGCAAATCAGTGCAAACTCCGGCCGAGGCGGAAGCATTTGCCGACTATCTGCTCGAGAAGAAGGCGGGCACGCGCACGATCACGCAGGACCGCGGTAGCAAAACGGCGCGGACCGTGACGATCGACATGATTCCGAACCATGCCAACACGCGGGCGGAAAAGTATCGTCCCGAGGTCACCCGCTTCGCCGAACAGTACAAGGTGAGCCCTAGTCTGATCTTCGCCATCATGCGAACGGAAAGCAACTTCAACCCCTTTGCGGTGAGCGGTGCACCGGCCTATGGTCTGATGCAGCTCGTGCCCACCAGCGGGGGACGGGAAGCCTACCGTCGGGCGAAAGGCACCGATACGGCGCCGTCACGCGAGTACCTGTTCAATGCCGATAACAACATCGAGCTGGGAACAGCCCTGCTGAATGTCCTGCTGTACAAACAGTTTGAGGACGTGGATAACACCGTCTCACGCGAGTACTGCGCCATCTCCGCCTACAATACCGGTCTACGCAACGTCCTGCACACGTTCTCCAAGGACCTCGTCGCCGCCGTCAATCAGATCAACAGCCTCGAACCGCCGGCCGTCTATGACAAGCTGCATGCCGGCCTTCCCTATCAGGAAACACGCGATTACCTGGTAAAAGTCACCTCGTTCAGAAAACAGTTCGTCAGCGCACCATAAAAAACGCCTGCCGGCTGTATGCCGGCAGGCGTTCAAGCTTGCCACGCTGCTCAGCGTGACCCTACCGAGGGGCCGCTCCCCGCCATGATCCCCGCTCGGCATGCGGCCGGCCGCTGGGCCGTCCATAGCCACGCCGAGGGTGCGCCGGTTGGTGCATCCTCGGCATGGACGACGCCGCAGGAGCCGGACTGCCCGTTGCAAGCGGGACGGACTTTCCCAGCAACTTTTCGATTGCACGCAGTTGATCGTGATCTTCGGCCGTCACGAAACTGGTCGCCTTCCCCGTCGCATGCATGCGCGCCGTGCGCCCGATCCGATGGACATAGTCCTCCGGGCAATTCGGCAGGTCGAAGTTGACCACATGGCCGATGTTCGCAACGTCGATGCCGCGGGCCGCGATATCGGTTGCCACTAGGACCCGGAATGTCCCGCGCTTGAAGCCTTCCAGCGCGGCACGCCGCTGCGAGAGGCTCCGGTTCCCGTGAATCACAGCCACCTTGTGTCCGGCGCTACCCAGCACACGCCCCAGCTTGTCGGCCCGATGCTTCGTCCGGGTAAAAACCAGCACGGAATCCTTGTTCTCCCCCAACAGCGACACCAGGAGATCAGCCTTGCTGTCATGGGTGGTGTGGTGAACGGCCTGCGTGACCCCGGTGGCCGTGGTCGCCGACTTGGCCACCATGACCTGCACCGGATTCTTCACATTGGCGCGGGCCAGTTGATTCAAATCGGCCGGCATCGTGGCCGAAAAGAGCAGCGTCTGCCGCTCCTCCGGCATGGCTTCCAGAATTTGATTGATCTGCGGCGCAAACCCCATGTCGAGCATGCGGTCGGCCTCATCCAGCACCAGAATCTTCATCGGCGCCAGATTGACCGTGCCGTTCCACATGTGGTCCAGCAGCCGTCCCGGCGTGGCCACGAGCACATCCGGACGCTGCCGCAGACCCCGCACCTGCGCCTGCATATCGGCGCCGCCGACAATCGTCGTGGCGAAAATACGCATGCTGCGGCCGAGCTGGTCGATCACGCCTTGAACCTGGATCGCCAATTCCCGAGTCGGCACCAGAATGAGCGCGTGCGGCTGGCCTTTCGGCATGGTCGCCAGCCGCTCGATGATCGGGATGACAAACGCGGCGGTCTTGCCGGTGCCGGTTTGCGCACATCCCAGAACGTCACGCCCCTGCAGCGCATGCGGAATGGCCTGCTCCTGGATGGACGTGGGATTGAGAAAACCTGCCTTGGTCAGGTCCCGCAAGAGGGATTCGGACACACCAAGGGTGTTGAAGGTAGACGTAGCAGTCTGCACAAACTATCCTTTCAGTTTGATCGCATTAAACGGGATCAGAGAACCGAGGGGAGACAGAATCAGGAAGGAATCCGCTCTAGCCTGGACCTAATCGCGATGCGATCGCGAAGTCCGTTATGGTTGAGCGTCATCGTCGCCGGACTATTACGTTGATGACGTGGGCATACTGTACAGCATGAAATCCGCGGCGTCAAGTTTTCATTTCATCCGGAGGGCTTCGATGCGGGTCTTGATGACTTTTGGGTTGCGGACCCCGCGCAGCGAAAGCGTGGAGTCTCCGCTGATGGATTGGAGCACAATGGTCCCAGTATTGAAAAACTGTGCGATGGGGTCCCGCAGGATCACGATCTCAGACAGGTCATCGAGCGGCAGCGTCTGGATTTCCCTGCCTGTGCATCCGTTGCTCACGATGACCCGATACGAAGTCACGCTGTACTGCGCCCACCGGCGCAGCGTGGCGGCACAGACCAGCAGCGCCGTCGCGCCGCCCAGCCAAACTGCCCATCCGCTTATCCCCGACCTCAACTCAACGCAAGCAGACCGCGAATGCCGGCTGCCAAGCTAGTGTAGTACAGCCAGGTAAAATGCGCCCACGAGGGACCGTCGCGCGCCATCGCACTATTTCGTCAATTTCCGGCCCGCTCACTGTTCGCCGCTGTCGTCCTGCTCCACGCACGAGGATGTCATGCCGCACCTACGATTTCTTCGCGTGCTTCGGCTCCGGCTTGCTCTCAGGATCCTGTTTTTTTCCGATCATTTTCTCTTCGGTATCGATCACCGAGCCTGACTCCGCATCGACATGGACCGCCATGAGATCCTGTTCGGCCGTCACAATTTCCACGGCCCACACCGTCCTGTCGCGCTTCGCCGTCGTATCATGTGTTTTCTTCAACTCGGCCTCAATCACCTTGCCAGAGAAATTCGCCAGTGCGGTCTTGATCGCCTGATCGATGGTCACGGTGGCGGCCGCCGCCATTTCCACCGCCAGCGCGTTCTGCTGCTTTCTATCCATGCTTTTTTCGTAGCTCCAGACGAACCCGCTTGCCACCAATGTGGCACCAACCACCATGCCAATGCCAATGCCTACTTTATCCATGCTCTCTCCTTTGTATGTAAGCCTCGAGGATTACGCGTGACCGTGAGGCCATACCAATCACGCTCAACCTGGCACTAGACGTTCGGCTTTGGATCGTCGTACCCCTGATATGAGCCGGTCCAATGGGCATACCGCCGGTTCGCCCACGTACTGACCTCGCCCTTTCTCCCACCATACCGCGCTTCGATTGCACGGTCGAAGGCGTCCATATTGCCGTCGATTTGCCGGAGGTCACCGTCCGTAAACTTTTCCCACTGGCTCTTGAGCGGCCCTTGCAGCTGGCCCCAAAACTGTCCGAATTGTTCCTGGTTCATCATGTCCTCCCGTGTCTTTGGGCCTGGCCGAAATCTGGCTTGTGCAGCGTCTATTCCTGATTCGTCAGCATGCGGTAGTCTTGGGCATACGTGTACAGCGTCACCGCTACAATGGCCACGCCAAAGAAAATAGTGGCGGCTGATAACGGATTGTGCGTGAACCAGTAGACTATGGTTTGCATGTGGCTCTTGGTTATCCTCTTCTTTGACGCTCCTGGA
>DASQGO010000018.1:0-1818 GCA_035632555.1 Nitrospiraceae bacterium | reverse complement strand
CCGCCGACCGTCAAGCAGCACCTGGCCGCGCTGCGCATGCTGTTCGACTGGCTTGTGACGGGCCACGTCCTGGACGTGAACCCCGCCCATGCCGTGCGCGGCCCCAAATACGTCGTGAAGAAGGGCAAGACGCCCGTGCTGGCGGCCGACGAGGCCCGCGAGCTGCTGGACAGCATCGAAATCGTCGTCAGGAAAACAAGCCGGGAGGACGCTCCGGAAACAGACGAACCGGCAATTATCGGGTTGCGTGACCGCGCGCTGATCGGCGTTATGGTCTATACCTTCGCCCGCGTGGGCGCCGTGCTGCAGATGAAGGTGCGGGACTATTTCGTGCAGGGACGCCGCGGCTGGGTGCGCCTGCACGAAAAAGGCGGCAAGGAGCACGAGGTTCCTTGTCACCACAATCTGGAACGGCTCCTGGACGAATATATCGAAGCGGCCGGCATCGCCGGCGACCTGGACGGCCCGTTATTCCGGACGATGGCCGGAAAGACCGGCGTGCTGACTGGAAACGCCATGTGGCAGCAAGACGCCTACCGGATGATTCAACGGCGCGCGGCCGTCGCCGGCATCAAGACGCGGATCGGCAACCACACCTTCCGCGCGACCGGGATCACCGCGTATTTAAAAAACAGCGGAAAACTTGAAGTCGCGCAGCACATCGCCAACCACGAGTCGCCGCGCACGACGAAGCTCTACGATCGCAGGCAGGATGAAATTTCGCTGGACGAGGTAGAGCGGATCGCTATCTGACCGTGAAAGGGCGCGCCCGGTCGCGCAGTTGTGTTTGCGCCAAAAACCCCTTGAAAAAACCAGCCCCCTGTCGTACCAACAAAGACCATGAGTTTCAGACATCCAGATAAACGAGCTCTTATATTAGCTCTGCCCCTCGCAATGACATTGGCTGCCGCGTCGGTAGGCCATGCCTCTTTTCTCGATTCAAAAGTCCAATGGTCTGCTCTTCCGGCCTCTGTCCAAAAAACGATCACCACCCACAACGCGGGTGGAAAAGTGGATGAGATCGAAAAAGAAAGCAGGGGTAACTGGACGGTTTATAAGGCCAAGATAAGAACGCCGGGCGATACGGGGGTGAAAATGAACGTTCGGGAGGATGGCCGGCTGATGGAGTTCGATTCCGTCTCGCGCGAAGCATTCGTTCCCTGGTCGGAAGTTCCGGCGACCGTCCAAAAGTCCATCACCAGCGATTCCGCTGGCGGGAAAGTCACCCTCATCGAAAAAGTGACCAGTGAAGGCCGGACAGTCTACAAGGCGAAGGTCGAAGTGCCTGATGCAACGGTCGTAAAAATGAAAGTCGGCGAGGATGGCAAGCTACTGGAGCTTGATACCGACAGGGAGTGGTTTTAGTCAAACCGCATCAGCACCAGAGCGACTACGCCGGCGACAATCCCCGAAATCATGAACGGAACCGTGCCCCCGGTCCCCCAAAGAAGCCCAGCCCAGAGGCCCGCCGCCACGGACGCTATGCCGCTCGCGCCCTGATAGTACCCCAGCGCAGCGCCGACACTTGTTTCAGGCACAAGGCTCGCGATCCACGCTTTCCCGACCCCATCGGTGAGCGCCGTGTAGCCTCCGTAGATGACGAGGAGCGGCCAGGCCCAAAGGGCGCTTGTCGCCAGGCCAAAGCCGAGATACGCAACCGCAAAAACGCCGAGGCCAGCCGCGAACACAAGGTGCTTCGGCCGGCGGTCCGCGACCGCGCCGGCCGGGTAACTCAGCACGGCATAGCTCGCATTGTAGAGCGTATAGGCCAGCATGACCGGGACGAAGCCCAATCCGAGCTGCTTCAGGCGCAGGATA
>DASQGO010000017.1:0-15930 GCA_035632555.1 Nitrospiraceae bacterium | reverse complement strand
GTCTTCCTGCGAGCCGATGCTGTAGGGCGGGATCGTCCGATCGGGCCTCGTGAGGAACATGCCGCCCCAGATCAGCACGAAGGCGCCGACAAAGACGCCCAGTCCGAGCTTGACGACCACATCGAGTTCTTTTTTGGGAGGTGCTGTGGCGGGGGATGCCTGTTCCATGGCCTGGGCCGGGACGGAGAGATCGCCGGCGGCGGGGTTATCCGCCGTTGCCGTTCTCGGACGGTTCCTCCTCGCGCTCGGCGATGCAGGCCACGCCGACGACGCGGTCGCCCTCGCCTTCCAATTCGAGGACGCGGACGCCCTGCGTATTCCGGCCGATCTCGCGGATGTCGTTCACCTTGCAGCGAAGGATCTTGCCCATGGCCGCCATGAGCATGATCTCGTCGTCGTCACGGACTTGCAGAAAGCCCACTGCCAGCCCGGTCTTCTCCGTTGTCTTGACGCTGATGATGCCCTTGCCTCCGCGGCCCTGGATGCGGTACTCCGTCACTGGCGTCCGCTTGCCGAATCCGCCTTCAGTGATCGTGAGGATGGCCGTGGTGGAGTCCGGCGTGATCGTCTCCATGCCGATCACCTCGTTGCCCTCCTCCAGCGTGATGCCGCGCACGCCGTGCGCCGTGCGGCCCATGGGCCTAGCTTCGTCCTCCTTGAATCGGATCACGATGCCCTGCTTCGTGCCCAGGAGAATCTCCCGCTGGCCGTCCGTGATCTGCACGCCGATTAATTTGTCGCCCTCGTCCAGCGTGAGCGCGATGATGCCGCCCTGGCGAGGGTTGCCGTAGGCCGAGAGTTCCGTCTTCTTGATGACGCCCTGCTTGGTCGCCATGATGACAAACCGGTCCTCGCGGAATTCTTTCACGGGCAGGGTGGCCGTGACTTTCTCGTCGTCCTTGAGCGCGAGGAGATTCACCAGCGCCTTGCCCTTGGCCGCGCGGCCGGCCTCCGGAATCTCGTGGACCTTGAGCCAGTAGACCTTGCCCGCGTCCGTGAAGAACAATAGATAGTCGTGCGTGGAGGCCGTGAAGAGGGTCTCCACGAAATCCTCGTCGCGAACGCCCATGCCGATCTTGCCCTTGCCGCCGCGCCGCTGCGCGCGATAGAGCGACACGGGATTCCGCTTGATGTAGCCGGCGTGCGAGACGGTGACGACGACTTCTTCCACGGCGATGAGGTCTTCGACGCTGAGCTCGGCTTCCTCTTTTACAATCTGCGTACGCCGCTCGTCCTTGTAGGCTTCCTTGACCGCCAGCAGCTCGTCCTTGATGATCTTCCTGACCAGGGCCTCGCTGGCCAGCACGGATTTGAGGTACTCGATCCGCTTCAGCAATTCCTGATATTCCTCGATGAGCTTGTTGCGCTCGAGTTGTGTGAGGCGCTGCAGCTTCATGTCCAGGATCGCGTTGGACTGGGCTTCGCTCAACTGGAACTGCCGCATCAAGCCGCTGCGCGCCGCCTCCGGCGAGGCGGAGCCGCGGATCAGCTTGATGACCGCATCCAGATTGTCGATCGCGATCTTGAGGCCCTCAAGGATATGGGCCCGCTCTTCCGCCTTGCGCAGTTCGAACGCCGTCCGGCGGACGACGACCTCCCGACGATGCTCGACGAAGTGCTCGAGGACCTGCTTGAGATTGAGCACCTCCGGCCGGTTGTCGACCAGCGCCAGCATGATCACGCCAAACGTCGTTTGGAGCTGCGTGTGTTTGAACAGGTTGTTGAGCACGACCTGCGGGATCTCGTTTTTCTTCAGTTCGATCACGATGCGGACGCCGTCGCGGTCCGACTCGTCGCGCAGGTCCGAGATGCCCTCCATCTTCTTGTCCTGGGTCAGCTCGGCGATTTTCTCGATCAGGGTCGCTTTGTTCACCTGGTAGGGGATCTCGGTGACGATCAGGCGGTTGCGGTCCGTGCGCTCGTCCACCTCGACGTTCACCTTGGCCCGCAGCGTCAGGAGGCCGCGGCCCGTTTCATACGCCTGCTTGATGCCGCTCGTGCCGTAGATGAACCCGGCGGTCGGGAAATCGGGACCGGGGATGTCCTTCATCAATTGCGCGATTGTCGTCTCCGGATCGTCGATCAATTTGACGAGGCCGTTTATGACTTCCGCCACGTTGTGCGTGGGGATGTTCGTCGCGTAGCCGACGGCAATGCCGCCGGCGCCGTTGATGAGCAGATTCGGCGCCCTGGCCGGCAGGACCAGCGGCTCGGTGCGGGACTCGTCGTAGTTCGGCCCGAAGTCCACCGTCTCCATGTCGATGTCAGCCAGCATCTCCTCCGCCATCCGGGTCATGCGCGCTTCGGTGTAGCGCATGGCGGCCGGCGGGTCGCCGTCCATCGAACCATAGTTTCCCTGGCCGTCCACCAGCATGTAGCGCATGTTGAAATCCTGCGCCATGCGGACGAGCGTGTCGTAGATTGCCGTGTCACCGTGCGGATGGTAGTTGCCCATGATCTCGCCGACGATCTTGGCCGACTTGCGGTAGGCCCGGTTGTGCGCCAGGCCCATCTCGTTCATGCCGTAGAGGATGCGCCGGTGTACCGGCTTCATGCCGTCACGCACGTCGGGGAGGGCGCGCCCGACGATCACGCTCATGGCGTAATCGAGGTAGGACGAGCGCATCTCGTCTTCGATGGCGATCTGGGCGAGTCTTTCGTCGAGAGGCATGAATCTTCCTTCAGACTATGGCTACGAGTGTCGGGCTACGGACGGGACAGCTGATCGGCCCTTCCGCTGCCCAGTACCGATAGCCTAGATGTCCAGGTTTCTCACTTCCAATGCGTGCTTCTGGATGAATTCCCGCCGCGGCTCCACTTCGTCGCCCATCAGGACGGAGAACACTTCGTCCACGCCGGTCATGTCCTCGAGCTTCACCTGCATGAGCGAGCGCTTCTCGGGATCCATCGTGGTTTCCCAGAGCTGGGTCGGGTTCATCTCGCCCAGCCCCTTGTACCGCTGGATGTTCAGCCCCTGCTTGCCGATCTCGAGGATCGCCCTGACCAGTTCGCCCGTGCCGGTGTATAGCGTCTCCGCCCCCTTGGCTTTCAGCTTGTAGGGTGGGCGGCCGAGGCCGATCGCCGACGGCGCCAGTTTTTGAAGCTCGCGAAAATCGGCCGACGCGACGAGTTCATGGGTGATGTCCTGGCTGCGGGTGAGGCCGCTGGCCTGGACCGTGCAAATGACTTTATTGGAGCGGTGCTCCTCGTCGTCCGCGATGTCCAACGTGATGTTGGCCTTGGGATAGGCGTGCGTGAGCCCTCGCTTGATGTTGGCGACCGCCTGTTTGAGCGCCGCCGCGTTCTTGAGCATCTCCCGGTCCAGGCCCGGTTCGTCCATCACCACACGCAGGATGCCCGGCTCATACTGTTTTTTCCCGAGCCGGATCAGCATTTCCTCGAACGCGATCATTTTCTTCAGCGCGGGCAGAAGGCGCCGTCCGGTGACGAACCCCTGGCCGTCGAACGATACTTCCACGTCCTCGACGGCGAGGTCGGAGAGATATTCGTTCAGCGCCTTCTCGTCCTTGAGATATTTCTCGCTCTTGCCCTTCTTCACTTTGAAGAGCGGCGGCTGGGCGATGTAGATGTACCCGCGCTCGATCAACTCGTGCATCTGCCGGTAGAGGAACGTGAGCAGCAAGGTGCGGATGTGGCTCCCGTCCACGTCGGCATCGGTCATCAGGATGATCTTGTGGTACCGGGCCTTGGCGATGTCGAAGAACTCCCGGTCCTTGTCGTCCTCGTCGCGCTTGCGCCCGATGCCGGTTCCGAGCGCCATGATCAGCGTGCGGATCTCCTCGCTGGTGAGCATCTTGTCGAAGCGCGCCCGCTCCACGTTCAGGATTTTGCCCTTGAGCGGCAGGATGGCCTGGAACTTCCGGTCGCGGCCCTGCTTGGCCGAGCCTCCGGCCGAGTCGCCCTCGACGATGAACAGCTCGCTGTGGGCCGGGTCCTTCTCGGAACAGTCGGCCAGCTTGCCCGGCAACGAACCGCCGTCCAGGGCGCTCTTGCGCCGGATCAAATCCTTGGCTTTGCGGGCGGCCTCGCGGGCACGCGCGGCTTCTAGCGATTTGGCGACGATCTTGCGGGCAACCGGCGGGTTCTCCTCGAAATAGGAGCCCAGGGTCTCGTTGACCGCGGCCTCGACGATGCCCTTCACTTCGCTGTTGCCCAGTTTGGCCTTGGTCTGCCCCTCGAACTGCGGGTTGCGCAGCTTGACGCTCACGACGGCCGTCAGGCCTTCGCGGACGTCGTCGCCGGTCAGCGATTCGTCGTCTTTCTTGAGCAGCTCGTGGGCATTCGCGTAGTTGTTGATCGTCCGCGTCAGCGCCGCCTTGAAGCCGATCAGATGTGTGCCGCCTTCGCGCGTGTTGATGTTGTTCGCGAAGGAGTACATGTTTTCTGCATAGCCGTCGTTGTACTGGAGGGCCACCTCCAGCATGACGTGGTTTTTTTCCATCTCCACGAAGATCGGCTTGTGGAGCGGCGTCTTGGCGCCGTTCAGGTGTTCCACGAAGGAGACGATGCCGCCCTTGTACTTGAACGTCTGCTCCTTCTGCTTGCGCTCGTCTTTGAGCGCGATCTCGAGGCCCTTGTTCAGGAAGGCGAGTTCACGCAGGCGCTGGGCCAGAATGTCGAAACTGTAATCGGTCGTCTCGAAGACCTCGCCGTCGGGCTTGAAAGTCACCATGGTCCCGCGTTTTTTTGTCTTGCCGGTGACCTTGAGGGCGGCGGTGGCCTTGCCACGCTCGTACCGCTGTTCAAAGACCTGGCCGTCCTGCCAGATTTCCAACTCGAGCCACTCCGAGAGCGCGTTGACGACCGAGATGCCCACTCCGTGCAGGCCGCCTGAGACCTTGTACGCACCCTGCTCGAACTTGCCGCCGGCGTGAAGGACCGTCAGCGCGACTTCCGCCGCGGATTTCTTCTGTGTCGAATGCATGCCCGTCGGGATGCCGCGGCCGTTGTCCACGACCGTGACGCTGCCGTCGATGTGAATGGTGACCTCGATCGACTCGCCGAACCCGGCCATGTGCTCGTCCACGCTGTTGTCCACGACTTCATAGACGAGATGATGGAGCCCGTCGGGACCCGTGCTGCCGATGTACATGGCGGGGCGCTTGCGGACGGCATCGAGCCCTTCCAGCACCTTGATCTGGTCCGCGCTGTAGCTGTCCGACTTGGGCTGGCCGGCATCCGCCGGTTGCGGCTGGCTGTCGGCGTCCCGTTCTTTGTCGCTGCTATTGGCCATACGCTTTCTCGCCGGTCCTACACCTTGACCGGCATCACGACGCAGGTAAAACCGTTGTTGCCCGGCTCGCGAACCAAACAGGGGCTCAGCGGCGCATCCATCTGCATCGTAACGGACTCGCCGTCCACGATGCCCAGCACATCCAGCAGGTACCGTGCGTTGAAGCCGGTCGTGAGCGACTCGCCCTTGTACTGGGCGGGCAGCTCTTCCGTCGCCTCACCGAAATCCGGGTTGCTCGAAAAGAGTGTGATCTTTCCGGATGCGAAGGTCACTTTGACGGCGTTGGTCTTGTCGCGCGAGAGAACCGCCACACGGCGCAGGGCGCCTTCCAGCTCGGGCTTGGATACCGTCACGCGCTTGTCCTGTTCCTTGTCCTTGGGAATGACCTGCTGATAGTTGGGGTAGGTCCCCTCCATCAGCCGCGACGTCAGCAGCAGGCCGCTCTTGCGGAAAATCATGAGGTTTTTGGTGAAGCCGATCAGCGGTTCGCCATCGCCCTCTTCCAGCAGGTGCCGCATTTCCAGCGCCGCCTTTTTGGGAATGATGGCCTTGATCTCTTTGGGGCCCTCCTTGCCGGCGGGCTGACTCGTTTCCTGATCGGCCACGGCCAAGCGGTGCCCGTCGGTCCCGACCAGTCGCAGCGTCGTTTTTTTATCCGACACGTTCAGCGTGATCAGGAGGCCATTGAGGATGTAGCGCGCGTCGTTGTCGCCCACCGCAAAGAGCGTCTTCCGAATCAGGTTGGCCAGTCCCGCGCCGGCCACCGGTGTCAGTCCCTCGCGTTCGATCGCCGGCAGGGCCGGGTATTCCGTGCTCGGCAGGCCGACGACCTTGAACTGGCTCTTGCCTGACTGAATGGTCGCCCAGTTGTTGGCCCCGACGGTCAACTCGATCTCGCCATTGGGCAGTTCCTTCAGGATCTCGTACAGCTTGCGGGCGGAGAGGGTGATCGAGCCCGGCTCCTTCACGGTCGCCTTGTAGAGACCGCGCATGCCCAACTCCAAATCGGTGGCGATGATATCCACGCCGTCCGACTTGGCTTCCAGCAGGATGTTGGAGAGGATGGGCATCGTGTTGCGCTTCTCCACCACGCCCTGCACCCGTTGCAGGCCGGTCAGCAATTCGTCTCGCGCGATTCGTAGCTTCATCGGTTACTCTCCCTCTTCGTGCCCCGGCGCGCGTCAGCCTTTCGTAATCTGGTCCTTCAAGCTTTCCAGTGTGGCGTTCAGCGTGCTGTCCGCTTCCTTCGCCTTGGTGATCTGCTTGCATGCGTGAATGATCGTCGTGTGGTCCTTCCCGCCGAATTGCCGCCCGATTTCCGGGAAGGAAGCGTCGGTCAGCTCCCGGCAGAGATACATGGCAATCTGACGCGGGTGCACCAGGGTCTTGCTCCGGCGCCGCGATTTCATATCGGAAATCTTGACGTGGAACCGGGCGGCGACCACTTCCTCGATGTCGTCCATCGCGATGATCTTCTTCTTTTCGCCGATGAGGTCCCGCAGCACGTTCTTGGCCATGTCCAGCGCCACGGGCTGGCCTGTGAGTGAGGCATAGGCGCCCAGCCGTACGAGCGACCCCTCCAGCTCGCGGATATTGCTCTTCATGTTTGCCGCCAGAAATTGAATGACTTCTTCGGGCAGCAGGATGCCCTCGTCGTCGGATTTCTTCCGGAGGATGGCGATGCGCGTCTCCACGTCCGGCGCTTGTAGGTCGGCGATCAAGCCCCAGCCGAACCGTGACTGCAACCGCTCTTCGGTGTTCGCGATTTCCTTCGGGGAGCGGTCGCTCGACAACACGATCTGTTTGTGCGCCTCGTACAGCGTGTTGAACGTATGAAAGAACTCCTCCTGGGTGCGTTCCTTGCCGGCCAGGAACTGCACGTCGTCGATCAACAGCATGTCGATGTTCCGGAAACGCTTTCTCAAATCCATCATCTTGTCGTAACGGATGGAGTTGATCACCTCGTTCGTAAAGTGTTCGGTCGTCACATAGGCGATGCGGAGATCGGAGGTTTCCGCAATATGGTTGCCGATTGCGTTGAGCAGGTGCGTCTTGCCGAGTCCCACGCCCCCGTACAGAAACAGGGGGTTGTACGCTTGAGCCGGAGCCTCCGCGACAGCCAGGCAGGCTGCGTGCGCGAACTGGTTGCTGGCTCCCACCACGAAGTTTTTGAACGTGTACTTCGGGTTCATGGGAGAGACGCGCCTCGAACGGTTGGCTGGCACAACGCGTGCCGTCGTCGCCCTGCCTTCCGCCGCTTTCATTGTTGCCTTGTCCGCCGTCACGAAGATCACCGTCAGTTCACGCCCTCCGTAGGCTGCCGCCAAGGCCTCCGAAAGCAGTCCCTTGTGATGCTCGGTCAGCCATTGGCCAAAGAATTTGTTCGGAACCTCGACCCGGGCCGTCGATCCTTCTATTTCACGGAGGCGGGTCGGCGTAAACCACGTTTCAAATATTTGCTTGGGAACCTTGGCCTCAATGTGTTCCAGCGCCTTTTCCCAAACAGCGGTACTCCCCATGTCCTAAACCCTCCACTATTCACAGACTTATTAACATCTGTGGATAGTCTAAATTGTGCTTTACCACAGTATATCTGGTCCTACATCAGTATAGGAATCAATATATTGTGGCTAGTGAAAATTTATCCTTTATCTAATCTTCTTTCAAGTCGTACTAGGGTGACTCCATATTTTTCGTGTTCCTTCATCTGTACACAAGATGTACGAGCTTCTCCCAGACGCTGCAAGACTCTTTTCCACTCCATCCTTCACAGCATTCCACTTTCTTCTGCTCAACCTCTATCAGTGGTCTTGCCAGTTATGCACTCTTTCACAACACCTACTCTTATCCCTTCCTACTCCTACTATCTTTCTTTCTACACAAACAACTAGGAATGAGTGGCTGTGGAGGACTATAAAACCGCCACAGTGTCTGCTTCAAAGATCATGTGTAATAGATCCTGATATGACACAGAAGGAAACGGCGAAACAGTCTTTCCAGACGACACGTTATCTGAAATGACAAAGACATTAGAAAAAGGAAGTTCCCGATGCCTCACGCCATCATGAATGAGAACCACCGAAGCACTATTCAGAGAAGGAGGATCAGTCGAAAGCAAAGCCACACTTTCTCGACCAGGAGCTCTACTCACAATATAAAGCACCTTCCTCAACCAAAACCCTCTAAAACACCAGAATACGGTCGGAGTTGGCGATCACTGTCCTTAGAGCCTCTTCTGACAGTTCCTTTACCTCAAACTCATGATCAAGATTGATTCCAGCACCAGTACCAAGAGGCACGGCAAATGGAATCTTCAAATGCTTAAAGGAAGGGAGATATTTCTCCATAATCTCCCCGTCAATGATGTCCTCCGGCTCCTCCGATATCATCAGGGGAGCTTGCCCGAGCAGAACCACCAATAATGGATTCTCCCCCGTACTCAACCCCAACGCGATTCGGAGCGCCTCCACTGCACGGTGTGTTTTCTGAGGATCCTCCCGGATGACAACGATCACACTGGGAGGCATGGACCCTCAGCACACCCCAATCAATTGAAAGCCACAAACCGGTCGCAGCCGTTGATCATATTCGATAAGACGACAAGGCCACAGAGTGTCACACCCGAGGCAAGCCCGTCCGTAGGAACACCATGCTGCTGACAGCCATAGGCACAGACAAAAAACTTTGCTCCGGATCCAGACAATTCGACAAGGCGACCATCATTCAAGTTTCGAACCCCTTCATCAATCAAGTACAAGTAGACGTCAATATTGGCCTTTACAGCCTCCTGGCAAAGCCGTGCGACAGTGGCAACATTGGGGTGGGAAGGAGGTGTTGAAAGGAGTACGCCGAGCTTCTTTTTTTCCATCAAAATTCACAGGGAGAGAAAAAACAAATAGTCAAACAAAATCAATAACTTAAAACGATTCAGAATGGTGCAGAAGAGTACCCTTTTTGAGGAGAAAAAGTCAATAGAAAAAATAGCCAGATTTTATGCCCTGTTGAGGAGGGTCAGAATGCTTTTCGCTGCCGAAATGAGAGGAAACTCGATCTGTTCTTTTGAGACCATGTCGCGCACAATAACCAGGTCCTTGGCCACTTCATCGTCTCCTACAATGACCGCAAGAGCGGTGCCAAAACGGTCGGCCTGTTTGAGGTGTGCTTTGAGCGAGGAGACCCGATAATCAGTATCGGATCGGATCCCAAGTGCCCTTAAGTCATAGAGGATTCTCTGCCCGGTCAGCAGACCCTGCTGGCCGAACGAAGCCACATAGACCAGTTTCGACGGGGTTGGGGCCGCTGCATCCGGCAAGGCCAGCACCGTCCGCTCCAAGCCGACTGCAAATCCCACGGCTGGAGTTTTAGGCCCCCCCAAAGTTTCCACCAAGCCATCGTACCGGCCTCCGGCTCCGACGGCATTCTGCGCACCCAGATGGCTGCAGGTCACCTCGAAAGTCGTCATTGTGTAGTAGTCCAATCCACGCACCAGCCTGGAATTGAGCAAGAATGGAATGGCGAGCGTCTTCAATCCGGCGAGCACGGCATTGAAATGTCCGTGCGCGGCCGCCGACAAATGATCGGTCAGCTTGGGCGCGCCCTCCGTCGCAGCGCGGCACTCCGGCACCTTGCAATCCAAAACGCGCAACGGGTTCGTGGCCATTCGGCGACGGCAGTTCTGGCAGAGCTTCTCTTCCCGTTTCTTCAGAAAGTCCAGCAAGATGGCCTTGTACGCCGAGCGATCGCCGGCTTCGCCCAGACTGTTAATCTCGAGCGTCAGACCGGGGAGGCCCAGCGCCGAAAAAAACCTCCAGAGCAGCGAGATGACTTCAATATCAGCTGCTGGCTCTGCGCAACCAAAGGCCTCCACGCCGAATTGATGGAATTGCCGCAAACGGCCGGCTTGCGGGCGCTCGTGGCGGAACATGGGTCCGATATAGTAAAGCTTCTGTGCGGTTGGGACGGTGTTCAGATTATGCTCGATGTAGGCGCGGACCGCGCCAGCCGTGGCTTCTGGACGGAGCGTGAGCGAGGAGCCGTCACGGTCCTGGAACGTGTACATTTCCTTCTCGACGATGTCCGTACTTGCGCCGATGCTCCGCGCGAACAGCTCCGTCGCTTCAAAGACCGGGACACGAATCTCGCGGAAGCCGTAGACTTCGGCCAGGCGTCGGGCCGTGTCTTCAACGAGCTGCCACCGGCCGACTTCGTCCGGCAGGATGTCCTTCACGCCCTTGATGCCGCGGATTGTCACGGTGCGCCTCGAATGCTCGGCACTATAACGGCGGGTCCGGGGCAAGTCAACGCGACGGGAGCGGGCGTCTTGCGCCGTCGAAGGGGGGGGAGGTATAGTGCGGCGCAGTCTGAATTTCTGACAGGCGAGGCGGTATGAGTTCTGATGGTCCCCAGCGTCGCGTCGTTGCCGTTGCGCCCCTGCCGCCAGAGAAATCGGCCTATGCGCTCGCGCGCTACAGCCGCTCGGCGGATTCCATCGAGGACAGTCTGCGCTGGGTCCATGCGCACTCGTCGGAGAAATTCTGGGAGCAGTTCTATTTCGCCTACGGGCATGCCTCCATCGCCGACCTGGGTCATGTCATCATCTGTTTCGAGCACATTTCCGAACTGGCGGCAATCCGCCTGGAAGACGAGCCCTTGTGGGACGGGCAGGCCAAGTCCAGCCGGTATCAGAATTTCGGCCCCAGCGGCTGCTACGTGCCTGACGCGATCCGCGGTTCCGAAACGGAAGCGAACTACCGCGGCATTCTTAGCAGCCTCTTCGCCTGCTACTCGCTGCTGCACGATCCGCTGAAGAAATTCATCGCCGGCAAGAATCCGCGTCCCGCGGACATGAAGGAGGCGGATTACGACCGCACGACCGCCGCGCGCGCATTCGACATCACGAGATATCTGCTCCCGCTGGCAGTACGCACGAACGTCGGCCAGGTCGTCAGCATCCGTACCCTGGAGAAACAAATCACCCGGCTGCTCTCCTCGCAGTTGCCGGAGTTGCGGGGCATCGGGGAAGACCTGAAAGAGTCCTGCCAGCGCCCGCCGATGAACATCTGGGGCGAGCTGTCGGGACAGACCACCCCGGTCGATCCGCTGGCACCCACATTGGCCCGCCACGCGAAAGCCAATCCGTATCAGACGGAGGTCTATGCCGATCTCGCCAAGCACGCCCGAGAAGTGCTCAAGAACACCGGGCTTGACGCACCGGGCTCGTGGGGGAAGGAGGAGGCAGTCGAATTGATCGAGGCGCATCATCCGCTCGATGAGCTGGCCGCGACGCTGCTCTACCGGGCAAGCCAGGCCCCCTATCGGAAGATCCTCGCGGTCGTGCAGGACTGGTCGGAGAAGCAAAAACAGGACACGATCGAAGTCGGTCTGCGCAAGCGCGGGCCCTACGACGAGCTGATCAAGGAATTCAGAAGCGGGTATGCCTTCACGTTCGACATCCTCATGGACATCGGCGGCTGGCGCGATATGCACCGGCACCGGCGCTGCCAGCAGGTGCAGCAGAATTTCACGACGGCGCACGGCTACGACGTGCCGCCGACGCTGGTCGAGTCCGGATTGGAGCGGGATTACCGGTCCGCGATGGATGCGGTGAAGTCGGACATCGAGCAATTGCGGAAGGTCAACCAGGAATCGGCTCTCTACGCGATTCCCTTCGGTTTCAAGGTTCGCTGCCTCTTCAAAATGGATTACGCCGAAGTGGAGTACCTCTCGAAGCTGCGCTCCGGTGTCAAAGGCCACTGGTCTTACCGCACCGTTGCGTGGCAGATGAAACAGAAACTCGCCGAACGCCATCCCTACTTGAGCAGATTGATTCAGGCCACCCCGCCGGACGCAGAAGACCACCTCACCCGGTAGCCGCCATGGCCGAGCATACCGATCACATCGAAACCGCCATTGTGAGCGGGGATTGGGAGCGGGTTTTTCGGGAGGCCACGGTCTGGTCGCAGGCCTTGGTGCGGACCAGGCGCAAGGACCCGCGCGCCGCCTTCGCGCTCAACATCGTCCATTTGATTCGCGGCGAGTTTGCAGCCGCCTGGAAAATACACGGACAGGCCCTTCAAGAACCCGACGATCTCGCAAAGGTCCGCGAATGGGTCGACACGCTGGCGGCGAAGCATCCGGACCAGGGTCACGCGCACTTGGTGATGGGGCTGTTCCTCGCGCAGGCCGGGCAGTCCGAGCAGTCGGTCGAGCATTACAAAAAGGCCATCGCGCTCGCCCCACAGTCGCCCTATCCGCATTTCTTCCTCGCGCAGATTCACCAGCGGGCCGAACGTCCCGAGATGGCAATCAAGGCCTACCGCGAGGCCGTCAGGCTTGATCCGGCCTATGCGCCCGCGCGCACGAACCTGGGCGTGGCCTATCAGGCGCAGGATAATTTGGAGATGGCGATCCCGCAATTTCGTGAGGTCATCAAGCTCAATCCCGACGATGCAGTGGCCCACGCCAACCTCGCCTGCGCCCTGGCCGAACAGGGCAAGCAGGAGCCGGCGTTGAAGGAATATCAGGAAGCGCTACGGCTAAACCCGGGCGATGCCGAGGTCCACTTCGCGCTCGGCGGCATTTATGAAACGCGCAACCGGCTGGACTTGGCGGTGAAGGAATACGAGGCGGCCATCCATGCCGATCATGACTTTGCGCCGGCGCATACGGCGCTCGGCTGGATCGCCTTCAACAGGGGCCACAAGCATGAGGCCATGGAAGCCTTCAACCGAGCGCTGAAGATCAATACCGAGGACGCCAGCGCCTACTTCGGTGTGGGGCGGGTCTATGCGGAGCGGGGCAAGAATTCCCTGGCCATGGAGCATTTCACGAAAGCGCTCAAGCTTGAGAAGAGCGAGTCCAAGCGAAGCGCCATCATGAGCTACCTGTACAGCATCGGCAGAACCTGGGATACGTAGGAGTGAACGGGCGGTCAGGACGGGGAAGAACGCCGGCGCGCGTTTTCAGCAGCCAGCTACAAGTTTCGGATGGCGCCCTGCAGGACGGTGACTTGCGTATGCGGATCGCCGTTGGTTTTCAGTTCGGCGCGGATCTGTTCCTTGAGATAGGATGAGTAGCCGATCTTCTCGACAAGGACTTCGAGAAAACGTTCAGCCGGCAGAAGGGCCTGGCCCTTCAGCGCTTCGAGCGTGTCATCGCTCACCGGCACGTAGGTGCTGCCGATGTGCAACACGATGTTGTAGTGGCGGTCGGTGCCGATCCGCTCGAACCGCAGGCCCTTTTCGTTCACCGCGTCCCTCCCAAAGCGGGCACATTGTAGTGAATCAAAGGCCATAAGACAAGAGCATGAAACACGCTGAACGGTGGGCCGATCCGGCCATCATCCGCTGGAATCAGCTCCTGCTCGACAGTTTCCGGCGCTGGCTGGGGCGTGACCTGATCGAGCGGCAAGGGAGTCCGGAGCAACAGGCGCAGGTTCTCTATCATGCGCCGTTCGTGGTCGTGTCGCACGGAATGGAAGCAGACCCCATCCTCAAGTACGGCAACAAAGCGGCCCTGGATCTGTGGGAGCTGGACTGGGAGCGATTCACGAAAACGCCTTCTCGCCTCACGGCCGAGCCGGTGAACCAGACCGAACGGGCAAGGATGCTGGCGCAGGCCCAGGAGAAGGGTTTTATCGACGATTACAAGGGCGTGCGGATTTCCGGAACGGGGAAGCGGTTTCTGGTCGAGCAAGCGATCGTCTGGAACGTGGTGGGAGCCGAAGGGGAGCAGCTCGGCCAGGCGGCCACCTTCTCACGCTGGACGTTTCTGTAAACGTTTGAATCTCGGCACCGGCGTGCCGCCCACGATCACCGAGTCGAGAAACATGGCTTTCGGACGCACCCACAACCCTCGTTTTCCATACAACGCCCGATAGACGACGAGTTCTTCCTCCGTTTCGCTGTGCTTCGCGCAGCCGAGGACCTCGTAGTCTTTTCCTTTATAGTGCCGATAGCGTCCGGGTTTCACCATGCGCTTGCTTCTCCCCCCCGCGGTGGTGTACCACAAATCTCCGTTGCGGGTCACGATCGAGTCTATACAGGAGTCAGAATGGCTACGAACGACAAGCAGGTGATTTTTTCATTGGTCGGTGTCGGCAAGGTTTATCCGCCGAAGAAGCAGGTGCTGCGCGACATCTATCTTGGATTCTACTTCGGAGCCAAGATCGGCGTGCTGGGATTGAATGGCTCCGGCAAAAGCTCGCTGCTCAGGATTATCGCCGGCGTGGACAAGGATTATCTCGGCGAAGTGACGATGTCGAAAGGCTACACGATCGGCCTGCTCGAGCAGGAGCCGCATCTCGACAAGAAAAAAACGGTTAAAGAGGTCGTCGAGGAGGGGCGGCACGAGTTGGTCGCGATGCTGAAGGAATACGAAGCCGTCAGCAACAAGCTCGGCGACTGCACGCCGGACGAAATGGAAAAGTTGCTGGAGAGGCAGAGTGCGCTCCAGGAAAAGATCGAAGCGGCCAACGGCTGGGAATTGGAGAACCATCTTGAGGTGGCGATGGACGCGCTGCGCTGCCCGCCGCCCGATGCGAAGATCGACGTTCTCTCAGGCGGCGAGAGGCGGCGTGTCGCCCTGTGCCGCCTGCTGATCCAGGAGCCGGATATTCTCCTGCTCGACGAGCCGACCAACCACCTGGATGCCGAGTCGGTCCAGTGGCTCGAGCAGCACCTGCAGCAATATAAGGGCACGGTCATCGCTGTCACACACGACCGTTACTTTCTCGACAACGTCGCCGGCTGGATTCTGGAATTGGACCGCGGCCACGGCATTCCCTTCCAGGGAAACTATACGTCCTGGTTGCAGCAGAAGCAGGATCGGCTGGCCAAGGAAGAAAAAGCCGAGGCGAGAAAAGCCAAGACCCTCGAGCGCGAGCTGGAGTGGATCCGCATGACGCCGAAGGCCCGCCAGGCCAAGGGCAAGGCCCGCGTCACCAAGTATGAGGAGCTGCTCGAGCAGAAAGGCGAGAAGATCGCCGAGGAATTGGAAATCTACATTCCGCCGGGTCCGCGCCTGGGCGATGTGGTCGTGGAGGCCAAGGACCTGACGAAGGCCTATGGCGACAGGCTGCTCTTCGAGAAGTTGAATTTCAATCTGCCCAAAGGCGGCATCGTCGGCGTGATCGGGCCCAACGGCGCCGGCAAAACTACGCTTTTCCGCATGATCGTCGGCAAGGAGAAGCCGGACAGCGGGTCCATCAGGATCGGCGAGACGGTGAAACTCGGCTACGTGGACCAGGACCGCACGCTGGATGCGACAAAAACCGTCTTCGAAGTCATTTCAGGCGGACAGGATTCCTTCAAGCTCGGCAAAGTCGAGGTCAACGGGCGGGCCTACTGCTCGCGCTTCAATTTCAGCGGCACGGACCAGCAGAAGAAGGTCAAGGACCTTTCGGGCGGCGAACGGAACCGCGTGCACCTGGCCCGCATGCTGAAGGAAGGGGCGAACCTGATCATCCTGGACGAGCCGACGAACGACCTGGACGTGAACACGCTTCGGGCGCTGGAAGAGGGGCTGGAAAAATTCGGCGGCTGCGCCGTCGTAAGCAGCCACGACCGCTGGTTCCTCGACCGCGTCGCCACGCACATCCTGGCCTTCGAGGGCGACAGCAAAGTGGTCTGGTACGAGGGCAACTATTCCGACTACGAAGCCGATCGCAAGAAGCGCCT
>DASQGO010000016.1:0-3973 GCA_035632555.1 Nitrospiraceae bacterium | reverse complement strand
TTTCATCACCAATTTCACGCCGGACATGCAGCTCTACACCGAGCTGCAATATGACAATGTCAGCGAGAAATTCGCGCTCTCCATCCGCTACCGCTGGGAATACGAGCCGGGGCAGGAGTTCTTCGCCTCCGTCGGCCAGTCCGCGCTCATCCCCGGCCAGGAATTCGTGTCGCGAACCACCCAGGCGGTCATACGCCTTGGCCATACATTCCGTTATTAGAGCACGCCGGCAGGGCAACGGAGCTGCGTCTACCCCTCCCCTGACCCGAATTGGGGAAGGGAGAGCAGGAATATGAGGCAATAGTCACATCGTGTGCGTTCTTTACTCTCTCGACAATGTGTCAGGATTCTCGCCTTGCCCTCTTGAGAGCCGCAATCCTATACTTCAAAATCTGCGGTGGACGCCGCTGGTCGTGACGGTGCTTGTCCGGTGATTGCGTTTCCGCATGATGGCCGCCGCCACCAGGAACAGGCGCTCGCCGATTTCGACAATGCCGTGAAGACCAAGCCAGACGACGCCGATGCTCGTTTCCGGCGCGGTGGCACGCGGTTCCAGCTTAAGCAGTATGAGGGCGTGATCGAAGATATGAACGTCGTCATCCAGGCCGATGATAAGAACGGCCCGGCCTATCGCATGCGCGGCTTCTCGTACAACATGCTCGACCAGCACGTGAAAGGCGACCCCGATAACGAGAAGGCCTGTGAGCTGAATAAGGATTTGTGCCCTTAACGCGATTTGGGCCAAGCGAGCCACTTGGCCCGGCGAGATCAGATAAGCTTCTGTTGGGGTTTCCCGGCGGAGGTGCTTACTCCTATTCCCACAATCCACCTTCCGGGCGACCGTCGGCAGAAAACGGGGTATGACTCGTGTCCGAGTGTTCCGGCTTGGAGGAGAGCGCAGATGGCAAGGCGATTGGCATGTGGCCGGCTTCTGGGGACGGCAACCTTGATTGGCATGATATTCGGCATCGGTGGGGCGGCATGGGCGCAGTCCCCGACGCTCAGCATCACCTTGACCGGGCAATCGATGATCCGGTCGGATATCCGCGCTCACGCGCCGGCCGCTGTGCCGGTCATCGCGTCGCTGCTTAAGGGCGACGTGGTGTTCACGAATTTCGAAACAACGATCCTCGACGTAACAAAAGGTCAATCGCCAAAGGACGGCAGGTTTCTCTCCCCGCCTGAGACGCTCGAGTCCCTGAAGTCATTCGGCTTCAACCTGCTGTCGCTATCCAACAATCATGCGTGGGATCTCAAGGTCGCGGGCATCCAGAACACGCTTGCACAGGTGAAGCGCCTGAATCTGGCGCATGCCGGTACGGGGAACACGATCCAAGAAGCGGCTGCCCCGGGTTATCTGCGCACGCCTAAGGGCACCGTGGCCCTGATAGGCATAGCATCGGGTCTCATTGAAGAGGGAGGCGCGGCCACTCCAAACCGGCCGGGCGTGAATGAGCTCCGCGTGGAAGGGAACAAGCCGAACCCGCAGGACACACAGCGCATTCTTCAAAGTATCCGGGACGCCAGAAAGCAAGCCGACATCGTCATCGTGTACGAGCACAACCACGTCTTCGATAAGCCTTTCCGGACCATTATGCTGGAAGAATTGCCCGAACGGCTGGGACCGCCGGATTGGCTGAAAAAATGGACGCACGCAGAAGTGGATGCCGGCGCGGACATCATTGTGATGCATGGAGCGCCGCTTCTGCATGGCGTCGAAATCTACCGCGACCGGCCGATCTTTTACGATCTCGGCAATTTCATTTTTCAGGCGCCACCGACCGAACTCCTGCTCGACGAACCGATCGTTTGGGAAAGCGTAGTGGCCTATGTCGATTTCCAGGGAAAGAAACTGCAGTCCATCACGTTCCGGCCGATCTGGCAGAATAAGATTGGCGAGGGTCAGCCCGATCCCCACGACGAGCACACCAACAACCTCTTTCTCCAGACCCGCGGCTTGCCGGCGCCCGCTACTGGCGAACAGGCGCGCTACATCCTTGAGCGGCTGGCCGATCTGTCACGGCCTTTCGGAACACGAATCGACGTGAAAGGCGATACGGCGGCGATCAAACTGAAGGGCGGAAATTAGGACGAATCAAAAATCCGGCTTGTCGGCGACGGGCACGACCCTTTCCGGCCCGGAGGATTCGCGTAAGTTCTCGGCGCAAACCATTTCGGGCCATATGGTCTCGGGCAGGTAGGTGACGAGTCCCGACCAGGGCATGGTGAAGCTGCCCGGATCCTCCACGGTCACCTCGACCTGCAGGCCCTTCTTGTGGGGGTCCAGATCGACTTCCGCTCCATAACCATCGAAGCGAACAGGCGCGGCGTTTGCGTTGAACGTGCGAGCATGTTTGCGGACCGCCGCTGCCGCGGCTTCGCCGTCGATCAGACGGTAGCGTTCCACCACATGCATCTTCTCGCTGAAGGGCGTGCCGTAGCGGTCGACCGATGAGAATGGACCCGTCTTGATGCCGACCGTGTCGACCACCAGAGTGTCGCCCTCGTAATGGCCGACCGAGTCCCCCTGCCAGCTGGGCGTCAGATGCTCGGGATGCGGCACGTTCAAGCGAACATGGCGCACCTTGTGATCGTTCACATAGAGCAGAACGACTTCGTCTTTCTTTTGCAGCAGCTGTATCTCCAGCTGAATGGTCAGCGTGAAGGGGGGCGGCTCCGGCCAGCATTGGTTGTGATTGTCGGGGATCGATTCGCCGGTAAGCGAATACTCGCCGCGCTTTTTCAAGATTGCTGCAGCCTCGGGCTTCAGAAGCGGGCTGTTGAAATCGGCGACGCGCCCGGCATTGTCGTCGATCGTGCCGTTGGCCCTTCTTATTGTGTTGGTGAGGGGACCCTGGCCTGATGGCGGCTCTTCGAGATTGAACAGAGTGCGCCCCCACTGGCCTGAAAGCGCCGGAATGGAGGCGCCCGTCTCTGTACCCGCCGCCGGCCAAACGAGCATCGCAGTCGCGGCGAAGCCGACAGCGGCGCGGCGCAAATGCTTTCCAGAAATAATTCTCATATTTTGCCCTCACTATCCGTCAGCATGGCGTCTTCCCGAGAGCAGACGTTCATTGCGTTTCTCGAACCTACCGCCTGGAAATGCCCGAGTAAAACACCTAGTTTCGGCCGGTCATCGACTTTTGATAGGGGACGAATTTGGCTTTCACATCCTGGCGCGGCGTCGTCGGCAACATCAAGCCGACCATGCGTCCCGGCTCCATCGAAGAATTGTGCCGCATCCTGCCCGAAGGCGTCGGGATCATTCCGCTCTTCCTGGATATCCAGCGCGGGGTGCGGGAGGAATTCACCCATATCATCCCCCATTACGAGCCGCTGATCGCCAAGCTAGCCGATCATGATGTGGATTTGATCCACCCCGAGGGCGCTCCGCCTTTCATGGTGCTCGGCCATGCGGGCGAGGCAGAGCTGATCAAGAAATGGGAGAAGAAATACAAGGTTCCGATCTTCACGTCGGGAACCAACCATATCCGCGCTCTCGAAGCGCTCAAGGTGAAACGCTTCGTCGGCGCGTCCTATTTTTCGGGGAAGATCAATCAGACCTTCGGGAAGTATTTCGAGGATGCCGGCTTCGACGTGCTGGGCATGGAGGGGATCGACGTTCCTTTCCAGGAGGTCGGGAATCTGTCCCCCGAGCTGGTCTATGCCCATGTGAAGAAAATCTTCCTCAAGCACCGCAAGCAGGCGCAAGGGATTTACCTCTTAGGCTCCGGCTGGCGCGTGATGGGCATCATCGATCTTCTGGAACGCGATCTCGGCGTGCCCGTGGTTCATCCCGTGCCGGCGCGCTGCTGGGAGATACAGAAGCGTTTGACGATCAATCATCCGGTCACCGGTTATGGTCGGTTGCTCGCCGAGATGCTGCCGGGGTAGCGCATGATGTCTGGATTCGCATCTAGGCTGTGGGCTGCCGCTCTCGTGGTGTTCATTGCAGTTTTGCCCGCGAGCGGAA
>DASQGO010000015.1:0-7683 GCA_035632555.1 Nitrospiraceae bacterium | reverse complement strand
GATGCCAGCCATCAGAGGCTCGACGACCCGCTCGAAAGCCTCGCGCCCGAGACGCCGCGAGAAAAACGCCGCGAGCGACTCGTCCCCGTCGCTGCGGCGGGCCGGCAGCACCAGATCCAGCCCCATGCGCGCGATGCCGGGCCAGGAAATTAACCCGCTTTTGAGAAACGGGCCCAGCTTGGTCGGCACGATGACGACCAAGCCTTCAGGCAGTTCGCGCAGGCGCCCGCGCGAATAAACGAAGGTTTTCTTCTGATGTGCGTTAGTATTGATGAGCCGGCCGGCCAGCCCCAGCTTGTCGCAGAGTTCGATGCCCAAGGGTTTTTGCGAGAGAAACGAATCGGGCCCGGCTTCGATCGTCAGATCGCCCACCCGATGCGTGACGATCTTCCCGCCCCACTCGCGGCCCGCTTCGATCAGCGTACAGGTCAGCGGCAGGCACGCGTTCGCCGCCTGTTCGTAGAGGCTAAAGGCCGCCGTCAGGCCGGCGATGCCGCCGCCCACGATGACGACATGCCGCGGCGATTGTGTGGATGGGGTTCCCACTGAGAAATTTACCGCACCAGCGAGGTCTCGTGTTGCTCGATCACAGACGCCAGGATGTCGATCAAGGGCGGCGTGGCGTTCAACATGGCGATCCGTTCCAACTGCATCCCCTGTTTGGCCGCGCGCTGTTTCAATTCGATATCGATATCGTAGAGCACTTCCAAATGGTCTGAAATGAACCCGATCGGCGCCACCAGCACCTGCTTGCGGCCTTCGGCCTGCAAGGCATCGAGGGTTTCCTCCACCGTCGGCCCCAGCCATTTCTCGCTGGACCGTCCCTGGCTCTGATAGGCGAACCGCGCCGTCACGGCGTCAAGCTTCCGGCACACGGCATCCATCGTCGCCCTGACATGGCCGGGATAGGGATCCTTCATCTGTACAATGCGCTCCGGCAGGCTGTGCGCCGTAAAGAGAATCGGCACGCGGCCGCGCACGTCTGCCGGAAACTTCTGCAGCGCGGCGGTGATGTTGCCGGCAATTGCATCGATCAAGCGCGGATGTTCGTGCCAGCTTTGCACGTAGCTGACCAGAAAGTCTCCGCCCGCCGCCGCCCGCGCTTCTTCGACTTTTTTGATGTAGGCGCCGATGCTCATCGAGGAATACTGCGGCGCCATACAGACACCGATGAGCTGCTCCGGCTGTTCGTCCAGCAGCTCCGCATACGCCTCCTTAATATAGGGATGCCAGTGCCGGAATCCGATATAGGCGCGATAGCGCTCGCCGCCCGGCCCGTTGAGCTTCCGCTCCAGTTTTCGGGCGATGTCCTGCATGATTCCCAGCACCGGTGTCTTTCCGCCGGTGGCGCGATAGCGTGCCGTGATCTCTTCGACTAATTCGGGCGGCGTCGGCCGTCCGCCGCGCACATCGAGCAGATAGGGCTCGACATTCTCCAGCTTGTCCGGCCCTCCCACCGCCATCAAGAGAATGGCCGTCGGTCTTTGCGATCCAGGCATGCGCAATTTACCGTTGACTCAGTTTGTGGACGAACTCCGCGGTGGCCGCCACGTTCTCAACGGGCGTGTTCGGAAGAATCCCGTGGCCGAGATTGAAAATGTGGCCGGGCCGACCGTCGGCGCGCCGGAGAATATCCTCCACCCGCCGTTCGATTTCGTGCAGCGGGGCGAACAGGACCACCGGATCGAGATTGCCCTGCACCGCGACATCGTGGCCGACCGCGGCCCAGGCTTCGTCCAGATGCACGCGCCAATCCACTCCGATCACGGTTCCTCCGGCTTCTTTCATGAGCGTGAGCAACCCCGCCGTGCCGGTTCCGAAATGAATCGCCGGCACACTCTCGCGTTTCAATCCTTCAAAGATCAGCTGCACGTGCGGCAGCACGTATTCGGCATAGTCGCCGGCCGAGAGGCAGCCCACCCAGCTGTCGAACAGCTGCACGGCCTGGGCGCCGGCTCGAATCTGGCGGCGCAGGTAGCCGGTCACCACGCGGGCCAGCTTGTCCATGAGCTTGTGCCAGGCTTCCGGCTCGCGATACATGAACTGCTTGGTCGTGATGAAATTTTTTGAGCCGCCGCCTTCGATCGCGTAGCTCGCCAGCGTGAACGGCGCGCCGGCAAACCCGATGAGCGGCACTTTCCCGGTGAGCGCCTTGCGGGCCTGCCTGATCGCTTCTTCGACGTAGCGCAACTCGTCGCCATCGATGATCTTGAGCCGCTCCACCGCCGCGCGGTCGCGGATGGGATTCCTGATGACCGGCCCTTCGCCCTCGGTGAACGTGAGCGAGAGCCCCATCGGCTCCAGCGGCAGTAGGATGTCTGCAAAAATGATCGCGGCGTCTAGGGGAAAGCGGTCGATCGGCTGGAGCGTGACCTGTGCGGCGAGTTCGGGTGTCTTGCAGACTTCGAGGATGGAATGTTTGGCGCGAACCGCCTGGTACTCCTGCATGTAGCGGCCGGCCTGCCGCATGAACCACACCGGCGTGCAGTCCACCGGTTCGCGGCGGCAGGCTTTCAGAAACCGATCGTTCATCACATCCCCCAACCCCGGACGTCGTTGCACCCGCCCACCCCAAGCCTGCCAAACAGGCTTCTTTCCACGGGGACGCGTCTTTCCACGAGGAATTCGCATTTTAGCGAGGTTCCTTGCGAATATCCACCGGCATGCCGGTACACGTCTTGACACGGCAGCGTGTCCTTCGGCAGTCTCCCGCCATGACCGCTTCTTCACGCATTCGCATCGGCATCAGTCAATGCCTGCTTGGCGATCACGTCCGCTACGACGGCGGGCACAAGCGGGATGCCTTGCTCGCCGATACGCTCAGCCGGCAGGTCGAATGGATACCCGTGTGCCCCGAAGTGGAAGCGGGACTCGGCGTCCCGCGCGAACCGATGCGGCTGGAAGGCACCGCCGCGTCGCCGCGGCTCGTGACCATTACGACCGGCGTGGATCGCACAGCTGCCATGCAGCAGTTCTCAGCGCGCCGCCTGCGCGAGCTTGAACGGTTGAATCTCTCCGGGTACGTATTCAAGGCCCGCTCACCGAGCTGCGGCATCGGAAGGGTTCCTCTCCGGAGCGCGGAGGGAGTCGAGGCGCCTGCCGGAGTCGGCCTCTTTGCACAGACCTTCATGAAACATTTTCCATTGATTCCCGTCGAGGACGAAGACCGGCTGCACGATCCGAAGATCTTGAAGAACTTCTTGCAGCGAGCATCCGATTATTGCCACTCGCGCAATCACGTCTAGCCGGGTTATCCAATGGCGTCACCCTCATTAGTCATTCTCGGCACCGGCTATACGGGCCGCGTGCTGTTCCGGCAGGCCAGGGCCGAGGGCCGCATCGTCTTCGCCGCCAGCCGCACACCGGACACGAATCTGACGGGTATTCCTCTCGAACAGCGGCTGCTGTTCGATCTCGATCGTGCGGACACCTGGGAGGCGATCCCGGCGCAGGCCGACGCAGTCTGGACCTTTCCGGCCTCACCGCCGGACACGGTCTGCGCGTTCGGCGAACAAGTCGCCCCGCGCCTGCGGCGCCTGATCGTCATGGGCGCCACCTCCGCCTATGACGGCTCGCCCCAGGCCGTGCGCGGCGAACCGGTGGAGGAAACCGCTCCGGTTGACCGCACGATCGCCCGCGTCCACGGCGAGGAGTTGCTGCGCGAGCGCTACGGCGCGATCCTGCTGCGCGTGGCCGGCATCTATGGTCCCGGGCGAAACCCACTGGACTGGATTCGCCAGGGACGCGTCGGATATTCCCATCGCTACGTCAACCTGATCCACGTCGAGGATCTGGCCGCGATCATCTTAACGTCCCTGGAAGACGGCACGCCGGGCGATATATATAATGTGAGCGACGGGACGCCGCGACGCTGGTCCGAGATCATGGACACCGCCGCCGCGCGCTGGGGCACCGCCAAGCCGCTGCCGGCCGACCCCACGGCGGGCAAGCGGATCAGCAATCGGAAACTGCTGGCCGAGCTGGGCTATACTCTGCGCTATCCGGATTTGTACAAGGCGTTGGAAGAATTGGAACAGAACACATGAAGCGGGCCATCGTGCTGGTCGGGCATGGCGGGGTGCCGAAAGATTGTCCGCACGACCTCGTCCGCAAGCTCAAGCAGCTGGAAGCACAGCGGCGCGCGGCCGGCAGACCGATGTCGCTGGAAGAGCAGGAACTGGATCGAAAGATCCGCCGCTGGCCGAGGACACCGCAGACCGATCCATACAAGGAAGGACTGGAATCTCTGGCCGCCCAGTTACGCCCTCTCCTAAAAAGGGACCGGCTCGCCATCGCCTACAACGAATTCTGCGCGCCGACGCTTGAGGAGGCCGTCGAAGAACTCATCGAGGAAGGCATGTGGGATATCACGGTGGTCTCGTCCATGTTCACCGCCGGCGGCTCCCATGCCGAAATCGAAATTCCGGAAACGGTCGGCAAGCTGAAGCACGCCTATCCGAACGCCACCATCCGCTACGCCTGGCCCTTTGACCAGCAACTCGTCGCCGCCATGCTGGCGGCGCATCTCAAGCAGTTCCGGCGTCAGCAGGTCTGACGGTTCTCAGACCCACTCCGAATCCGACCGATCCCGCGTCGAACGCGCCTGCGCACTCAGCCTGTCCCTGAGCACCTGGCTGTCACGATCCAGTTCTTTGGCTTCGCTGTCCTGGAGAATGCTGGCATCCTGCGGCTGCAGTTCGATGCGATAATGGTCCTTGCGGACCGAGAACCACTCAATATAAGGGTGCGGCGCGAGGTTCGGGTGCGGATCGAACGAGATGAGGTTCACCTCGCCGACCTGCGGATTCTCCATGTCGCCGATCACATGACCCGCGAGATCCTCGTCTTCAAACCTGGGATTGCTGAAGCGGATGGCTTTGCCGGCAATCTCGCCGCGACAATTGCCTTTCAAATAGAGGTCCACGGCCCCGATCACCGCGAAGGTGATGCGCCCAACGACGCATCCTTCGACTCGATTGTCGAGCCAGCCTTCCTTGACCCAGCGGCTGTTCCCGAATTTCTGCGCCATACAATCAGGCCGCGGCAGACGGTTCCACGACACGCGCCGCCGGTTCCTGCGGCGCCAGCCCGCCGATGACGACTCCGGCCAGAATCAATGCGCTTCCGATCCAGCCCTGCGCACTGAGCTGCTCGCCGAGAAAATACCAGGACAGCCAGGCGGCAAAGGCCGGCTCGAGAGAAAAGATCAGCGCCACCTGTTGCGCCGGCAGCACCCGTTGCACCCACACCTGCACGGCAAAGGCGAGGGTGGCGAGCCCGCCGGTCACGCCCAATCCGATCAGCAAAATTCCGGTCGGCGCGATTTGCCCGGCGGTCGGCCCTTCGAGCAGCATGGCCGGCCCGAGCAGCAGGGTGACAAGAATCATCTGCCAGAGAAAAAACAGCGCGGCTTCCCCCCGGCGCGAAAAGGCCTCCATGCAGGCGATGTGCGCGGCGAAGGCCACGGCGCAGGCCAGCGTCCAGAGATCCCCGACGTTCATGTCCAACGACGGCGTGACCAGGAACCAGAGACCCGTCAGCGCCAGCGCGGCTGAAAACCACGTGCGTCCCTGAAACCGGCGGAGAAAGACCGGGACGAAAATGACATAGAGCACGGTGATGAACGCCGAGTTGGACGCGGTGGTCGTCTGCAGGCCAATCGTCTGGGTCACATAGCCGAGAAAAAGAAAGACCGTGGCGATGCCACTCATGCGCAGCAGATCGCGATCCGCCCGCAGCTTCCCGCCGATGAGAAGATAAACGCCGACAGCGAGGATCGTGCCGATCAGGAACCGCAGGCACATGAAGGAGAACGGGGGAATCTGCGCGAGCGCGGCTTTCGTGGCGGGAAAGGTCGCACCCCAGATCAGCGTGGTCAGGATCAGGGCTAGGCGGGGCATCGCGTGATGGAAATGGTTACCGGTTGACGGTCAATGCCGGCCGTGGCGCTCGTGCCGCATCAACCATATACCATCACCCATTCCAATGCATTACGGCTTGCAGAGCGAACACATCTGCTGACTGGTCGTCCCGGATTGCTCCATCGCCGCCAGGGCCCGTTCCTTGTCGGAATAGTCGAACCAGCCCCCCTCCCAGAAATCCGTCCGGATGAAATTGGACGGAACCTCCGAGCATCGCTCGCGATGCAGCGTCGTCCGATCGTTCGAACGCGCGATGTGCAGCCAATAGACCATGATGAAACCCTGCAAACGGTACTACGCCGGGCCGGCAGCCCTCAGAATCGTACCACGTTTGCCCCGTGTGCTTGTGCCCTTTTTCTTGCCCGACAGAGCTTACGGCAGGAGCTGCCACTCATCTTTTTCGATGAAGACCTTGACGCCGGTCTCAAGTTTCTTGACGTCGTCCTTCTCGAACAGCTTGAAATACCGCTCGATCCGGTCCGGATCGTCAATCCGCTCTTCCTGCATCATCCCACTGGTCAACTTGTACCGACGAATCAACAACGGCATGGATGCTCTCCTCCAAACCCGTCTCATGTGTGGACGGACGCTGTAAGATACTCGACCGCCCGCGCCACGGTCAAGACCGCGGCATCACCCCGGACTGTCGCATCTGCCCGTCAAATCGGCTATAATTCGAACACGAGTTGTGAGGACCGACCCCGATGCCGATGTACGAATACCGGTGCGAGGGCTGCGGCGAAGGTTTTGAAATCGTCCAGCCGATGAGCGCCCGCGCCGAGGACACCATCTGCCCTCACTGCAAGGCCAAGAAGGCCGTGCGGCTGCTCTCGTCCTTCGCCTCGAAAGTCGTGGGCACCCATAAGACCGGGTTCAAGGAAATCAAAGCCTACGACATGCTGGGTGAACGGATGCACAAGTTCAAAAAACTGCCGCCGGTCCTGGGAAAGCGGACAAAGCCTCCCACGCCCACCCCGACCAACATCGTCGGTGACGCCGGTGACGGAGGCACTACCCCAACCTGACATGTACGCCTTCGCGCTTGTGTTCCTCTGGACAGGCCTGCTGCTCGCCGACGCGGCTCCGCTCTTCGCCGGAGACGCCACGGGGCATGTCGTCATTGCCGGGAACGGCCCGGAAGCCGCCATGATCGAGAAACTCGCCCGGGCCTTTGAAAAAGCCAACCCCCGCGCCTACGTGGACATCCAGTGGAACGAAAATTTCAAGCCGCTTGATATGGTGAAAAACGATCAGGCGCAAATCGCCGTGACGGGCAAGGAGGATCCCGCCTTCCAATCGTCGCAGATCGCCTGGGACGGTATCGCCATCATGGTCAATCTCTCCAACCATATCAAGGAGCTCACCACACAGCAGGTGGCGCAGTTGTTCACGGGCAAGATCAAACTGTGGTCCGAGTTCGGCGGGCCGGATACGAAAGTGCTGCTCATCGATCGCCCCAGGAACCGGAACATTCGCGACACGTTCGAACAGCAGCTCGGCATTGTCGGGCAGATCCCCGAATCCACCCAGGTGATCAAGGCCGACGACAAGGCCATCAAGACCGTGGTGGGCACGCTGCCGCCCCTGTCGGCCGTCACCTACGTGTCCCTCGGCACGGCCCTGGAAGCCGTCGCCTCGGGTGTCGCCGTTCGCCTGGTGCAGGTGGACAAGGTCGAGCCGGAGGAAACGCCGGTGAAAGACGGGCGGTACAAACTGCGCCGGCCGGTGCTGTTGCTCAGCAAAAAAGAGCCGAATCCGACCG
>DASQGO010000014.1:0-27107 GCA_035632555.1 Nitrospiraceae bacterium | reverse complement strand
ATATAGGCCCGCTCGCGCTCGCTCCAATCGGTGCTGGCGATGTCGAGGTGCACCCAGGGATGATCGCCGGCGAACTTGCTCAGGAAGAGCGCAGCGGTGATCATGCCACCGCCGCGTCCGCCGATGTTGCGCATGTCGGCCACGTCACTCTTGAGCTGTTCGAAGTATTCGTCCCACAGCGGCATCTCCCAGACCCGTTCGCCCGCTCTGAGGCCGGCGTCCCGTACGGACCGTTTGAGCTGCTCGTCGTTGCCGAACATGCCGATCGCGAACTGTCCCAGGGCCACGACGCAGGCGCCTGTCAGCGTGGCGATGTCGATGACGGCGGCCGGCTTCAGGCGCGCGGCGTAGGCCAGCCCGTCGGCCAGGATCAGCCGGCCTTCCGCATCGGTGTTCTGGACTTCGATCGTCTTGCCGGAGAGGCTTTTCAAAATATCGCCGGGTTTGATCGCCTGCCCGCCCGGCATGTTTTCCGTGGCGGGCAGGATGCCGATGAGATGAATCGGCAGGCGCAGCCGGGATGCCGCCCGCACGGTGGCCAGCACTTCGGCGCCGCCGGTCATGTCGGCCTTCATCTGCTCCATGTTCTCCGCCGGCTTGAGCGAGATGCCGCCCGTGTCGAAGGTGATGGTCTTGCCGACGATGACGACCGGTTTTCCGTTCCGGCGCGAGCCGTTATACTCCAGAATGATGAACTTGGGAGGCTCGTGGCTGCCGCGCGCGACGCCCAGAAAGGCGCCCATGCCCAGCCGCTCGACGTGCGCGCGTTCGAGGATTTTCACGCGCACGCTGCGCTCGCGGCCGATCTTTTTCGCTTCCGCCGCCACCCGCGTCGGCGTCATCACGTTCGAAGGGTGGTTGCAGAGATCACGGACGAGCATCGCGGCCTCGGCGGTTGCCGTGCCGCGCCGCGCGCCTTCCCTGAGGTCGGCCAGCTCCCGCGCGTCGGCGGCCAGAAGCGTCAGGCGCGCCACCCGCTTGGCGCCGGCCTTTGTGTCGCTCAGATACTCGGTGAACTGGTAGGTGCCCAGGATGGCGCCTTCGACAAGGGCTTGCGCCAGTTCGACCGCGGACGCTTTCGGCAATCCGTCGCCGTGCAGGCAGGTGACGAACGAGGAGGCGCCGGTTTGCCGCACGCGCTTGACGGCGGTGCCCATGGCTTGCCGGACATAGTCGACCCGGGCATCTTTCTTTTTTCCCAGTCCGACCAGCAGCACGCGTTTGGCCGGCGTCTTGCCCGACGTATGCAGGAGCACCGCCTGATTCAACTTGCCGTCGAATTCGCCGCTTGTCAGCAACTCGCGCAACCGCCCGTTGCAGGCGCGATCCACGGCGGCCGCTGCGTCGTTCAGCCGTGCGTCGCCGTCGAAATGAGTGAGGACCAGCACTTCGGCCGGTTCGCGTTCGATCGTTCCCTGTTTCACCGTGACGTTCATCAGCGCTCCTTGATTGACGGCCTTCTCACACCCCGCGTGTCTGCGGGTCCCAGATGAATTTGTGCAGTTGGAGCTGGACGCGCACCGGCAGCTTGTCGGCCAGCACCCATTCGGCCAGCTGGCGCGGGTCCAACTCGCCGAACGACGGGCTGAGCAGGACGGGGCAGCGTTCGGTCAGGCCATGCCGTTCGATGATCGTACGGGCGAACTCGTAATCCACCCGATCCTTGACGACGAACTTCACTTCGTCCTTGCGCGCGATCCGGTCCAGATTTTTCCAGTCCATGCGGTCCATCATGCCGCTGCCCGGGCATTTCACATCCATAATAATGCGGGCACGCGGGTCCACCGGCGTGATGTCGATGGCGCCGCTGGTCTCGACCAGCACATCGTAACCATCCGAACAAAGGCGTTCGATCAGCGTAAAGGCTTCGGGCTGGTGCAGCGGCTCGCCTCCGGTGACTTCCACCAGCCGGCAACCGAAAGAGCGGACGTTGGCAAGAATGTCCTCCAGCCCCATCTCCGTGCCGCCGTGAAACGTGTACTCGCTGTCGCACCAGGTGCAGCGGAGCGGGCAGCCGGTGAGCCGCACGAAGGCGCAAGGCCGGCCGGCAAAACTCGACTCGCCCTGGATGCTGTGGAAGATTTCTGTCACGCGCATGGCCGGTTCATTCCCAGCGGACGATCGGCCAATGGTATTGCGCGGCGATCCGTTCCATCCCGCGGATCGGATTGACGACGAGCGGATGCCCGACCGACAGCAGGATGTCCACATCGCCTGGGCTGTCCCCGTAGGCGTGACAGTCTTTGAGGTTCAGCTTGCGCTCCTGCGCGAACTCTTCGACCAGCAGGCGCTTGCCTTCGCCGTAGGGGACGGGGAGAACGAGGTGCCCCGTGTAGATGCCGGCGGCGTCCAGGTCCGGTCGTGCGCAGAACGTCGTTTCGACGCCGAGGAATTTTGCCAGCGGGGCGATGAGAAATTCGGGGCAGCCTGTGATGAACACCACATGGTGGCCGCTACGCTGATGTTCCTCCAGCCGCGCCACCGCCGCGAGGGATACCAGCGGGCGGATGTCATGCTGGATGAAGGCGTCGGCCAGCGGTTCGATCGTCTCCGGCCGCTTGCCTTCCAGGTACAGTTTGCGCTCGCGCAGGGGATGCAGGGAGACCGGCGGCAGATGTTGCAGGAGATACCACAGGCTCCGCGCGGCGTCCGCCCATCCGGCGATGCCCTGACGCCGCAGATAGTGGAAGAAGCGGACCTCGATCGCCGTGCCGGGCACGAGCGTGTTGTCGACGTCGAAGAACGCGGCGATTCTGGACGGGGCAGAATGTTGCGACATGTCGGACTGCTTCACAGTTATGCTCGTCGCGGGCGCTGAAGCGATCCGGCCGGACGCGCACTCGCGTCGATTCTATCGGAGAAATCGTTTGTTTGACAAGGCTTTTGAGCGGCTTCTATAATCCCGCCAGTGCCGAAGTGGTGGAATGGCAGACACGCACGTTTGAGGGGCGTGTGGCGAAAGCCGTGCGGGTTCAAGTCCCGCCTTCGGCACCATACCAACCGTACAGGTTGAGGGCGGGCTCATGAGAGGACTATCCTTAATTGCCGCCCGCCGAAAAAGCCCTTGGTTTGTTTCTTCCTTTTCTCGCTTGAACCGGCCGCTCCTCCGAATCGTATTGGAATTGACGCAGCCGGAGAGAATCTTCAACCGGGCATCCCGACGATTTCCACAATCGGCCGGGTCAGCGTGTCACTCGTCGGAAATTTTTTTCAAGCGCCGATCGAGCGCAAATCGCGTGAGGCCGAGATGCTTGGCAGCCTGGCTTTTGTTATGGTCGGAGAGCCGCAGGACTTCGGCGATAATCGCCGCTTCGACATCGGCCAATGTCTGTTTGCCCAGCGGGAGATCCAGGCGAAGCACCGGCTGGTTGCCCTGCGTGACCGCGACGGTGACCGGCGCGGCCGCTTCGTGCAACTCGGGCGGCAGGCAGGTGAGGGGCAGCGTCTTGCCATGGCAGAGAATCACCGCGCGTTCGATGATGTTCTCGAGCTCGCGGATGTTCCCTGGGTAGGCATACCGTTCCAGCATGGCCTTGGCCTCCGGTTCGATGTCCAGGATTTCTCTCCCGAACTCCTTTCCGAACCGGATCATTGCCCGCATGCACAAGGGGAGAATGTCTTCGACGCGTTTTCGAAGCGGCGGCAACTCGAAGGACACCACGTTCAGTCTGAAGAATAAATCTTCGCGGAACGATCCGCGGGCGGCCTCTTTCTTGAGATCGCGGTTGGTCGCCGTCATCAGCCTGAAATCCACCGAGATGTCGTCCGTGCCGCCGAGCCGGCGAAACGTGCGCTCCTGCAAAACCCGCAGCAGCTTGGCCTGCATCGCCAAATCCAGGTCGCCGATTTCGTCAAGAAACAGCGTGCCTCCCTCGGACTTTTCGAGCAGACCCAATTTCCGCTGGTGGGCCCCGGTGAATGCCCCGCGTTCATAGCCGAACAACTCGCTCTCGAACAGGTCTTTCGGAATCGCCGTGCAGTTGACGCCGATAAAGGGTCCCGATGCCCGCGGACCGTTATGATGCAGCACGCGAGCCAGAAATTCCTTTCCCGTTCCAGTCTCGCCCTGCAACAGCACGGAGGATTTCGGGTTCCCCGCGATGTCCCGTGCCTGGGCCAGCAACTGTTTCATGACCGGGCTGTGGGTTTCCAGATTCGACAGCGCATACTGGCTGCTCTTATCCTCAAACTCGAACTCGACGCGCCGGCGGAGCACCAGGAAATCAAGAACCCGGTCGATCACCGGGTCAATCCCGTCCAGTTCCACGGTTTTGATTAAAAAGTCATGCGCGCCGAGTTTCATCGCCTCGACCGCATCCTGCACCGTTCCGTAGGATGTCAGGATCACCACCAGGACCTGCGGAGCCAGCAGGCGCATCTGCTTCAGCACGTCGAGTCCGCTGAGGACCGGCATCTTCAAATCGAGAAGGATAAGGTCCGGCGCCTCGTTCTTCACGGCCTTCAGCAGTTCCTCGCCGGACTCGAAGCCCACGACACGATGGTGGCGGCGGGTCAGGCGCTTTACGATCGCCGATCGAATGGCGGGTTCATCATCGGTGACGAAAATCGTGGCGCGCATCGGTCAGGCCTCCGCCATTTTCGGTTGCTGCCGGAGGGGCAGCCAGATTCGAGCCGTCGTCCCCTTGCCGCTGCGGTTCGCCAGGTGAATGTCGCCGCCATGGGCTTCGATAATGTTGCGGCAGATCGCCAGCCCAAGCCCCGTCCCCCGGTGTTTTCCGCTCGTAAAAAACGGCTCGAAGATATGCGGCAGGTCCTCCGGGGAAATCCCCGAGCCCATGTCGGTGATCGTGATGACAATCCCTGGATCTTTGCCGCGCGAGAGCTCGAAGGCGGTGAGGGTGAGCGCCCCTCCGTCCGTGGACGCTTCGATGGAATTCTGAATGAGATTGAGCAGCACTTGCTTGAGTTGATCCCGATCCGCCTGGAGGTGGGACAGCGTCGGAGGGAGGGAACCGGTGACCGTCAGATGTTTGACCGCAATGGGGGCGTCGAGCAGTTTTTGTACTTCCTGCACGAGATCCTGGAGGGGGAATGTGGCCAACGCGAGGGAACGGGGCCTGGCATAGTCGATGATCTGATTGACGATCCTGTCCAGGCGCTTGGTTTCCCGCAAGATGACTTCGAGTTCGGCATGATGGGGGTTCGAGCGGTCGGTATCCTCCAGCAAGAGGGAGGTCGTGGAGCCGATGCCGACCAGGGGGTTCCGAATCTCATGCGCGATGCCCGCCGCCACCTGGCCCAGTGTGGCGAGCCGCTCCGCGCGGCTGAGGCGGGCCTGCAGCTGATCCAATGCGGTGATGTCCACATTAAAGCCCTGATACCGTATGACTGCGCCTGTTTTATCCCGGATGGGGATTCGTCGGCTGAGCACCTTTCGCACGGTCCCGTCCTTGTGCAGAAACCGGAAGACGGTTTCATAGGGCTGCCCCTGCTTCACCGCCTGCTCGAATTCCGACAGGACGCGGTGACGATCTTCCGGGTGGATCGACTGCCGGATGGCTTCCGGATCCCCTTCTTCGTCCGGATTGAGCCCCGCAAGAATGCGGTTGTGCCGATTGGTGAACACCAGCGCCATTCCCTCGGTCGTAAAAATTCCGAACGGCGCGTGGTCCACCAGGCTCCGGTATTTGGATTCGGAGGAGGACAGCTCCCGGTTGAGCTCCCGCAGTTCGGTCTCGGATTTCTCGACGGTCACGAGATGCCCGCGTATTTGATCGCCCATCGCGTGCATCACACGCGTCAAGGCGCCGATTTCGTCCTCACGTTCCAACACCGGGACGTCGGGAATCGAACCGAAAGACGATGCGCCCACGACTTTCGCCAGGTTGATCAACGGGCCCGTGATGGAGCGGGCGATGACATGCAGCGTGAGGGTCACGAACACGAGCGCCAGCACGCCCCCTCCCAGGATGACGGAGAGCATCGAGGAACGATCCTGCGAGCTTTTCATGAGGGCGTCGTTCAGGATGGTTTGCTCGAGCCGGTTGAATCGATCCATCTGTTCGCGAATGGTTGCCATGGCCATCCGTCCGCGGCTTTCTTCAATGTAGTGCAAAGCTTCCTGCTGGCGGCCGCGCATAATCGCCTGCACAAGCCTGTCCTTTTCCGTCATCTGAAACGAGACCAGCTGCTGCACGTGCTGGATGAGGCGGTGCTGCTCTTCACGATCGCTGACCATCTGTGCGAGGGAATCGCCGACCACGAAGATCCTGTTGTGAGCCTTGAAGTAGGGTTCCAGGAATATCTCCTGCTGGGTCAACGCGTAGCCCCGAAAGCCCGTTTCCACGTCCACGATCAGGTGCATGTATTCTGCCGCTTTTTTCTGCGTCAGGTACGTGCTGTCCAGAATTTCCTCATCGGTGGAAAACGTTTCGACGCTCCGGTACGTGACCACGCTGAGCAGCGTGAGCGCCAGGATGGGGACCACCGACGCAAGAAGGAGCTTGCGGCCAATGGGAAGGTTGTTGAAAAATTTCACCGCGCGGTTCATGCGTGCCTCACCGCATCATCGTAAAAGTCAGCGCCTGCGTTGTCAAATCACCAGTCTCTCCTGTCGCGCCGGACCATGCGCGGCCTCTATGACGATTCGCGGCGGGTCAATCGAACGACGATCGCGCCATAGAGAACCCCCACCAGCGCCAATGTCATCACGCCGCCTCTGTCTGTCGAGGCGTCCGGCAAGAGCGGCAGGCTGACCAGCACGAGTGCAGCGACCGGAAGGATCATACATCGTTTCGTCATCATCTCCTCTCTGCGCAACACATGCGGATCGTTCTTCGCGCAGACGGCTTTCTGCGATCGCCGCACGGAAGTGATGCGAAGGAGATGCCAACGTGAATGTTCGGGCGGAGGCACAGGTACCGGCGGCCGAAATTTCCTGCCCCTTATGGCTGCTGTGGTTTTCAGGCCGGCTCCCCCCCGGTGTACCGTTCCGTTGCAAGCGTCCGGATGCGATTGCCGGGAGCAGGCAGGAGTATCGCACAGTGCGTACCGTGCGGGATCGCTCATGTTCTCACTCCGCCCATGGGGAGTTCGGCCAAATCCATCGCTTCCGGCCATGGCATGCGCGTCACCTTAGTTAGCGTGGATTGGTGACAGCACAGCAGCAGGCGGGAGGGCGTATGGTGCATCGAGCCATCAGGATTTTCCCCCAGCTTTCTTTCTTGACTCCCCCTCGACACTCAGGTTTTATACGCGTCCATGAGACCTGCGCATGGCCTGCAGCTGTGCACCACCCTCCTGGTGCTTCTCTTCCTCTCTGCCTGCGGCGTTTCGCGCGACTCGTCGAAGTCGCCTCGGGCCGCCACCGAGCAGTTGCTGTTGAGCCAGGCTGTCGAACGCAGCTTCGAAGACGTGTCAGTGCCGATGCTCAAGGATGCCACGGTCGTCATGGAAGTGGCCGGCCTGACGCCGGACCAGTTTTACGTGCGGGATGCCGTGGCGGGGCATCTGGCCAGGACACAGGGCGTTCGGATCATGGATATGCGTGATCAGGCAAAGTATGTGGTGCATGTGATGATTCAAGCGTTGGGCACGGAGCTGGACCAGAGTTTTTTCGGCATGCCGCAGGTGCAGGGCGGGCTGATTCCCATCGCCTTGCCGGAACTGCCGCTGTACAAGTTCATCAGAGAGGTTGGGTATATCCGGTATGCGCTGAACATTTATGAATCAGCCACCGGCCGGCTGGTCATGACCACTCCGTGGTACACCAAGACGGCTGCGTGGCGGCAATATACCATCTTCATCTTCCTGACCTTCCGCACGAGTACGCTGACCGATCCGCCGGAACTCAGCCGTCCACCCGCCGTTCCGATTATCACACCCGTGCCGGCGGAATCGAACGGAGACCGCTGATTCGGCGGCCATGCCAGCGCGACGAATGATTCTGCTCGGCCTGCTGGGGTTGCTGCTGGCGGCGTGTGCAGCGCCGGCTCCCAAAGCCGGCGATTATCAGCATCCGGTCCCGCCGGACTACCTGGGCCTGATGGTGGACACCGATTTGCTCGAGACCTCGAAGCTCGATTCTGAAGACAAGGCTGTCGCACAGGGATTGCTCAAAACCTACTACAACACCGAGTACAGTCTGCGAGACTACATCGAAGCGCTGGAGTCCAGTCTCGCGACAAACGAACAGCTCAGCAAGGACTATACGACGGCGGAGGCGTTCGTCGGAGGCATAGCCGGCCTGTCATCCATCGGCGTGATTTTCTCGACCGCCGCGATCGCGGTGCCCGTGACCGGCGTGGTCTGGATCGGCATTTCCCAATACATTCAGCATTACGATATCGACCCGCAGATCAAAAGGATCGACCGCCAGCTCGCGGAAGCGCAGGCTCTGCTTCGGCTCTTTCCTGACATCGAAAAAATCTTCGACGGGCTGGCCTATGCGGAAACGTATGACGAGGCGCACCGGCGCTTCAGGAAATGGGCGGTGTATGTGAAAGACCTCGAAGTGCGCACGGCGAAGTTTTTCGCCAAGACAGGCGACGGGCAGCCCGCGCCTGGAGGCACCGGCCCCGCCGCCCCTCCTCCGGCACCACCACCGGCGAATCCGTGACCGAACGACGGCCGCGGGGAGTTTCTAGGCCCCTTCGCTCAGGCGGTTCTAAAGCATCGTTTCAACAGCAGGGGCGCGAGCATGGTCGTCAGCGTGACGACAAGCAGGATGGCGCCGTACTCGGCTGTCGAGATGATGGCGGAGGTGAGGCCGATGCCGGCGAAGATCAATCCGACTTCGCCGCGCGGGAGCATGCCGATCCCCACAGCCAGGCGATTGACCGTCCCGCCGGCGCCCAGCCCGGCAGCCAGCTTGCCGAGGACGGCGGCCACGGTGAGTCCGGCGGCCAGCAGGAGGATCGGCCAGTTCTGTTGGTTGAACGGATTGAGGAGGCTCGGATTCACGGCTGCGCCGACGAGCACGAAGAAGATCGGCACGAAGATATCGGCGACCGGTTTAATGGTGTCTTCGATATGGGTGTGATGCTCTGTCTTGGCGAGGACCAGGCCGGCTGCAAAGGCTCCGATCAGTGCGGCGACGTGCAGGAGTTCGGCCACATAGCCGAACAGCAGGACGGGGACCATTGCCGCCACGATGAGTTTGCCTCGGCTGTTCATCCGGTTCACAATTCCGGTGAACCAGTGTCCGCATCGGATGCCAATTAGGATGGCCACGCCAAGAAACAGAAAGGCCAGGACGGCCGTACGAATCGCGGCAAGCCAGGACACGGTGCCGGACTCGGCAAGCCCCATGATCACGGACAGGATGACCAGGCCCAGCACATCATCGATCACCGCGGCTCCGAGAATAATGTTGCCCTCGGGCGTGGTCAGCTTGCCCAGGTCCTGCAGCACGCGGGCCGAGAAGCCCACGCTCGTGGCCGTGAGCGTGGCTCCGATGAAGACGGCTTGGAGTTGGCTCATGTGCAGCACAAGCGCAAAGCCATATCCCAGCACAAAGGGCGTCACGACTCCGATGGCGGCCACCGCGGCCGCCCGCCAGCCCACTTTCAGGAACGAGTGAAGGTCTGATTTGAGCCCCACTTCGAAAAGGAGCAGCATGACGCCGATTTCGCCCATCAACGTGAGCGGCTGAGTCGGCTCCACCCAGCCCAGCACGCCGCCGCCGATCAGGACACCGGCCGCCAATTCACCCAGCACCGCCGATTGCCCGATACGGATGGCCAGTTCCACCATCACGCGCGTGCAGACGAGAATCACAACCAGACTCAGAATGAATTGCTTCAGTTCCATCGTGTCGTCAACGAACGGATTGCCGCGCTGCAGGCAAGGGCACGATACTGCAGCCCGCGTGTGAACGCAATCACAAGAGAAGGCGGATTTCCCGCCGATCCCGGATGCACTATAATATGAAACGATGAGTATGCAGGCGACGGACACGCGGAACAGCCGGCCGGCTCTGATCATTGCCGTGGCGCTGGCCGCAGGTGTCTTTATTCTGGATGCGATGACGCCGCGCGGCATGGCGCCGCAAATGTTGTATGCCGTGGTGCTTCTGGTCTCCGTTTGGACCAATAATCGGCGGATCGTCGCGCGGCTGGCGTGGCTCTGCACGCTGTCGACGGTGGTGGGTTATATCTTTGCGTCGGGGGATCATTCCGAGACGGCCGTTTTCAACCGCGTGGTTAGCATCGGTCTCATCTGGCTGACGGCCGTCTTGGCGCTGCTGTACATGCGCGCGGAGGAACGGCTGCGGCAGGTCAATCTGAATCTCGAGCAACTCGTCGCGGAGCGCACGACTGCGCTGAGTCGCGCCATGGAACAGCGCGAGCGGCTTGGACGGGATCTCCATGACGATGTACTGCAACTGCTGTACGCAGCGGGATTGAACTTGAAGACGGCGGTTCCACCGATGAAAACGTGCCCGCCTGACGTGGCCGGCCTGATCCGGCATACGATCGGCGAACTGGAGCTGGCCATGCAGCATCTCCGCGATTATATCTCCGGGCCGCGGCCGTCGGTGGACGGTGAGTTGCCGATCGGCGTGGCGCTTGCCAATTTGATGCAGAACATGACGGTGGCTGACCGCCCGCGGTTCAGCCTGAACCTGCAGCCGGGGTTGTCGGCGGTCTTCCTGTCGCGGGCGAAGACTGAGAACATGGTCCATATTGTTCGGGAGGCGCTCAGCAACTGCGCGCGGCATTCCCGGGCCACCCAGGGATTGGTCACGGTGCAGCGCGACGACGGGATGCTGCGGATCGAGGTCAACGACGACGGCATTGGATTTAATCCCGCCGACGCGAGACGGGACGGGCACGGATTGATCAACATGACAGCCAGGGTCGAGGAAATGGGCGGCACACTGACCATTGCCTCGTCGCTTGGACAGGGAACACGGATTCTAGTCCAGGTTCCTTACGAAGAGAGGGCACGGCCATGAGTACGACGCAGTCTATCCGTCTCCTTCTTGTGGACGACCATGAAGTCGTCCGCGTGGGGCTGAAAAAAGTGCTGGAGGCGGACTCGCAGATCGTCGTGGCGGGGGAAGCGGCGACGGCTGCGGAGGCCGTCGCCGGCGCGCAGGCCGACCGTCCCGATGTCGTGCTGATGGATGTCCGACTGCCGGATGGCGACGGGATTCAGGCCTGCCGGGACATCCTCGCGGCCTGCCCGGACGTTCGCGTGCTCTTCCTGACATCGTTTGCCGACGACGAGACCGTGCTGGCTGCCGTGCTGGCCGGTGCACACGGGTTTTGCGTGAAACGGATGGACGTTGAGAGCCTGGTCCAATCCATCAAACGGGTGGCCGCCGGGGAGTCCGTCCTGGATACGGTCGCCACTCAACGGATGCTGGACTGGGTCAGGGGCGGCGGAGTCCCACCGGCAGGACAGCCAACCTTGTCGCCGCAGGAGCAACGCATCGTCGCGCTGGTCGCCGAAGGCAAGACCAACAAGGAAATCGCCCAGGAACTGCAATTGAGCCCCAATACGGTGAAGAATTACCTGTCCAATGCCTTCCAGAAGCTTCAAATCACGCGCCGTGCCCAGGCCATCGCCCTGTTTCATAAATCTCCACGCAGCTAGGCCCATCCGGGCCTAGTAAATAGGCCCACAAAAATCACAAAAGAAGCCGAATCGGGGCTGTTGAAATTTTTCAGCAGGCGATACGCTGAAGATAGTTGCGTTTCTTGGGACGCGCAGATGTACGATCACGCTCAGAATCAGCGAAAACCAAAAGGGCCGGGGAGAGTTCAGAAAGGCCCTGCGCGCGAGCACATCGAGGCTGCGGTGCTCAACGTGCTGCAGGGACAGGAGCCCATACACATTGAGCAACTGGTCCATGCATTGCCGGCCTACACCTGGCGGCAGGTGTTCAATGCGGTGGATGTCCTGAGAAGGGATGCGGTGCTGACGGTCGCGCCGCCGGATCAGCCGGGGTATCGGATCGGGCTCAGCCGTGCCGGCCACGGTTAAGCCGCAGGAGGATGGCAATGGAATGTGAGCGATGCCACGCCATGATGCTCGAGGAAGCGTTTGAAGACGTCAGGGCGGATAGTTGGACCATCGGGTTTCATGGGTGGCGGTGCCCCGTTTGCGGCAACGTGCTGGACCCGGTCATCCTCGAAAATCGCTCTGTGCCCTCGCGGGTGATGGGAGCAGGAGCGAGGAAAAGGCATAACGCGCAGGCGTTGTGATCGCTCGAAAGGAGTTGGCGATGGCGATCTGGAAAAAGTTTTTTCTGGATGCTCCACGACTTCTGCAGGCGAGTGCGCTGGCCGGCTTGGTATTCGGGCTGGACCTCCTGGACAAGTTCGGCAACGCCGTCAGCGTGCTGTATGTCGCGCCCGTGTTGCTGGTCGGACTTGGGACCGCTCGGCGGAACCCCCGGATTGTCGTCATCGCAAGCGTCTGCACGGCATTGACGGTCGCCGGGTTCGCGCTGGCATCGGCCCCGTCCGTCCTCGGTGTGGCCGTCGTCAATCGCGTGCTGTCTCTGCTGGCCGTTTGGCTGGCGGCGAGTCTGTGCCTGCTGTGCCTGCGCATTGAAGACCCTCTCGACTCCGTGCGCGAATTTCTTCCGATCTGCACTTCCTGCAAAAAAATTCGGGATGAGGGAGGATTGTGGCATCATCTCGAAACCTATTTTTCCGAACAATTTGCCGTCCGGTTCACGCACGGGATCTGCCCCGATTGCGTGCGACAACTGTACCCCGAGGTGGTGAAGAAACACCTCCACCATTCGTCGAACATCACGCGACGCCCCTCCACTCGGAAGCAGGCACCCAGTTCCATTGCCGGCTGAGGTCATCCATATTTCCCACCCGCCCAGATTTCTTACGGGCTGGAGAACAGGCTCATAGGAGTTTTCCGCACATGACGTTTCGCCCCCTTGATCTCGCGTTCACCATCGTCGCCGTGCTCGCACTGTTCGGCCAGGGCCTGCTCGAAGCGGAAGCGCAGGAGCACCTGACTGACGACATCGGCGTCTTTACGGCTGTGGAAGGGCAGGTCTCCGTAACGCGCTCCGGGGCGGCCGATATGCTGCCGGCCAAACTGCACGACGACGTGCGATTCCTGGACGTCATCGAAACCGAGCGGGAGTCCCGCAGCAAAGCCCTGCTCAACGATGACAGCATTCTGACTGTGGGCGAGCACAGCCGGGTGGAAATCACCGAACACGTCTACGATCCCCACCAGAACGTGCGCACGGTTGTGGTGAACTTGGTGCGCGGCAAAGTCCGAGCGCTCGTGGGGAAAGTGTTTACAGGGACGGGGTCGAAATTTGAAATCCAAACACCGTCCGCCGTCGCCGCTGCGCGCGGCACCTACTTTGTCGTCTGTTTTTCGGACGGGGTCAGCAGCATTGCGAATATTGGACTCCATGGCGACGTTGAATTCACATCAAACGGACGCCACGCGATAGTGTCGCCGGGAGAATTCTCAGTTGTGCCGCAAGGCGGAGGCGTGCCATCGCAGCCAGCCGTGATGACGGGGAATAATGTTCCTTCGCAGCTGGCTGACGCGGTGAGAGAGACAGAGCTCAAGGACGGTCTAACGAAGGAGAACCCATCAAAAACGGCTTTGGCCTCTGGAGGAACGGCATCAATTCCGACTGCCTCGAACCAGACCGCGCCCGTGGCAGTTTTGGGCAGCTTCCCGTCGGTGCCAACCGCAGTGATCACAGCACCGGCAGGCATCGTTGTCCCTGCGGTGATATCCGGGGCCGCGAGCACCAACTCGTCACAATCGGTGTCAGCACCATCATTATCGCCACCACCTTCCCCACCACCTCCGCCGGTAGTTATGCCACCACCTGCGCTCCATTCGGATAATGGCCTGCATCTCGGTCAGCAAGGGCTCCAGCCTGGGCACGGCAGTCCGATTCCGGGTTCCGATAACGGCCATCACGGTAACGGACACTAAAAAGCAGTTGCGCGTTTTACATGCGGGCGAAGGGCGTCGGAACTGACGCATCAAGGAGGACGATCATGAAGCATCGGCATCTCATCTATGCAGGACTGGTCCTGCTGAGCGCATTTCCGTTGGGAGCGGGCGGCGGTGTCGCCGCCGATTCGAAATCGGCGGCCTCATTTCCGCAATTGATGAAAGGTGTAGTCGTCATGCTGGCCGGGGGGGTGTGCGTGGTCAGGGATGCGACAGGAAAGTCCGTGCTGTTCAACATCGATAAGGAGACGAAGATCGAAGGGTCGGTGAGAGAGGGGAAAAAGGTCGAAGTCTCCGCATCGGCCGACGGGCGTGCCCTGTCGATCAAGGAGGCCTCGTAGCGGCGGGTGTGTTGTTCGTCTCCCGTGGAGGTAACCATGTCCGATTTTCATCAAAATGGCGTTGTGACGGTCCTGCATCATCTTGGAACACCGAATCTGGAGCAACTCGAGGCCGAATTGGAGCGGCATGCGACGACCAATCCCATTGCGCTGGTGCTGCCCTCGCTCTATGCGGAACTGGCACGACCGGCGCTGAAGGGCATCGTTGAAACGCTCAAGCACGTCCGCTATCTGCACGAGATCGTCGTGTCGCTGGACAAGGCGTCCGCACTGGAGTTCCGGCTGGCCAAGGAATACTTTTCCACGCTTCCACAGCGGGTGCGGATCGTTTGGAACGACGGCGCCCACATCCAGGACATCCTCAAGCTGCTCGTCTCGCACGAAATTGACATCGGTTTGCAGGGCAAGGGGCGCGGCTGCTGGACGGCGTTCGGCTATGTGCTGGCCCGACGGCAGAGCAAGGTCATTGCGCTCCATGATTGCGATATCCTGAGCTATAACCGTGAATTCCTAGCCCGGCTCTGCTACCCCGTCGCCAATCCGAATCTCGGCTACGAGTTCTGCAAAGGCTATTACAGCCGCGTGGCGGACCGCCTGTACGGACGGGTCACGCGCCTGTTCATCACGCCGATGCTCCGCAGTTTGCAGCAACTGGCCGGACCACATCCGCTGCTCACGTTTCTCGACAGCTTCCGCTATCCCCTGGCCGGAGAATTCGCCATGGTGCCGGATCTGGCACGGATCAACAGGATTCCTGGAGACTGGGGACTGGAGGTCGGCGTGCTGGCGGAAGTCTATCGCAACTGCGCGTTGCGCCGGGTCTGCCAGGTCGACATTGCGGACACCTACGAGCACAAGCACCAGATCCTGTCGGCCGACAACCCGGATGCGGGCTTGCTCAAAATGTGCGCCGATATCACCAAAGCGCTGTTCCGCAACCTGGCCAGCGAAGGTGTCGTGCTGCCGGAGGGGGTGCTGAAGACCCTGCGGGCCACCTATCTTCAGGCGGCGCAGGAGGCCATCAGCCGGTATGAACATGATGCGGCCATCAACGGCCTGAAATTCGACCGTCATGAGGAACGGACCGCCGTGGAGGTGTTTCTGAAGGGCATCAAACTGGCCACGGAAGGATTTCTCGACGATCCGCTCGGCGTGCCGATGATCTCGAACTGGAGCCGCGTCGCCGCGGCCGTGCCGGATATCTTCGGCCGCCTCATCGAAGCCGTCGAAGACGATCATGAGTGGGATCCCACGGCCGTCCGCGAGCAGGTCCACGCATGACCGGTGAAGCACTGGGCCTGACCTCGGTCACCGAGGCCAGGGTCCGCGAGATCGGCGCGGCGGATATCGTGGTCGGCATCCCGAGCTACAACAACGCGGACACGATCGGGCGCGTGGTGTCCGCCGTCGGCGCCGGGCTGGCCAAGTATTTCTCCGGCTGGCGGTCGGTGGTGGTGAATTCTGACGGAGGGTCATCGGACGGAACCCCGGCGGTCGTCGCACGCACCGGCGTGGATTTCAGCGTGATGTTCATCGGCGACCGCCAGAGCCCGCTCAATAAAATCATCACGCCGTATCACGGGGTTCCCGGCAAGGGCAGCGCATTTCGAACCATTTTCGAAATCGCGCGGCGGTTGAATGCGAAAGCCTGCGCCGTGGTGGATTCGGACTTGCGCAGCATCACGCCCGAGTGGGTTGAGTTGCTGATCCTCCCGGTGCTGAACAAAGGGTACGACTACGTCGCGCCGTACTACTTGCGCCACAAATACGACGGGACCATCACGAACGGCATCGTGTATCCCCTGACCCGGGCCCTCTACGGGCAGCGCATTCGGCAGCCGATCGGAGGCGACTTCGGTTTTTCCGGACGGCTCACGGAGCACTATCTGGACAAGCGTGTCTGGGAGTCGGACGTGGCGCGGTTTGGGATCGACGTCTGGATGACCACCGAGGCGATCGCGAGCGGGGCGAAGGTCTGCCAGAGTTTTCTGGGCGCCAAGATCCACAATCCCAAAGACCCGGCGGCCGATCTCTCGTCAATGCTGGTCCAGGTGATGGGCGCCGTGCTGGCTCTGATGGAGGAGCACCAAGCGCTTTGGCCGGGCGTGGCGGGATCACGGCCGGCCGAGCTGTTCGGATTTCAGTATGACGTGGGCGTGGAGCCGGTTCATGTCAACGTGGAACGCATGATCGGCACGTTCCGGCAGGGCGCGGCCGATCTCGAACCCATCTGGCGGGAGGCGCTGGCCACGGACACGCTCGACGAGCTGCTGCCGCTCAAGGATTGCCCGCAGCAGGAGTTCCGGATGGCGGACGATCTCTGGGCGCGGCTGATCTACGACGTGGCGGCCGCCGCTCATCACCGGGTGCTGCCGTATGCGCATCTCCTCAAGGCGCTCACGCCGCTGTATCTGGGACGCACCGCGTCCTTCGTGCTCGAAACACAGGGGCTGACCTCGGCGGAAGCGGAGGTCAGGATCGAGGCGCTGTGCCAGGCCTTCGAGCAGCGCAAGCCGTATCTGGTGGAACGGTGGAAAGGTCGGGAGCGAATGCAGGCTGCCGGCCACGATTCGCAAATGGCAGCGAAGGGCGGGCACGAAGAGCCCCGTTCACCATCCGTCGCCGGTCCGGCGCTTCACTGAAGAGAGGTGGACTATGCGAGACTTTGCGGAAACGGTCCTGCTGGAACCTCTGAAAGCACTGGGACAGAACATCCTCGCGCTGCTTCCGAACGTGCTGGCCATGGGCATGATTCTGTCGGTCGGGTTGGTCGCGGCGTGGGCGTTCGGCCATCTGATCGAGCGTGTCCTGCGCGTGGTCGGGCTGGATCATCTCTGCGACCGGCTCGGGGTGAACGCCGCGCTCTTGCGAGGCGGGGTCAAGGCTGATCCCTCGCATCTGATCGGACGGACGTCCTATTGGACCCTGCTGTTGTTTGCAGCGACGGCGGCCCTAGGCGCGCTGAACCTGCAGCCGGTGAACGCGTTTGCCCGGTCGTTTCTGGCATATCTGCCGCACTTGTTCACGGCGTCCCTCATTCTGCTGGCCGGCTACCTGCTGTCGAATTTTGTCTCGCAAGCGACACTGATCGGAGCCGTGAACGCCGGCCTTCCGCCTGCGCGTCTGCTGGCAGCCTGTTCCCGGTGGGGAGTTCAGACGGTGGCGGTCGTGATGGCGCTGGAACAACTTGGCGTTGCGGAGACTGTGGTCGTAGTCGGGTTCGGGATCGTGTTGGGCGGTGTTGTGCTGGCGGCGGCGCTGGCCTTCGGGCTTGGCGCCAAGGATCTGGTAAAGGACTTCCTGGAACAGCGATTGTCGGGCCGTCCGCGCGATCGCATGAACGACGACTTGAAGCATCTCTAGAGAAGCAGGAGGAACCTGATGGAGCAGCTTGGCACAAGCCGCCGCGGCGTCGAGCTCAACCATGAGGTTACCGTGGAAGTTGTGCCGGCACCGTGAGGTGGCACGAACGAATCGCGGTCAGATAGTCTCCCGCAGGTCGAGGACCGCGCGGCTCCATCCCAGGGAGCCGATTCCGGGGGCCCGCACGAGGTTGGGGAGCCTGACGCCGGGGTCGTATGTACCGTCGGCTCGTTGGACGAGGACCGGCCGGTCCACCGAGGCCAGCATCGGCAGATCGTTAAGGCTGTCGCCGATCGCGACGGTTGTGAGTGCGCCGCAACGGCGTCTGTAAAACTCGATGAGTTGCCGGCAGGCGAGTCCTTTGTCGCTCGGGCCCATCAGGTGATGAAACCTTCCGCCGCTCGTGCACCGGAGTCCGCGCGCCTCGGCCGCGCGGGCGAAGCCGTCCAGGGAAAAATGACCGGACTCGATCACGAAGGGTTCGTCGTATTCCCGCTGCTTGGCCAGTTGCGCGTCGGCAAGGGGCACGCCCATCCGCTCGGCGACTTCTTCCGTCGACATATCTCCGAATCCGCGGATCCGGCAGTTGAGCGCATAGGCGATCTCCCGCAGCGCCAGCTGCAAGGCGCTGTAGGGCAGACCGAGTTCGATCACCTGGTAGGGGCCTCGAATCACAGTTCCCTCCAGAGGGAAGTCGAAGTAGCTCCTGGGAATGAATATCCCGCCGCCGTTTTCCGTGGCGAAGGGATCGGCATTGCGCAGACGATCCCGCAACGGTTCAATCTCCGCACGCGTCTTGCTTGAGACAAAGATAAACGGGACACGGCGGGCGCGCAGCAGGTCCAGCGCCTCCCGCGCGGCATCGAAGGCATAGGTCTTCGCATCCAGCAGTGTTCCGTCCAGGTCCGTGAAGACAACAAGCTGCGGCATTTCGATGAATGATAGCACGAGAAATTGACAAGGTGATGACGGAACCGGCAGACTTGCCATCTCATGACTGACGCGCTGCGCGATCCGAATGTTCATGCCGCGCTCGGTGCGATCGCTGTGACGTTCGGCTTCTGGCTGGTCTGGCGAGGACTGCCGATTCCAGCGGTGGTCATCGCAGCATTGGTTGTCGCCGGATTTCTCGTCTGGCAGGGGACAACGATCGCGCATGTGTGGGCCTGGACCTGCGTGCTGCTGGGACTTGCCAGCGCCGCCTGGCCGATGGCGACGATGGTGCAGGTGCGGATGGAGGCGGTTGCAGCCGCGGAGCCGTCGGACGAGCAGATGGGGCAGATTTTGACGGCCGTCGTGGCCGGGCTGTTTTCGTCCGTCTTCTGGATCAGCTTTGGGGGCGGGATCTTCCGCTGGATCAAGCGAAAGAAGGCGGAACAGGCTCAGGCAGAAGGAGAAGATCAGAAACGGGCACAGAAAAAAACCAAGAACCGCAGCTGACGTTATCCAAGTTCCATCGGATCGACAATCACGTCGAATTTCAACCCCCGGGACTCCTTCGCCGCTTCCATCCCTTCCAGTGTCGCCTTCACGCTGTGCCGCGCGCCGTCTCCATCGGATGATTTCACGAGAATCTGCCAGCGGTGGCGTCCGCGTACCCGCTCGACTGTTGCAGGGATGGGGCCGAGCACCATCACGGCTCTAGGAGTGTTCGTACCACGTTCCTTCACAGCGGCAGCCCATCGTTCCGCCGCCGCACGAACGGCGGCGTGCGTTTTCCCCGACACGCAGAGGCTGATCAGGTGCGCAAAGGGCGGGTACCCCAAGGCGCGCCGGAACGCCAGTTCCTGTTCGTAGAATCGCGCCGGATCGCCGGTTGCGATCGAGGCGATCACATGGTGGTCCGGCAGGATCGTCTGCAGCACGACCTGTCCGCCGGTGCGCGCTAGCCCGACGGCATCGCGCAACGCATGATAGGTCCGTTCGGAGGAGCGAAAGTCCGGCCGGTGCAGGCCCGTATCCGCGTAAGGCATGCCGACGAAGCCGACCGGCTGAACGGGCATGTCCTGAAACAACATCTGGGTGCCGATCAGCACGTCCAGTTCCCCCGCGGCGATCCCGTTTCGCAGCCGCAGCGCCTGTTCGGGCGTGCGCGCCGTATCACGATCAAGCCGGCCGATGCGCGCGCCAGGAAACGACCGGCGGAGTTCTTCTTCCAGCCGCTCCGTGCCGGAGCCGACCGGTTCCACGCGTGAGGACCGGCAGGTCGGGCAGGTCTCTGGAATCGGCTCGGTCGCGCCGCAGTAACGGCAGGCCAGCCGGTTGGCCCGCTTATAGAGGGCCAGGGACACGCTGCAGCGCAGACAGGCTGGCGAGGCGCCGCAATCCCGGCAGTGGAGCGCGGCTGCAAATCCCTTCCGGTTTGCAAACAGGATGGCGCCGGTTCCTGTCTCCAGGGCCGCTCGAATGCCGGCGAGCATTGGCTCCGAGAGCAGCGTGCGCGGAGGGCTCTGCCGCAGATCCACGAGGCGGACGGCGGCCTGCGGCGGCGCTACGTGCGGTATACCAATGTGCTGCCATGTCTCGACGGAGGAGTGAGCCGTTCCCAGCAGCAAAACCGCGCCATGCTGCCGGGCCCGCATCGCGGCCACCTCCCGTGCATGGTAATGCGGTTCCTGTTCCTCTTTCAGCGACGGGTCGTCCTCGTCGTCCACGCAGATCAGGCCGGGGGAGCGCAACGGTGCGAAGACGGCGGAGCGAGTGCCGACGACGATGTCGGCCGCACCGGATTGAATCCGATGCCACTCGCGTGCGCGCACGGCAGGGGGCAAGTCGCTGTGGAGCTGCGAAACACGATCGGGCCAGCGACGGAGGCACAGTGCCGCCAAGGCTGCCGCGCGGCGGATTTCCGGTGAGATGATGAGGACCGTGTTCGCGCGTGCCAGAACGATTTCGGCGGCGTGCAGGACAGTTGCCCACCGGCATTGTAGCGCGTCTTCGATGATAAACGTTTCGTGACGATGGGCGGCCAGTGCTTCCTGGAAGCAGGGCCACCATGCCGGGGTGGCGGCGGCCGGCAGTTGCAGCAATTCGGTCGGAGGCGCGGCCGTGAATGGTTTCTGCCGGTCGCGGGATGTTCGTCGTGGGCGTGTCGTTTCGCGTGCGCCGGGCGCTGCCGGCAGGATGAGGCGCACACACTGCCCCCAGGGTGCAAGGTAGTACTCCGCCACTTGACGGCTCAATTCCAGGACGTCCGGCGAAACCGTGGCATTCTCCGGCTCGTCCGCGACGGCGAGGATGTCGCGCATGCGGATCGGCGCGGCACGGACCCCGACGGGAAACTGCGGCTGCACGGAGGAGAGGGCGATGACGACGCCCGAGACGGTGCTCGGGCCCAGCGGCACCCGAACGAGGCTGCCGATGCGGATGCGTGATTGGAGCGCCGCCGGGACGCCGTAGGTGAATGTGCGATGCAGGTGGCGGGGCACGATGATGTCGGCAAAGGCGGAACCGGAGGGCGCTGCGACGGACCCGGAGTCAAGCACGCGTCCGTGAGTAGGCATGCGGCATTCTAGCAGCGACGACGGACGGGAACAATTGTCTCCGCGGGGAGTTACGGTGCGGGCGGGGCGGCGAATTCTGAAGCCGGTTCCGGCGCGGCGCCTTTCGGTACTGGAGCAGATGCCCGTTCGGTCGGGAGCAGCCGGATTTCGATTCGACGGTTGTGCTTGCGTCCCGCTTCCGTGCTGTTGCTGGCCACTGGCTTGGTGTCCGCAAATCCAACGACGGAGATGTTCCCGGGGTTGATGCCTCCCTCCTCGGCGAGGGAATCGGCCACCGCTGCGGCACGCGCGCGGGACAATTCTTGGTTGGAGCTGTATAGTTCCTTCAGCGAAGGACCGATTGTCTGGTTGTCCGTATGTCCCTCAACAACCACCCGCCTGTCCGGTGCTTCCTTGAGGAGTGCCTTAATCTGCTTCAGAATCGGGAGGCTGGCCGCCGTTGCCGGTGCGGTTCCTGGATCGAACTCCAGGCGCTTGGCCAACTGAGCCAATTCGCGTTCCAGGTCCCGCGACTGCGGTCCGGCATGCGCTTCCTGGGACATTTCCGTGGCGGCTTTGGGCGGTGCCGCGGCCGGTATTGGTTCTGTCATCTCCCGGAAGAGAGCTTCCTTCCGATCTTGCGGAGACGGCGGCACATCAAGGCCGAATTGTTTCTGAAGCGTTTCTCTGGCGGCGAAGCGGTCGCCCCGGAGAAACGGCGCCAATGAGCGGGTGACTCGTGCCGTGGCCGTCTGATCTTCCACCGCAACGACTTGCAACTCGCCGATGATTTGAATCGGGATCCCGACGGTTTCCCGGAAGACCTCCAGGCGGTCGCCGAGCTTCATGCCGTCGTTTCGTCCCCAATCGATGTACACGACATGGCCTTGCGCGATTAAGTTCTGCCCGGGCGGAAGTTCGAGAATCACGCCGGTTCCGTCCGGGGGCGATTGGGCGGAAGCCGGTGCAGCCGGGGGAGCCGCCTGGCGCATGGCACCGTCACCCGGATACATGGCTTCAAAGGAACGCTCGATCTTGACGGTGGCTGTGTTGCCCGTGACCTTGAGCACCTTCACCACGCCGATGACAGCGGTGAGGTCACCGAGATAATGGCCTCGGACAGGATGGTAGACTTTCTTGACTCGCCGATAGACGGTGAATGAATCACCCGGCGCGACTTCCTGCGGCTGTGTTAATTCCAAATAAATTTGATCGCCTCGGCCAAGCAGCCGCCTGTTTCCAGTCGTTTGGTTGTCACCGGTGATCGGACTCACTTTCGCTTCGTACGGTGAGGCAGGGCGGATAAATCCGACGGAGAAGTTCTTCTTTGCGATAATTTCGGCATCCGGAAGCATGCCTGCTTCGGGTGCCGCGATGGCAGCGGCAAGGGCCGTCAACGGCCAGAGCAGGGTGCCTGCAAAGATTGCCGAAAGACCTGTGCCGAGCTTCGTCATGATTGCGTGTCTCCTCTCAATAATCCTCGTCGCACACAATAGCAAATCAGCCCACATTGTCAAGCAAAGCCCATGAAATTGCTGCGTTTGAACGTCACTGCCCCGGCGTGATAGAGTGATGCGGTTGTATTCTTGGGACCTCCTTCGGCAGGTAGGGAAATGGACTCTCGGCAGCGCTCCGAACCTCACGACATACCGGTCCCCGACGGTCGTCCGCGTCGGATCGAAACGCAGATTCATCGACGCAAAAAGGCCAAGGCGCTCTCACCGCTCACCTCCGAATGGGACGTGCGCCATCCGGATTCTCCCGCCAAACTTCGCATGCCGTCGAATCGCATGCGCAAGGCACCGTAGGGTTTTCGGCAGGGCACTCGCCTTCTCCGAACAATCCGGAAGTCGGCGTAATACAGAAGCCGAGCCTCATGGCATGCAAGCAGTTTTCCATCCAAAGAAACAACCACTTCCGGTCAAAGCTGTTCCACTGGGGCTTTTGGGGCTGAATGGAGGTAGGCCATTTGAACGCTTGATTTGACCGGAAAATTTCGACTACCATGACCTCTCTTTATCTAGAGAAAGTTCAGGTAGTTAGGAGGGGTTCGCGTGATTGGGTCGGAACAGCTCCTCGACTATTTGGGCCGGTATTTCCCGGTCCTTCTTTTTATCGGGATTGCGCTCGCGTTCGGCGTCGTCACGCTCGTCCTGAGTTATTTCGTCCAACCGAAGTACCCGGAATCTGAAAAACTCAGCGCCTATGAGTGCGGGAGCGAACCGTTCTCAGACGCCCGCATGCCGTTTCCCGTCCGGTACTACATCTTTGCGATGCTGTTCGTCATTTTCGACATCGAAGTCATCTTCCTCTATCCCTGGGCGGTGACCTTTTTCAAGATCGGTTTGGTCGGTTTGATTGAGATGCTGATCTTCATCGCGCTGTTCGTCGTCGCATATGTCTACGCCTGGAAAAAGGGGGCATTGGAATGGGACTGATTCAACTCGGCCGGCATCAGAAAGACGGCGACATCGACGTCATCACGACGACGGTCGAGCGGGCCGTCAACTGGGCGCGCAAGGGCTCGCTTTGGCCGATGACCTTCGGACTGGCCTGCTGCGCAATCGAGATGATCGCTGCCGTCTCCTCTCGGTACGACATGGACCGTTACGGCGCGGGCGTGTTCCGCGCATCGCCGCGCCAGTCCGATTTGATGATCGTGGCCGGCACGGTCTGTCGCCGCATGGCTCCGGTCATCCGGAAAATTTACGACCAGATGCCGGAGCCCAAGTACGTGATCGCGATGGGTTCCTGCGCCACCTCCGGCAATATCTACGACAGCTACAGCGTGGTACAGGGCGTGGACCGGTTCGTGCCCGTAGACATCTACGTGCCGGGCTGCCCGCCGACCCCCGAGGCGCTCTTCGACGGTATTTTGAAGCTGCAGGAGCGCATCATGCAGAAACGCGTGTTCACGAAACAACCGGAGCAGGTAAAGGCATAACGTCGATGCACGCCCTGGCCGAACGCATCAAGCGGGAGTTTCCGGATGGATTCGTCGATGCCGTGGAATGGCGCGGCGATCTGGCGGTGACGGTCAAGCGGGATGCGGTGCATGCGATCGCAAAGTTTCTGCGCCACGATCCGGAAATCGATTGCGATTACATGGTGCACGTGAGTTCCGTGGATTGGCCGGATGACGAAGAGCGCTTCGAAGTGGTGTGGGAAGTCGCCTCCATCCGCAGGCGCCACCGGATCCGGCTGAAGACCCGCGTGCCGGAGTCGGACTGCCAGGTGGATTCCCTGACGGACGTCTGGCACGGCGCCAACTTCATGGAGCGTGAAGTCTACGACATGATGGGCATCCGATTCCGGAACCATCCGGACCTGCGCCGGATTCTCATGCCGGATGATTATACGGAAGGGTACCCGCTGCGAAAGGATTTCCCGCTGCAGGGAAAAGGCTGGCGGGATACGTTCGAGTTTCTGAACGAGAAGGCGTAGCGTGAACGACACGGAAAAAACCTACCGGCTCGAAGATCAGCGCGACACCGTCTATAAGGTGAATCCGGAGCATCCGGAAACCGCGGCGCTGCCGCTGCAGCGCACGGAAGAGCTCCTGCTCAACATGGGGCCGCAGCATCCGAGTACGCACGGGGTCTTGAAGGTCATTCTTGAACTGGAAGGCGAGCGGCTGGTGAAGTCCACGCCGGTGATGGGCTATCTGCATCGCGGCGTCGAGAAGCTGGCCGAGGACGGCACCTACCACCAGTTTATTCCCCACACCGACCGCCTCGACTACGTCTGCGCGATGTACAACAACTTCGCCTATTGCCGCGCCGTCGAGAAGTTGATGAACATCACGGTGCCGGAGCGGGCGGAATATCTGCGGACGATCGTGGCGGAGGTGCAGCGGATCATCGGCCACCAGTTCTGGCTGGGGACGCAGGCGCTGGACATCGGCGCGATGACGGTGTTCTTCTACACGTTCCGGGACCGCGAGATTCTGCTGGACTGGTTCGACGAGTTGTGCGGCGCGCGCCTGACGACGAGCTGGTACCGCATCGGCGGCGTCGAGCGCGATCTCACGCCGTCGCTGCTTGCCAAGTTGCGGGCGTTTCTCGATTACTTCCCTCCAAAAATCGACGAGTACCAGGTGTTCCTCGAGAAGAACCGCATCTGGCTCGCGCGCACCAAGGGTGTGGCGGTGATTTCGGCGGAGGACGCCCTGAGCTTCGGGCTCAGCGGCCCCACGCTGCGCGGATCGGGCGTGAATTACGACCTCCGGAAATACGAAGCCTACGCGGCCTATCCCAGGTGCGAGTTCAACGTGCCGGTCGGCAAAAACGGCGACACCTACGACCGGTACTGGATCCGCGTGATGGAAATGTACGAAAGCGTGAAGATCGTCAGGCAATGCCTCGACCAGATGCAGGAGGGGCCGATCATGGCCAGCGTGCCGAGCGTCACGCTGCCGCCGAAGGATCGCGTCTTCACGAATCTCGATTCCATGATTCAGCAGTTCAAGCTCTTCTCGCAGGGGTTCGACGCGCCTCCGGGAGAAATCTATTGCGGCACCGAGGCCCACAAGGGGGAGCTCGGGTTTTACATCGTCAGCGCGGGCGGCGGGAAGCCCTACCGGATGAAGATCCGCTCGCCCTCCTTTATTCATATGGGCGCGTTCGATCACATGTCGCGCGGCTACATGATTGCCGACGCGGTCACGATCTTCGGAACGTACGACATCGTCATGGGCGAATGCGACCGGTAGAAGGAACGGAACATGGGATTAAAGCCGGCAACCAATCCTGACGTCGAAGCGGCGTCGATCGATCTGACGATCGACGGCAAGACCGTCACGGCCAAAGACGGCGTGTCGCTCTACGACGTGATCTCGAGCACCGGGAAGATCATCCCGGCCATGTGCTACCACTACACGTTTGATCCCTTCGGCTCCTGCGGCATGTGCCTCGTGATGCAGGAAGGAAAGAAGGCGCCCGTGCGCTCCTGCACGGCCAAGGCGGCGGCCGGCATGGTCATACGCACGGAAGGCGACGATCTCTTCCAGGCCAGAAAGAAGGCGGTCGAGAAGCACTTGTCCGTGCATCCCCTGGACTGCCCGGTCTGCGACGCGGACGGTCATTGCGAGCTGCAGGACATGGCGTTCCAGCACCAAGTCACCACGCTGGCCAACGCCAAGCAAAAGTTGATCCCCGAGGATACCCGCAGCCTCGTGCTCGACTTCAACATGAACCGCTGCATCGCCTGCGGTGAGTGCATCAACATCTGCAAGGACGTGCTGATGATCGACGCGCTCCAGTTCATGAAGAAGGGCGGGTTCACCCAGGTGGTGGCAAAGGGCGATGCCCCGCTGGCCTGTGAATTCTGCGGCGACTGCCTCGCGGTCTGCCCGGTCGGCGCGATCACGAACAAGTTTTCGAAGTATCTGTACAAGCCCTGGCAGCTCAAGAAGACGACGACCACCTGCAACTATTGCGGCGACGGCTGCCAGCTGCACCTCGAGACCAAGGACAATGAGGTCGTCCGCGTGACCTCGCCGCTGTCCTGGAAAAATAAATGGGGCGACCGCTCGGAGACGGCGCAGGGTCACGGCGGCATCTGCGTGCGCGGCCGGTTCGGCTTCCAGTTCATCGACAGCAAGGCGCGGCTCACGCATCCGCTGGTCCGGAAGGACAGAAAACTGACGGAGTCGCCCTGGATCGAAACCGTCGAGACGGTGGTCGGCCGGCTGGCCGACATCAAATCCAGATACGGACCGAACGCCATCGCGGGACTCATCACGGCCCGCTGCAGCAACGAGGAACTGTATTTATTCCAGAAACTGATGCGTGCCGCCATCGGGACCAACCACCTCGACAGCAGCGCGCGCTACGGGCATCTGAATTTCATCCACGCGGTGCGACACGCCCTGGGCGCGAGCCGGATGACGAACGACACGGTGGACATCACCAAGGCGAAGGCTGTTCTGGTGGTCGGCTCGAACGTCACGGAAACCAACCCCGTCTTCAGCGTGCGGGTGAAGGAAGCGATTCGCGTC
>DASQGO010000013.1:0-2506 GCA_035632555.1 Nitrospiraceae bacterium | reverse complement strand
TAGCCCAGACGCCGGTGGTCCCAATCACCAACCCGAACGCCGAAGCCATTGCAAGCGTCAACCATCTCTCTGTTCCCTTCTTCATGCCGTCCTCCTTCTGTTGAACAATCCTTCAAGTAGTTCGTAATAACGAATCATTATCGCACAAACAAACCGCCTTCGCCCTTCAGCCCGTTGAAGAGGAACTGAACGGCCAAGGCGGCAAGCAGCAAGCCCATCAGGCGCGTGATGATCTTTTCCGCCAGTGGGGTCATCCATTTGGCTCCCGATGCGCCAAGAGCCAGGATGGCGTAGCTTGCCAGACCGACCAGCGCAACGCAAGCCAGCAAGATGCCTCGATGGGCCCAGGAGCCGGCTTGAGCGTCAAGGAGAATCACTGTCGAAATCGCAGCCGGCCCGGCCAGCATCGGCACGGCAAGCGGAGTGATGGCGATGTCGTCTTTCATGGCAGCTTCAGCCGTTTCAGCCGCGGTTTCTTGAACGGGAGAACGTTGAGCCCGCAACATGTCCAGCGCCACAAGCAGCAGCACGAGCGCCCCCGCCACTTGCACCGCGGGAAGTGTGATGCCGAGGAGAGAGAATAGCCATTGCCCGATGAGGGCAAAGCCGGCCAGGATACCGATGGCGACCAGGCAGGCCACGCGAGCCATGCGCAGCCGATGCGCGGTGTCCCGCGCGGTCATGGCCAGGAACGCCGGCACGGTTGCGATCGGGTCGACGATCACGAACAGCGAGCTGAACGCGAGCACGGCGTACTCGGTCAAGGTCATGAGCTGCGTCTCGCCTGATTCAGCAAGTCGATGCGCGGGTCCGGATGCTTGATGTGTGCGAGCTGCTCAAAAAGCTTTTGTTCCTCGTTGCTGATGGCGGGCGGCATCACCACATGAAGAATCAGGAAGAGGTCACCATGTCCGGTCGCCGACGGAAGGCCTTTCCCCTTTAGACGCAGCTTGCTGTCTGCCTTGCTGCCGGCCGGCACCTTCACCTTCACCGGTTCCGTCAAGGTCGGCGCCATGATTTCTGCGCCTAGGGCTGCTTCCCAAGGATAGATAGGCACGTTGACATGGATGTCGCTGCCCTGGCGTCGGAAGACGGGATCCGGCTCGATGACGACATGCAGATAAAGGTCGCCATGCTTGCCGCCGTTTGACCCGGGCTGGCCCTTGCCCGCCACCCGCACACGGGTCCCGTCCTGGACGCCGGCGGGAATTTTCACTTCGATCGTCTTCAATTCTGCAGTCGAACCGGTCCCGTGGCAGGTCGGACAGGTCCTGCCCCGCAAGGCGCCGGTGCCCTGGCAGGTCGAACACGTCGTCGGTTCTCGCAGGTTGATCCGCTTCGTGACGCCGGTCAGCACTTCGCGCAAGGACAACTCGACTTCGGTTTCGAGATCCTCGCCCGGCACGGCAAAGCCCCGTCCACCGCCACGACCTCGGCCGCTGAAGAGATTTTCGAAGATATCTGAAAAAGCCTCGCCGCCGGATTCGCCGCCCGTCTGTTGCCAGTTAAACCCTTGTGCGCCGGCTTGCTGGCGCGCCTTTTCGAAGGCTTCCGCCTGTTCCCACTGGGCGCCGTACTGATCGTATTTCTTTCGCTTGTCGGGGTCGGAGAGTACCTCGTTGGCTTCGTTGAGCTCTTTAAATTTCTTCTCCATTTCGGCCTTTTTCGTGCCCGAATGGAGATCGGGATGGAATTGGCGGGCGAGCCGCCGATAGGCTTTTTTGATGTCATCCGCCGACGCGGTCCGCGGAATGCCGAGGATCTGGTAGAAGTCTCGTGACGAGGTGGCCATGCAAAAGAAGATAAGGCAGAACGGCTTACAATCAACTCTGTCTGACCCAGCTTACGGAGTCGTCAGAAGCTTTGCAAGCGCGACCTACCGTGAGAAGAAACCGAATGAGAGTCCGATGAACGGGATTCCGGCGTTCAGTCCGGAATTCTGATTGCGGGTGCCGCCGTTCGAAATGTGCAGGAACCGGTATCCTGCCTGGACGGCCCATTGAGGAGTGAAATACCACGATAAGCCGGCTCCGCCCCAGACCATGAAATTGAACTGCCCCGGTTGTTCGGGTACGCGGCCGCCCAGATCAGTCCAGAGGGGCCCGCCGCCGCCTTCGACATAGAAACGCAGTCGACTAAGCGTTGTAAAGGCATAGACCAGTTTCGGCGTGACTCCGATTCCATAGGCGGTGACGGGTTCTGCAGTGCGAAACGTCGGCAGCTCCGCCCCGACGCCAAGCTGTCCCTGATACCAACCGGAACCGATCGTATCGGTGAGGGTCATGGCCCAGGAGGGTATTGTCGCGACGCCGAAAAGTTTTGAGGATTGTCCGGGCAAGAGTCGAATCGGAAGGAGCGGGCCGGTGGTGAAGCCGACCGTCTGCGTCCCGATTGTCACCGAGGGAGTGAGGCCTTCAGCGCCGATTCGGCAAGGCAGCAGGAGCATGAGGAAGAGAGACAGCCCGAGAGGAATCGCTCCTGCGCTGTACGACGGTTGCTCGGCACC
>DASQGO010000012.1:0-18103 GCA_035632555.1 Nitrospiraceae bacterium | reverse complement strand
GGCCGGCGCGGTGCTCGAAGACATGGAGTTCGTGCAGTTTCATCCGACGGCGCTCTACCTGCCCAACAGCCGGCCGTTTTTATTGTCCGTGGCGATCCGCGGCGAGGGCGGGCGGCTCCGGAGCATCAAGGGCGAGCTCTTCATGCATCGGTACCATCCGGATGCCGAACTGGCGCCGCGCGACATCGTGGCGCGCGCGATCTGGTCGGAAATGGCGGCCACGCGCTCCCGGCACGTCTATCTGGACGCGACGCATCTCAGCGCCTCGTTCATCAAGCAGCGGTTCCCGACGATCTACTCGACGTGCCTCCGCTACGACATCGACATGACCGAGGAGTGGATTCCGGTTTCGCCCAGCGCCCATTACATGATGGGCGGCGTGCGGACGGATACGCATGGGGCGACCAGTCTGCCGGGGCTCTTCGCCGCGGGCGAGGTGGCCTGCAGCGGCGTGCATGGCGCAAACAGACTGGCCAGCAACTCGCTGCTCGAAGGGCTGGTATTCGGCCGGCGCGCCGCGCTGGCGGCGGTGGCCTATGCTGGACACCAGGCGGGCACGTACGGTTCCCTGCCGTCCGCGCGCGACATGGACGGCGGCCCGCTGGCGGCGCTGGAGGATGCCGAGAAAATCCGCAGTTCGCTGCGCCGGCTCATGTGGGGCAAGGTCGGGCTGGCGCGCACGGGCGATTCGCTGGCCGGCGCGCTCGGGCAGCTCTCGCGGTGGGAGCGGCTCGTGGGCCGTCCCTTCGCCTCACGCCTCGATCTGGAAGTCAAAAACATGGTGCAGGTGGGACGCTGCGTGGCCGAAGCGGCCTTGTGGCGGACGGACAGCATCGGGGCGCACTACCGCGCCGACTCTCCGAAGGGTGCGCGTCCGGGCAAGGCGCAGCACAGCCGGGTGGAACTGCAAAAACAGAAGGCGCGGGGTCGGAAGCAGCGGTAGGCGCGGATCAGGCGAGAAAGCGGCCCAGATTTGACCGGAGCTGCTCGTGCAGCTTCAGCGTGAGCGGACCCGGCTTGCCGGATCCGACGAGGTGCTGGTCGACGTCCCGCACGGGCATGATCTCCATCGTCGTGTTGGTCAGGAAGCATTCCTCCGCCTGCCGCAGCGCCTCCGGCGTGTAGGCGCTCTCCTCGGTCTTGAGGCCCTGTTCCTTCGCCAGCGTCAGCACCACATCGCGCGTGATGCCGTCGAGGATCCCGCAGGCCACCGACGGGGTGCAGAGCGTGCCGTGCTGGACGAAAAAGATGTTGCTGGTGGTGCATTCCGTCAGGCGCCCTTCGGCGTTGAGCATGACGCCGTCGAAAGCGCCGGCCTTGGTCGCTTCCTGCTTGGCCAGGATGTTGTTCAAAAAATTCAGCGACTTGATCTGCGGGGAGAGGGCTGTGGCCAGGTTGCGGTGCACCGTGGTCGTGATCAGGCTGACGCCCTGCGTGAACAGATGGGGCGGGTAGGCTTGAAACGGCTTGGCGATGACGACCACGGTTGGCTTCGGGCAGAGCCCGGGGTCGAGGCCGATTTCGCCCGTGCCGCGCGAGACGGTGATGCGGAGGTAGGCGTCGTGCAGCTCGTTGTGCGTGAGCGCGTCGCTCAGAAGGCTGGGCCAGTCCTTTTCCGGGACGGGAATCTCCAGCCCGATCAGCCTGGCCGAGCGCTGCAAGCGGGCGAGGTGCTGCTTCAGCATGAAGATGCGGCCTCCGTAGGCCCGCAGCGTCTCGTAGATGCCGTCGCCGTAGAGGAAGCCGTGGTCGAAGACGGAGACCAGCGCCTCTTCGCGCTTCACGAACCGGTCATTCAGGAAGATATACATTCGTAGGACTCAGTACGTTCTGAGGCGTATTGTAACAGATGCGGGCAGGAATCGTGTCTAGCCCTCTCCCAGGGCCTTGAAGAAGGCTTCGGCTTTATAGAGCGTCTCTTCATACTCCCTGGCGGGTTCGGAATCCGCGACGATGCCCGCACCGACCTGGAGATAACCGCGCCCGCCGACCAGCAGCATGGTGCGGATGATGATGTTGAGATCGAGGTCGCCGCTCCAACTGAGATAGCCCATCGAGCCGGTGTAGGGTCCGCGCCGGACCGGTTCCAGCCCCTCCAGGATTTCCATGCAGCGGATTTTCGGCACACCGGTGATGGTGCCGCCGGGGAAGACAGCCTTGATCAGGTCGAAGCCATCCAGCCCGTCGCGCAACTCGCCCATGACGTTGGAGACGATGTGGGAGACGTGGGAGTAGCGCTCCACGATCATCAATTCGTCGGCGCGCACCGTGCCGTATTTGCACACGCGGCCCAGGTCGTTCCGTTCCAAATCCACCAGCATGAGATGCTCGGCCCGCTCCTTGGGATTGGTGATCAGGTCTTCCGCGAGGCGGCGGTCTTCGGCGGGCGTGTGGCCGCGCGGCCGCGTGCCGGCGATCGGCCTGGTGTCCACCCGGCGTCCGTCCAGCCGCACCAGCCGCTCTGGTGAGGAACTCACCAGCGTCATGTTGTCGAAGGCCAGGAGGCCGCCAAAGGGCGAGGGATTCACTTCGCGCACGCGGCTGTAGAGCGCCTCGCCGGCGTGCTCCCGGAAATGCTCCATCGGCCAGCCCGGATCGCGGTCGACGGTCAGGCGGTGCGAGAGGTTGGCTTGGTAGATGTCGCCGGACTTGATAAACTCCTGGCACTGGCGCGCGCGTTCGACATAGTCCGAACGGGCCTGCTCGGGTTTGACGGTGAGATGGCCGATGCGGAGATCGCTCTCGCCCTTCTTGCGCCGCACCAGCAGCCTGGCGTGCAGTTCGGTCAGCCGGTCGCAGCCTTCGTTGTAAAGCTTTTCGCGCGGCTGGCCGAGCGCCCGGTCCAGCGGGGGCGCGTAGATCAGGTGCAGCATCTTCGTGTGGTGATCCACGGCTGCGAAGAGGTCCACGAAAGCGAACAGCACATCGGGGAGGCGGAGGTCGTCCGTGGCCTGGTTGGGCAATTTTTCGAACTGCCGGATCAAGTCGTAGCCGAAGTAGCCGACGGCGCCGCCGATGAACGGCGGCGCCTCGTCTGGCCTGGGGATCCGCGAGGCCCGCAGAACGTCGGCAAGAGCCTTGAAGGGATCGCCCTTGTGGACGACGGACCCGTCGCGGGTACGGAGCTCGTAGCGCGTGCCCTTGCCGGACAGTTCCAGATAGGGATCGCTGCCGAAGAACGACCAGTGCGCGACGGCTCCGCCGCCCTTGCCGCTTTCGAACAGGAACGAGGGACAGCCGGGCGCGGCGATGCGGCGGTACAGCTCGAAGACATCGGCTTCGGGCTGGGGCACCGAGAGCATCAACGGCTGCGGCTGCGCCGCCATGAGGAAGCGCGCCCGCGACGGACGGATCATTTTCAGCATGCGATAGTTGTACCACAAGACCGGCGTTCTTGCCTTCCTTTGCCGGGCTTGCAGAGCGGGCTCCCGGGCCGTCCTTCAACTTGACATTTCCTTCGTAATTTTGCTTGAATGCGCGCCGGGTTCGGTGTCGATATGCCTCCCTCGAACGATCCGTTTTATGCGGGCTTAGGGCAGGCGGTCCGGATCGGGACCGAGATGCTCGCGGCCCTGATTGTGGGGGGCGGGTTGGGCTGGGCGGCCGATACCTATCTATTCGCGTCGGGGCCCTGGGGCATGGTGATCGGGCTGATCGTCGGTGCGGCGGCAGGGATTCGAAACGCCATGCGGGCCGCGCAAAACTGGCAGAAGTAGAAAGGCATTCCGTGGAAGAAAGTCCGCTCCATCCCTTCGAGCTGCACAATTATATTCCGATCAACCTGTTCGGCTTGGATATCTCCATCAACAAGGCCGTGATCATGATGTGGGTGGTGGTCGGGCTGACGGCGTTTCTTCTGGTGAAGGCCGGCCGGTCTCGCAAAATGGTCCCGACCAAGCTGCAAAGCCTGGGCGAACTGCTCGTGGGATTCATCCGCGACATCATTCTCGACACGATGGGCAAGGACGGGCTGAAATTCTTTCCATTTATTGCGACGCTCTTCGTCTTTATTCTCTTCTCCAACCTCCTGGGTTTGATTCCCGGCACCTATACGGTGACGAGCCAGATCATCGTGACCGCAGTGTTCGCGCTGACGGTCTACGCGATCAGCATCGTGATGGGCTTCGTCCTGCATGGCGTGAAGTTTCTCGGCATCCTGGTGCCGCCGGGCACGCCGGGCTGGCTGCTGCCGCTCATGATTCCGATCGAACTGGTGAGCCAGCTGGCGCGTCCGATTTCGCTGGCCGTGCGGTTGTTCGCGAACATGACGGCGGGGCACACGATCCTGGGCGTGCTGTTCGGGCTCGCGATCGGCGGCGGGCTGCTGATCGGCTGGCTGCCCTTCGCGTTCACGATCGCCATGAACGGGCTGGAGGTCGGCATCGCGTTCATTCAGGCCTATATCTTCACGACCCTGACCTGCGTGTACATCGGCGATGCGTTCCATCTGCACGGCGCCGAGGATCACGCACATTGAGTTCACGTCTCTGATTATTTAAGGAAGGAGTCTACGACATGGATGCAGCAGCAGCAGCGTTGGTGGGCATGGGATTGGCGGCGGCGGGTTTTGCCGGGGCCGGCGTCGGGATCGGGTATATTTTCGGCAAGATGATTGAAGCGGTGGCGCGCCAGCCGGAAGCGGAAGGGCGGGTCGGCAAGTACATGTGGATCGGCTTCGCGCTGGTCGAGGCGATCGCGCTCTATGGTTTGGTTATCGCGTTCATCATCATGGGACTGCGCAAGTAGGGAGCGTTAAGCGTTATTCGGTGACCGTTAACCGCAAAATCTTGCGTGTGACGATTCACGGGTAACGTTTCACGAGAGAAGCCATGCCACAGTTTGACACGCATTTCTTTTCGTCGCTGATTTTCTGGGAGTTCATTTCCTTCGGCATCCTGTTCTGGGTGCTGTGGAAGTTCGCCTTCCCGCCGATTCTCCAGACCCTGGAGGAGCGCGAACGGAAGATCAAGGAGAGCCTGGAACAGGCGGACCGGCACCGTGCCGAGGCCGAGCAGAAGATGCAGGAGTACGAGGCCAAGCTCAAAACCGCCTCCCGGGAAGCCGAAACGATGCTCGCGGCGGCCAAAGAGCGGGCGCAACGGATCATGGAAGAAAACGAGCAGCGCCTCAGGACGGAAACGCAGCGATCCAAGGAAGATGCGACGCGCGAGATCGAGCAGGAGCGCCGGCGGGCGATTCAGGACATCCGCAACCAGACGACCGAAATGGCGTTGCTGGTGGCCGAAAAAGTCGTCGGCCGCAGCCTCAACGACGCCGATCACAAGCGCATGGCCGACGAGGCACTGGCCTCCGTCGCCAAGCAGTTCGATAAGAACTGATTCCGTTTCCAGGATTCGGTAACGAAAGCCCGGCACAGGCCGGGCTTTTTATTTGACGGGCACGTTGGCGCCGCCTCTGCGATAACCGGCCGGATCGAGCGTGACGGAGGCGAAGCCGAAGTCGCGGAGCTGCTCCGTGACCGCGGCGCTCATGACCGGCTCCAGCAGGCGGGATACTTCCGCGGAGTCCACTTCCACCCGCGCAGCTCCGTCCGATTCCCGCACGCGCACCTGCCGGAACCCCTGCTCCAGGAGAAATGCTTCGGCCCGTTCCACGCGCGAGAGCTTCTCGACCGTGATGGTCGTGCCCCGCTGAATGCGGGACGAGAGACAGGCCGCTGCGGGCTTGTCCCAGTTGGAGAGGTTCAATTCCCTGGCCAGCTCGCGGACCTCGACTTTGGACAGTCCGGCTTCGACCAGCGGGCTGCGCACGCCCCATTCGCGGGCCGCCTTGAGGCCGGGTCGCTCATCGCCCAGGTCGTCCAAGTTCGTGCCATCCACCACGGCGCGCATCTTCAATTCCTGCTGCAGACTTCCCAGCAACTGATAGAGATCCGTTTTGCAATGGAAGCAGCGGCTGGCATCGTTCTGCACGAAGGCGGGGACTTGCAGTTGATCGGTCCGGACGATCCGGTGGCGCGCGCCGATTTCGGCGACAAGCTTTCTGGTCCACTCGAGTTCAATCCCGGGAAAGGTCGGCGACACCGCCGTGACCGCCAGCGCCCGGTCGCCCAGCGCCTCCTGCGCGACTTTCAGCACCAGTGTGCTGTCGATGCCGCCTGAAAAGGCCACGAGGGCGGAGCCCATGTCCCTCATGATGTCATGCAGTCGTTGGAGCTTAGGCATTCCGCATCACGGAGTTTTGAGTTTCGCTTCCCCCATCTTGCCCACGGCGACAAGTACATAGTGGTCGGGATGGAGGTATTGCTTCGCGACCCGGACCACGTCGTCCGCCGTCACCTTGGCGATCCACGCCGGATACTGCGTGAAGTAATCGAGCCCCAATCCATAGAATTGGATCTGGCAGAGGATTTCGGCCAGCTTGTGCGTGGTGTCGAACCGCATGGGGAAGCTGCCGACGAGGTAGGACTTGGCCTCGGAGAGTTCTTTCGCCGAAACCGGCGCCGCCTTCATCGCATGCAATTCTTTCAGCACGCCGGCGAGCGCCTGGTTGGCCGTCGCGTTGCGGGTTTGGAGGCTGACGAGGAAGGGGCCGGACTCGGCACGGGGCTCGAAGTGGCTCATGACGCCGTAGGCCAGGCCCTGCCTGTCGCGGATCGAGTCCATCAGGCGCGAGGAAAATCCGCCGGCGCCCAGGATGTAGTTCATGACGGTGACGGCGTAAAAGTCCGGATTCGTCCGGCTGATCCCGAGGTGCCCGAGTACGAGCGTCGTCTGGGACAGCTCCTTGTCGACCAGCTTGACGACCGGCTTGTCGATGGCGGCCGGCGATGCCGCGGTCCGTTCCGGCGCCGGCCCCTTCTGCCACGACCCGAAATGTTTCTCGACCATCGCACGGGCCTGCTCGACGGTCACGTCGCCCACGACGGAGAGAATCGTCTGGTTCGGCAAATATTCACGCGCATGGAACGCCTGGACGTCCGCCCGGCTGATCGCCGGCAGGGTCTCTTCCGTCCCGTTGACCGGCCAACTGTAGGGATGGCCGTTGAATACGAGTTGGCTGAACGCCTTGCCGGCCACGGCCCCCGGATCATCCTTTTGTGCGACGATCTCGCCGAGGATGAGCTTCCGGACGCGTTCCAATTCGGGTTCCGGAAACGACGGATGCAGCAGGATGTCGGCCAGCAGCTCGAAGCCCAGGTCGGTGTCCTTGGCCAGAACCCGCGCGGCCGCGGTGGTGAAGTCGTGCGTCGCCTTGGCTTCCAGCGCGCCGCCGACGAATTCGATTTGTTCGGCCAGCTGCGTGGAACTGCGGGTCGCCGTGCCTTCGTCCAGCAGGCCGGCCGTCAGATTGGCTAGGCCGGCTTTCTCCGGCGGGTCCCGCACCGAGCCGGTTTTCACGAGCGCCTGGATCTGCACGATCGGGAGCGTGTGCTGTTCGACCATGAGGACGGTCAGACCATTCGGCGTGACGAAGCGATGCGGCGTGATGTCCGCGGCATGCAGCGGGGCCGCAAGCACGAGAACAAGCGCACATCCGCACAGACCGATCCGCCGCATCATCGCGTCTCCACCGCCTGGTTTGTCGGCGCGGGGATCAGGATGCCGACGGTCCGCCCGTCTTCGACGAGATACTTCTGCGCGACGCGCTTGACGTCGTCCGCCTTCACGTCGCGGAGCTTCTTCACGAACTGTTCCACCTGCCGCCAGCCGGCGCCCGTGGTTTCGGCCTGGCCGAGCAGCATCGCCTGGCGGAAGTTGGAGTCCTGACCGAAGATGTAGTCCGCCTCCACCTGATTCTTCGCCCGCTGCAACTCCTGCTCCGTCGGCGGCTCCTGCTGAAGCTTCTGAATCTCGGCATAGACTCCGCGCTCGACCTGCTCCGTCGTCTGCCCCGGCGCCACGACCGCGAAGCAGTAGAGCAGATCCGGATCGGTCTGCAGCAGGCTGTATTCCGCGCCGATTGCCAGCGCGAGTTTCTGCTCGTAGACAAGACCGCGGTACAGCCGGGAGCTTTTCCCGTGCGAGAGGATGGATTCCAGGAGCGTCAGCGCGTAGGCGTCGTCGCTGGCATAATTCGGCGTCCGGTAGCCGATCATCACAAACGGCAACTGGGCGTCGCGCTTGACGACGATGCGGCGTTCGCCCTTCTGCTCCGGCTCGGCCGGCACATGCTGGGGCGGCAGCGGCCGTTTGGGAATTGCCTCGAAGACGCGCTTGATGGCCGGCAGCAGCGAGGCGGCCTTGATGTCTCCGACGACGATGAGCGTGGCGTTGTTCGGCACGTAGTAGGTGTCGTAGTGCCGCTTGAGATCCGTCCGCGTCATGGCATTGAGATCGGGGAACCAGCCGATGATGGGCCAGTGATAGGGATGCATCTGGAAGGCCTGGGCGAAGAGCGCTTCGGCCAGATAGGATTGCGGATCGTCTTCGGAGCGCAGGCGCCGCTCTTCCTTCACCACTTCGCGCTCGAGCTGAAATTCCTTGTCGTCCAGCAGCAGGCCGCGCAGCCGGTCCGCTTCCAATTCAAGGGCCAGCTCGACCTTGTCGGCCGCGAGGTTCTCGAAGTAGGCCGTGAAATCCTGGCTGGTGAAGGCGTTGTCGTTGCCGCCGTTTTTCTTGATGAGGCGCGAGAAGCTGCCCTTCGGATATTTCGGCGTGCCCTTGAACATCATGTGCTCGAGCATGTGGGATAGCCCGGCCCGGCCCATGACCTCGTTGCGCGAGCCGACCTTGTACCAGATCTGCACGGTGACGACCGGCGCTTTGGGCGATTCGACCAGCAGCACCTTCATGCCGTTGGTGAGCTGATGTTCCCGGACCTCCAACGCGTATGCGGAGGGGCTTTCGCCGAGAAGCCAGGGAAGGGAGATGACGAGCGCGATCAGGGCACGCATCCGGCTGGACAGCATGCCACACGCTAACAATCGGCTCACGCGGGTGTCAAGGTGGCGCGCGGCGTCGGTTGAACGAGTTCACCCAACTGCCCGCAGGCACCCAGCACGTCGCGGCCCTTGCTCTTGCGGATCAACGCGTCGAAGCCGGCCTGCCGCAGCATGGCTTGGAAGCGCAGCACGTCGACGTCGGACGGGCGGCGGTACGGGCTGCCCGGGAAGGGATTGAACGGAATCAGGTTGACCTTGCAGCGGATGCCGTTGAGCAGTTTGGTCAGCCGTCTGGCGTCCTGCTCCGAGTCGTTCTCGCCGGCCAGCAGCACATATTCGAACGTAAGTTTGCGATGAGGCGGCAGCGGGTAGGCCCGGCAGGCGGCCAGGAGGCGATTGAGCGGATGCAGCCGGTTGACGGCCGGCATGAGCCGGTTGCGCTGCGTATCGGTCGTCGCGTTGAGCGACACGGCCAGATTGATGCCGAGCGCCGCGACGTCCCGCAGGCGGGATGCGAGTCCCGCCGTGGACAGGGTGATGCGCCGGGCCGGAATGCCGAGCCCCCAGCGTGTGTTCGTGAGGCGCGTCACGGCATCGGCCACGGCCTCGAAGTTCGCGAGCGGTTCGCCCAAACCCATGAGGACGATGTTCGTGAGCCGCTCGCCCGGCTCCAGACGGTCCAGCACGGCCAGGGCCTGCTCGATGATTTCGTGCGCCGTCAGATTGCGTTTCAGTCCCATCTGTCCGGTGAGGCAAAATCCGCAGTCCAGCGTGCAGCCGACCTGGGTGGAGAGGCAGAGCGTCAGCCGGTCGGCATCGGGAATCAGCACGCTCTCGATGACGAGGCCGTCCTTCAGGCGCAGCAAAAATTTTCTGGTGCCGTCGTTCGAGCGGCGGACTTCGCAGTCGGTGATCCGATCGATGGCGGCCATGGCGGCGAGACGGGTCCGTTCAACCTTGGACAAATCTGTCATGCATTCGATGTCGCGGACGCGTTCTTGATAGAGCCAGTGCAGGATCTGCCGGGCGCGGAACTTCGGCCAGCCCAGATCTTTCACGAATCGTTCGAGAGCCGATTCATCAAGCGCGAGCAGGTTGGTGCGCATGCCGGCCGATGAGGCGCGGGAGCGGTCCGGTCGGGTCATGCGCGCAGCCTATCACAGCGTTTGCAAAACAAACAGGGCGGCCCGCGAGAATGACGGAATGGGGCGGCCGCAATCCTTTGGTGGTATATAGTGGTATATAATTGAGGCGTTGATTCCCGTCATGCCGCATAACCGCATCGCCTTCGCGCGTTTCCGAGGTCTCCTGCGCGCCGCGCCCCTGCTTCTCGTGCTGGCGCTGTCGTTCCTGTGCGCCCACGCGGAGGAAGGGACGCAGATGCGCGGGCCGGTCGAGGCCTCCTGCGAGTCGGCTGAGCAATGTTTCCGCAACGCCCTGGCGCCGGATGCCACGGCCGCGTCGGCCGACGAGCGGCTCGCGCGCAAGCTGGAGCGTCTGCGTCAGGTCACAGAGCGCCATGCCGGCTCGCTCTGGGCGCGCCGCGCGAATCTCGTGACAGGCGTGCTGCTGATCGAGCGCCAGCCGGCCGAGGCGCTTCAGTTTCTGCGCGCCGCGCAACGCGACTTCCCCCTGCTGGAGGATTACGTGCGTCTCTGGATCGGGGAGGCGCTGCTGAAATCCGGCGATGTGTCGAACGCCGCATCGTTTCTGGATATCATTCCCAACGTCGTGCCCGACACGCTCCTGGGATCCCGGATTGCGTACCGCGCGGGCGAGGCCTGGTTCCGGGTGGGGCAATGCGCCTACGCCGCAGAGCCGTTGCTGCGCGCGGTGGCGCAGGACCCGCAAGACCCCGGCGCCGCGCGCGCGTTGCTGATGCTGGCCGAGTGCCAGGCGCAGGACAGCCGGTCTCCCGACAGCACCGTCACGCTCCGGCAGATCTGGACGCGGTATCCGAAGACGCCGGAGGCCGATGAAGCGGAAAAGCAGTTGTCGCAGCGGCTGAACAGCGGCCAGCCATGGAAGCCGACGCCGGACGAGCGCTATGCCCGGGCATCCGCGCTTGCTGCGGCCGCGATGAACGAAGACGCCGTGGAGGACCTGAAGGCCTTTCTTGCCTCGGCGTCCGGCCATCCGAAGCGGGAGGAGGCGAAGCTCAGGCTCGCCATGGCCCTGACCCGGCTGAAGCGCTATGACCAGGCGAAGCCGCTTTTCCATGAGCTGGCGTCCAACGGGCCGTCAACGGAAGCGAATGAGGCCGCGGTCTGGCTGGCGCGCAGCTATCTTCGGCTGGGTGAAGGCGACCGCCTGGTGAATCTTCGCCAGGCATACCCGAAGCTGACGCTGACGCCGGAGCAGCAGGCGCTGATCCTGATCGTGCAGGGCACGTGGTTCGACGACCAGAATCAATTCGACCAGGCCGTCGCGCAATATCGCCAGATTGCGCAGCTCGGTGATCGCACGGAGCAACGCGCGGAAGCCTTGTGGCGCATCGGATGGATTCACTATCGCCTGGGTCGGTATAACGAGGCGGTCCAGACGCTGCAGGACCTCGTCGCCATCCGGGAAGATCCCGCGAACAATCCGCAGGCGCTCTACTGGACGGCGCGGGCGCTGGAGCGATTGCACGATGTGAAGGCGGCCGACGTCTACCAGGCGCTCTGCCGGAAGTATGCCTGGACCTACTATTGCCAGTTGACGCGCAGCCGGCAGGAAATGCCGCCTCCGGAGATGGTCAATGGGGCGTCGGATGTCGAGCCGGGAGAAGGCAGCGGGGCGGGCATCACGCAAGATGCGCATTACCGGCGGGCCGTGGAGTTGCGCGCGCTCGGCCTCGAGCAGGAAGCGGGCCGCGAAGTGACGTGGTTGTTGGATCGTTATGTACGGAATCGCGCGGCGCTGGTCGAGCTGATCATGCGTCTGAGCGAAGCCGGCGGCTACCATCAAGGGCTCCGGCTGGCGCGGCTGCATTTCCGCGACGGGTTGGAACGCGGCTTGGAGCCGGTGCAGCCGTCGCTGTGGAGCGTGGCCTACCCGACTGTCTATCTGCCGACGATCCGCGCGCTCAGCAGCGACCGGTTCGATCCGTATCTGGCCGCCGCGATCATCCGAGAGGAAAGCCAGTATGATGCGCGCGCGGTGTCGCGCGTCGGGGCGATCGGATTGATGCAGTTGATGCCTTCGACGGCGCAGGCGGTGGCGCAGCGGAACGGCGGCGCCGTGTCCCGCGACGACTTGTTCGACCACGAGACGAACATCCGCTACGGCGTTCGTTACCTCGAGCAATTGCTGGGGCAATTCAACGGCAACCTCGTGCACGCCGTCGCGGCCTACAACGCCGGGCCGCCCATCGTCGCGACCTGGATCCAGAAATTCGGCGACAAGGAGCCGGACGAATTCGTGGAGTTGATCCCCTATCAGGAGACCCGCCAGTACGTCCGGCGGGTGCTGCGCAGCTACCGCGAATACCGCCGCCTGGGCGGCGAGGCCTGCGCGGTCCGTTCCCTTGACAAGGCTTGCTGAGGATTTTATAGTGCCTTCAATATCTGGGCTTGCACAAGCTCGATACCGCAACAAATGGTGGTAATCGATGGCAGGCGACAAGCTGACTGCGCTGGAAGCGCGCGTGCGGGAAATGGTCGAGTTGATTCAAACGCTCAAGCGCGAGAACGCCGGCTTGAAGAGCGATCTGCGCGCGGCTAGGGAGCGACTCGTCAAGCAGCATGCGTCCGGCGATCAATGGGTTTCGGAGCGCGCTGATATCAAGGTGCGCATTGAAAAGGTCTTGAGCGAACTGGACGCTCTCGAGTTTATCGAGGAGTCCAAGGAGGTGGCGCTTGACTAAGACCATCGAAGTCGAAATCTACGGGCAGCGGTACGTGGTGACCGGCGCGACCGACGAGGAATACGTGAAGCGCTGCGCGAATTACGTGGATACGCAGATCCGGGTGTTGGCGCAGGGAATGAAGTCGGCAACGCGCGCCAAGCTGGCGGTCCTCGCGGCGCTCAACATCACGCACCAGTTGTTCCAGGCGGCGCAGGCACGCCAGGAAGGCGATGCCGAGCTCGACCGGCGGACGCTGAGCCTGGTGGAATCCATCGAGGAACAGCTTGAACCAGTCCGCAAGCGATGAGTGTGCTTGCAAAGATTTCCGGTATTTGATACGGTACGAATAGCCCCAATGAGGGGAAGACGGCAGGGTAGAACAATAATTTTGTGGCAGCGGGAAGCAAGAACGGAAAGGCTGATCGGGTATCAACGCGGAACTTGTCGAACGTGCTGAAAACACTGGAATTCATCACGCAGTGGATGCGGGTTTCGGGGGTCATGCTGGGCGGGGCAGTTCACACGATAAGGGACATGATGGGAGCGCCTGCCCGGCTGGCAGTAGCAAGAGCGACGCAGAGCGTTGCGCAACGACCACGACGAGATCGACCCCGGCCCTTGTAACGGCTCACGTTCTTCAGTCTGCTTGACCGCCTTTCCGTTCTGATCTGACCATCCGATCGATCCGGTTTCTTCGTACTGATCGGCGGCGGCCCGCTCGTATCCACCCTGCCCACGCTCTGTCCATCCAAATCGAACCGTGCGCGTCAAACAGACGCTGCGCGGGTGAAGGGAGTACCCCGCTGTGATCGAGACGATGTTGACATATGTGATTGCCGGAGTGCTCGGCGCGGCCGCCGGCATCGGCGGCTATTTGCTGATCCGCCGCAATGCCGTGGCGGTAAATCAACGGCAGGCCGATGAGCAGGCCGGCCGGGTAAAGCAGAATGCCGAGCGCGAGGCCGAGACGCTGGTCAAGGAGGCCAGAGTCGAGGCGAAAGATCTGCTGTTGCAGGCCCGAACCAGTTTGGAGAAGGAACAGAAGGAGAGGCGGGCCGAGATGAATGCGCTGGAGAAGCAGCTGCTCCAGCGCGAAGAGCAGCTGGAGCGGAAAGCCGGTTCGCTGGAACGCGGCGAAGTGGAAGTGCAGAAGCGGGAGACGGCGCTGTCGAAACGCGAGACGGCGCTGGCTTCGGCGGAAGCCGCCTGCGAGCGTGCGACCAAGGAGCACCGACAGGCGCTGGAGCGCGTGGCCGGCCTGACTGCCGAGGAAGCCAAGCGGCAATTGATCAGCGCGGTGGAAAGCGACGCCCGGTTGGAAGCCTCCGGAGTGTCCAAGCGCATCGTCGATGAGGCGAAGGAAAGCGCCGAGCGCGAAGCGCGCGAAATCATCGCGCGCTCGATCCAGCGGGTCACGCGCGACTACGTGGCCGAGGCCACGCTCTCGGTGGTGCCGATCGCCAATGATGCGATGAAAGGCCGGATCATCGGACGCGAAGGGCGCAACATCCGCGCGATCGAGGCGGCGACCGGCATCGATCTGATCATCGACGAGACGCCGGAAGCCGTGGTCATTTCCGGTTTCGATCCGCTCCGGCGTGAAATTGCCAAAGTGTCGCTGGAACGCCTGATGCATGACGGCCGCATCCATCCGACCCGGATCGAGGAAGTCGTCGACAAGGTGAAGACGGATATCGACAAGCTCATGATCGAGGAAGCCGAGAAAATCATCTTCGAGCTGGGTCTGGCGGATTTCAATCCGGAGATCGTCAGAGTGCTGGGCAAGCTCAAGTACCGGACGAGTTACGGGCAGAACAATCTCTACCACGCGCGTGAGGCGGCCTATATCTGCGGGACGATGGCGGCCGAGCTGGGCCTGGACGTCCGGCTGGCCAAGCGCGGCGCGCTGCTGCACGACATCGGCAAGTCGGTGAGCCACGAGGAAGAGGGCACGCATGCGATGCTGGGAGCCGACATCGCCAAGAAGTACGGCGAGTCGGCCAAGATCGTTAACGCGATCGCGGCCCATCATGAGCAGGTGGAGCCGATCTGCCCGGAAACCGTGCTGGTCGCCGCGGCGGAAGCCCTGTCGGCGGCGCGCCCGGGTGCGCGTCGCGAGGCGCTGGAGTCCTACGTCAAGCGTCTGGAGAAACTCGAGTCGCTGGCGACGGGATTCAAAGGCGTTCAGAAGGCCTACGCGATCCAGGCCGGACGCGAGATTCGTGTGATCGTTCGGCAGGAGGAAGTCAGCGACACGGAATCGTCGCTCATGTCCCGCGATCTGGCCAAGAAGATCGAGCAGGAGCTGACCTATCCGGGCCAGATCAAGGTGACGGTGATCAGGGAAAGCCGGTACACGGAGATCGCCAAGTGAAGGTGCTGGTCATCGGCGACATCATGGGAGAGCCGGGCCGGAGGGCCGTGGAGCGGCGGCTGCCCAAGCTCGTTGCCCAGCACGACATCGATCTGGTCATCGCCAACGGCGAGAACATCGCGGGCGGGTTCGGCATCACCCCGGAGCTGGCGCACGAACTGTTCGACTGGGGCGCCGCGGTCATCACCACCGGCAATCATGCGTGGGACAAGAAGGAGATCTTGGAGTTCATCCGGCACGAACCGCGCCTGCTCCGCCCGGCCAATTACCCGGAGAGCGTGCCCGGCAAAGGTTCGATCGTGGTGGAAACGGCCGGGGGCGAACGCCTGGCCGTGCTCCATCTGATGGGCCGCGTGTTCATGCCGACGCTGGACTGTCCGTTTCAAACTGCGCGCAAGGAACTCGCGAAACTCAAGCAGGAGACCGCCGCGATCATCGTGGATATGCACGCGGAGGCGACGTCGGAAAAGATGGCCATGGGCCATTTTCTCGACGGCGAGGTGTCGGCGGTCGTCGGCACCCATACGCACGTGCAGACGGCCGACGAGCAGATGCTGCCGAAGGGCACGGCCTATCTGACCGACATCGGCATGACCGGCCCGATCCACTCCGTCATCGGCGTCAAGAAGGAACTGGTCATCGAAAAATTCCTGACGGGGATGCCCCGCCGCTTCGAAGTGGCGTCCGGCCCCGCCGTCTTCTGCGCGGCATTGATCGAATTGGATGGCAAGCTCGGCAAGGCGCTGGGCATTCAGCGGCTTCGCATTCCCGACTGACGGCCGGCGCGCTGTCGCGCGCGGTCCGTGGACAATGCCTGTGGGTGACCGTCCGCAACGGATTCTCACCGTTTCCGCCCTGACCGCGCTCGTCCGCGAGCGGCTGGAAGAGGACTTCTCCGGTCTCTGGGTCGAAGGCGAAGTCTCCAACCTCCGTGCTCCCTCATCGGGCCATATCTACTTTACCCTCAAGGACGCGACCAGCCAGATTCGCGCCGTGCTGTTCCGGGCCGGCGCGCAACGCCTGCGGTTTGCATTGAAGGAAGGGCTCCAGCTTGTCGTGCGCGGGCGCCTGACGGTGTACGAGCCGCGCGGCGAATATCAGATTGTGTTGGAGTATCTGGAGCCGAAGGGGCTCGGCGCGCTCCAACTCGCGCTGGAACAGTTGAAAGAAAAACTGGCCCGGGAAGGGCTCTTCGCGCAGGCCCGCAAGCGGCCGCTGCCGTTTCTGCCGCGCCGGGTGGGTGTGGTCACGTCGCTGACGGGCGCGGCGCTCCGCGACATCCTGACCGTGTTGCGCCGCCGATGTCCGATCATGGGCGCCGTGGTTGCGCCGGTGCCGGTGCAGGGCAACGAGGCCGCCGTGCAGATTGCCGCGGCCATTCGCACGCTGGGCGCCTCCAAGCTTGTCGATGTCATGATCGTCGGGCGGGGAGGCGGCTCGCTGGAGGATCTCTGGTGTTTCAACGAGGAAGCCGTTGTCCGCGCGATTGCCGCATCGCCCGTGCCGGTGGTGTCGGCGGTGGGCCATGAGATCGACTTCACGCTGGCGGATTTCGCGGCGGACTACCGCGCGCCGACTCCTTCCGCCGCGGCAGAGGCGGTTGCGCCAGCTCTGGACGATCTGCTTCAGACTCTGCGCGATCGTTCGATGCGCTTGAAACTGGCGGTGCGCGCGCGCCTGCGCGACGATCGCCACGTTTGCGCCGCGGCCGTGCAGATCCTGTGCGCCAGGCCGCTGCCCGTCGAGCGGGCCGCGCAACGCCTGGACGACCTGACCGGGCGGCTGGGCGGCTCGTTCCTGGACGTGTTGTCCGCGTGGCGGCAGCGTGCGGACGTGTGCCGGCATGCGCTCGAAACCCGCAGTCCGCGGGTCCGCATCGGATCGGCGCTGACCCTCGTGCCTCAACTTGTCAAACGGATCGAACAGGGCATGCTGGCGTTGCTGGCGCTCAAGCATCAGGCCGCCCGCTCAATGGTCTCGGCGCTCGACAGTTTGAGCCCGCTGGCGATTTTGGGACGAGGCTACAGCATCGTGCAGACGGTGCCTGCCGGCATCGTGGTCAAGCGCGCGCGGGATGTCTCCGCCGGCGATCAAGTCTCCGCGAAGCTGGCGGACGGACGCCTGCTGTGCGATGTGCGAAAAGTAATTCAAGAATCTTGACGGTTGCGCCTCCTCCGAGGCCTCCGTATAATGGGCTTGCGTGCGTCGGATCAGGAGACTGTCCCCATGGCCCAGGTGAAATTTGAACAGGCGATGGCCCGGCTCGAGACGATCGTCTCGGAGCTTGAAAAGGGCGACCTTTCGCTTGACGACTCGCTGAAAATATTCGAGGAAGGCATCAAGCTGTCCAAAATCTGCCTCAAGATGCTGGATGACGCCGAACACAAGGTCGAGATTCTGATTCAAGACAAGGATGGGCGGAAACGGCTTCGCGCGCTCTCGTTGGAAGAGGACGAAGACGAGCCCGCCCATTCCACCTGACGCGCTTCCCAGACTGCCTTCGCACTCAGTTTCACATGGCTCAGAAGGGATCAACGGTTCGGGATCGGTTGGATCGCGTGCTGGTGACCCGCGGGTTGGCGTCGAGCCGCGAGCAGGCCAGCCGGATGATTCTGGCCGGCACCGTCAGGGTCAACGGGGTGCTGACCGACAAACAGGCGGCCCTCGTGCCGGCCGAAGCCGCGATCGACGTCGCGTCGGGAACGGCGCCCTACGTCAGCCGCGGCGGCGGCAAGCTGGCGGCGGCGCTCGATGCCTGGTCGGTGGATCCGGCCGGGCTGGTCGCCATGGATGTCGGCGCATCCACCGGAGGGTTTACCGATTGCCTGCTGCAGCGCGGCGCGCGGCGAGTCTATGCCGTGGACGTGGGCTACGGGCAGCTGGACTGGAAGCTGCGGCAGGATGCCCGCGTGGTCGTGCTCGATCGGCAGAACATCCGCAACCTGGACCGCGCGGCGGTGCCGGAGCCGGTCGATCTGGCCGTGATCGATGTGTCGTTTATTTCGCTGACGCTCGTGCTGCCCTGCGTGGCGCCGTTTCTCGGCCGTCCGGCGAG
>DASQGO010000011.1:0-4821 GCA_035632555.1 Nitrospiraceae bacterium | reverse complement strand
TTTGATGTGCTCGATCGGTTCGTTGGCCACGTTGACGAAGGCCTTGAGCAGGTGGATGCTTGAAATGCCGATCAATGACGCTGCCAGCTTGACCTTGATCGTACCCGGATCCACGTGGCTCAACCATTCGGGCCGGTCCTTGTGCGTATCCAAATCAAGTTTGCTGACGAAGGTGGCATAGCCGCCGATCACGACCATGGTTAGGAGATTGGCGACCATGGTGATGTCGATGAGGGACAGGATGCTGAGCATGAAGATGGTTTCGGTCAGCTCGCGGACGTTGTGCATCATTTCCCATAATTCGGCGACGAATTTATAGGCATAGAGCAGTTCGGCAACGATCAGGCCGCCATAAAGTGGGGCCTGAATCCACCGGCTGGCGAACACAATGACTTCGAATCCTTGCTCGATGCGGGCGGGCAATCCCGCTCCTCCCGGGATCGCGGCTGCCTGGGCTGCATGACCGACGTTCGACATGGGACCTCCTTGTGGTGATGGTGAGCTGGCAAAAGCCGTGCGGCCGAATAATCGGCGGATGCTAGGAGAGTGCGCGGTGGCCTGTCAATCCGTTGGACGGCGTGCGGGAATGTCGGCTAGGGACGTGGGCGGGGAGCGTTCATAATCAGCAACCGCAACGGGCAGGCGTGGTGCTCGGTGATTTCATCGCAGGCATGAAGGGCTTCCAGCAGCTCCTTGTCGCCTCGTTGACGGGCGTCCGTTTCCAGCAGGGTCAGGAGTTTGAGCACGGTCTCCCGCTGCTCCATGGTTTTGCGCATCAGCGTGCTCCCGTCGAGCGGCGCGGCCGGCGCCGATGCCGTCGTGGAGGGTGCAGAAGGCAAGTTGGGCGCGGGAAGATACGCGCCCACCGGCTTGTCCAGGCTGATGGACGCTTCGATGATCAGCGCTCCCATCGGGCAGTGGAGGTTGCCGCCCGCCATATTGAGCATGCAGAGGTTCAAGGCCTCGGCCAGGATGGCATCGCCCTTCCGTTCGGCTTCGGCGAGGAAGCGTTCAAGCACGGCAATGACCAGCAGGTGGCGTTTGGGGAGTCCGTGTGTTGAAGGCATCAGTGCTCCGTCTGAAGCAACGGGGTGATTATAAGATTCCTCCAGGAGCAATTCCACCCCTTCCGCATGCCATCTGTCCGGGTAAACCGGATTCATGCGGAAGCGCTGAATGGCGGGAAAGGCTAGGAGCTTTTTTTCTGACCGCCGGGATAGCCCTGCGCGGTGGCGCGCTTCACGAACAGGACGGCGGCCTGCGAGCGGCGTGAGATCCGCAGTTTTTGGAAGATCACGCTCAAGAGATTTTTGATCGTCTTGTCGCTCAGGCCGAGTTCGGCGGCGATTTCCTTGTTCGTTTTCCCCTCGGCCACGAGCGCCAGGATGCGCTCGTCCCTCGCGGAGAGCGCATCGTCGGGTGACAGCTGCTCATCAGCCGCGCGGGGCTGCATCTGGTCGATGATGCGCTGGACCGAGGCGGAGTCGAAAATGGATTGTCCCTTGGCGACAGTCTCGACGGCCTGAACCAGGGCGTCGCCGCCGATTTCCTTCAGCAGGAAACCGGCCGCTCCGGCATATGCCGTGGACAGGACGGCGGCCTCGTCCGGGTAGGAGGTGAGGAAGAGCACGCGGGTGTCGGGGCATTCGGAGCGAATGTCGCGGCAGGCTTCGATGCCGTCGCCGTCTGGCAGGCGGACGTCCATCAAAATCACATCGGGCTTGAGCCGGATGGCTTCCGCGACGGCTGACCGCATGGTGCCGGCTTCGCCGATGACGCGAATCGTTCCTGTCCGGTCGAACAATGCCCGAAGTCCGAGCCGGACGACCTCATGATCGTCCACGAGAAGCAGCCGGATGAAGCGTTCCTTCGGGGCCGGCCTGGACCTGCGTTCGGCCAGCCGGGACGGCCGGGCGAGGTCAGGCTTTCCGTGTGTTGTCATCGTGTTCATTGGTCGGAATCTCCATGCTGATGGTCGTCCCTCCCATGGGCTGGGACATGATGTCGATATTCGCGCCGATCTTTCTAGCCCGGATGCGGATATTTTTCAGCCCTCCGCTGCCATCCCGTATTCCCTGAAGGGCGAAGCCGACCCCGCTGTCGCGTATCGCGAGGCGGATGCCGCTCGGCGTGGATGACAGCGAAACGCGCGCGGTCTGCGCGCCGGAATGCCGGAGGCTGTTGCTCATCGCCTCTTGGGCTACATACAGGAACTGGGCGCGCTGGCTGGCCGTCAACAGGTCCGCCGCCGCGCGGTCGATTGCGAAGGTGAATCGCATCCCGTTGGCGCGTTCCATGAGCCCGCCCAGGCGCTGCAATGACGCGATCAGCTCGTCGGTCGAAAGCGTCTCGGATTCTTTCGCGGGGGTGAACAGGTAGCTGCGGACTTCCCGGATGATGCGGTTGAGTTCGGCGATGACCTGGCCCAGTTTCCGGTTGGCGTTCGCCGGCGTGCCTTTCAGCAGTTCCTGGCATTCCTCCAGCGTGAATCCGACGGCGTAGATGGATTGGATGATGTTGTCGTGCAGGTTCCGGCCCAGCTGTTCGCGCTCCTGGCGTGCGGCGTGCAGCGCTTCTTCGGCCCGTTTGCGTTCGGTGACGTCGCGCGTGACGGCCAGCACTCCGACCGCGTCGTTGCGCTCGTTGCGCAGCGCGACAGCGTGGGTCTCCATCCAGCGGCGGGTGCCTTTCAATCCGACGATTTCGAATTGCATGGTGCCGGACTGGCCGGCGTGAACGCGTCGGGTGAATTCGGCAAACGCGTCGCGCTGGGCCGCTGTAATGACCGGAAGAATCGACCGCCCGCGCACATCCTCCAGCCTGTCGGCTTCCACCATCTTCAGGCCGGCGGGGTTCATGTCCAGCAACACGCTGTCCTCCGTCATCACCTTGACGCATTCCGGCTCGGCCTCCAGGATGGTCTTGAGACGTTTCTCGCTGGCCGTCAGCGCCTGTTCCGCCTGCATGCGTTCGGTGATGTCGCGGGTGACCGAGAACAATCCCGTGACCCGGCCTTCCTCCTGCATCAACTGCACGTTCTGGCCGAACCAGATTTCCCGGCCATCCTTCGTCGTGGCGGGAAACTCGAAATAGGTCGTGGGTGTCTTCCGGATCAGCTGCCGCCAGTAGAAGCGCGCGGCTTTTGCCCGGTAGTCCGGCCGGATGAACTCGGTAAAACGATGGCCGAGCAGATCCGATTCGGCGTACCCCATCAGGCGCGTGGCGGTCGCGTTGACGAACGTAAAGTACCCCATGGTATCCGTGCGGTAGATGATGTCGGTGGCATGCTCCACGAGCAGCTTGTATTGCCGCCGGCTTTCCCGCAACTCCTCCTCCACCTGCTTGAGGTCGGAGATGTTGGAACAGATCACGAGGACCATCAGGGTGCCGTCCTCCAGCCGGACCGCACGGGCATCTTCCTCGACCCACATCACGCTCCCGTCCTTCCGGACCTTGCGAAGCTGCCAGCGCCGCGCCTGCCCCGGGTGTTCGAGCAGAAGCGCCAGCTGGTTCCGGACCGCCGACCGGTCCTCCTCATGGAACACCGTCAGAACGGACTGGCCGACCAGCTGTTCGGCGGCATAGCCGAGTTGCTCGGCGCCGTAGCGATTCACGGAGAGGACCATGCCATGCCGGTCCAGCGTGAAATACATGGAGGGACTGTCCTCGTAAAGAACGCGGTAGAGCTCTTCCTCGGAACGGAATGCGGGCGAAGCCTTTCGGGCACTCGACAGTTGCGGTTGTGTTTGGCTGTGCGGCGGGCTATGGAAAGCGTCCGAATGTCCCTGTCGAGCGCGCATGATTTTTTACGACCTGATGTTCCGTGCAGTCCCCGCCAGGGAGGCTTGCGAGCGTCTGTTCGAGAGCTAACCGTGAACAACGTACATGTCCTGTAAACGATAGGCCAACGTCGGTTGTTTGTCAAAGGGAGGAGCGGGCTGGCGTGGCCGGAGCGATGTCTAGGAGTTCGAAAATTTTCTCATGGTGCGGGTGATCGTTTCCTCGAGTTGCACCTGTTCCGGCGGGGTAAACGCGAGAAATTTCAGGCCGACCCGGGTGCCATCCACCGATCGGACGGTTGCAATCTGGGTCGCCACGGCCTGGGGGACGTGCTCCGTGCCGGCCGGCAGATGCACGCGAAGCAGGAGCCCCGGCCGGAGGCGTCTTTTGGAGTCGAGCGTGCAGCCGTCCTTCGACAGATCCGTCAGGGTGCCTTCGCCCGCGTCGCCCCCGCACTCAAAGTTGACGGGAATCTGGACCGGCAGGCGGGAGAGTTTGCGGCGTTCATCCGGCGGCGTGGCACCGCGAGCGGCCGACCGCCTGGCGCGGAAGCGGTGCTGGCAGGATTGGCACTGGAAGGAAGCGAGCGAGAACAGCGTGCAGAGACGGTCCAGCAGGCCCGAGGCCTGGCGCCGGCTCACCATCATGCTGTCGCATTTGGGGCAGAGCATATCAGTTGCCTTCGCCTGTCCCTGGGATTTCGAGCGGCAAGGATACGGAATTTACGGGGCCGATGCCAGGACTTTTCTGATTTCGGCAGCAGTCCTGGCATCGAGGCCGGCTTCGCGCAGTTGTGTGTCGGTGGCGGCGGCGATCTTGTCGAGGCTGCCGAATTTCCTGAGCAGCGTGTTCCGCCGGATCTCGCCGACGCCGATGATCCGGTCGAGCCTGGAGGCGGTGAGGGCCCTGCCGCGCAGCTTGCGGTGATAGGCGACGGCGAAGCGGTGGGCCTCATCCCGAACCCGCTGCAGCAAATGCGTGGCCGGCGAGTTGGGCTTGAGGATGATCGGGTTCTTGCGTCCGGGCAGGAAGATCCGCTCC
>DASQGO010000010.1:0-2778 GCA_035632555.1 Nitrospiraceae bacterium | reverse complement strand
CAAGCTGCTCGATCGCTTCACTATCCGTGTACCGCTCTCGGATGCGGAAGTAGAGCAGGTGACGCGCAAGGTATTGCTCCACAAGAAACCCGCCTCGGTGGCGGATGTTCGCAAGCTGCTTGACGCGAACGCCGGAGAAATATCCCGGCAGCTTCAGGGCACGCGCATCGGTGAAGTCACGGAGGACCGCGGCATCATTGCCGAGGACTACCCGTTGCTGCCGGTGCGCCGGCGATTCTGGGAGAACTGTTTCCGGCAGATCGACGCCGCCGGAACGCACAGCCAGTTGCGCTCGCAACTGCGAATCATCTACGACGCCATCAAGAAGATCGCAGACAAGCCACTCGGCGCCGTGGTTCCGGGGGACGAGCTGTTCGAGGCGCTCGCGCCAGAGATGGTCAATACCGGCGTGCTGCTCCGCGAAATTAACGAGCGGATCATTCAGGTCGGCAAGTCAGACGGCACGCTGGCGCAGCGTATCTGCGGCCTCGTGTTCCTGATCGGCAAGCTCAAACGCGAAGGAGGTGCCGACATCGGCGTGCGCGCCAAGAAGGAGCATCTGGCCGATCTGCTGGTGGAAGACCTGACTGCCGACAACGGCAAGCTGCGCTCCGAGGTGGAGACGATCCTTCAGAAGCTGTCCAAGGACGGTGTGCTGATGCAGGTCGGGGACGAGTACCGGCTGCAAACCCGCGAGGGCAGTGAATGGGATCGCGAGTTCCGAAACCGCCAGACCAAGTTGAACAGTGACGACGGAGCGGTGCAGTTCCAGCGCGACCAGCTCCTGTATTCGGAGACTGACAAGATCATTCGTGGCATCAAGCTGATCCAGGGCACGGCGAAAGAGCCACGCCATTTCTCCATCTCGCGGGACGCGACTCCGCCGACGGCGGATGGCGCAAGCATCCCGGTGTGGATTCAGGATGGCTGGTCGGCCTCAGAGAAGCAGATGGTGGACAGCGCCCGCGCTGCCGGCGCCACGAGCCCCATTCTCTATGTGTTCATCCCGCGCAAGGATGCCGACGATCTGCGTCGGTATGTCGTCGAGGCGGACGCAGCACGGCAGACGGTGGACGCCAAAGGCAATCCGACGACCGACGAAGGGCGGGAGGCACGCCAGAGCATGGAGAGCCGGTATGCCCGCGCGGCTGGCGACCGGGATCGGCTCGTCCGGGAGATTGTGGCCAACGCCAAGGTGTTCCAAGGCGGCGGCAGCGAGGTCATCCGGTTGACGCTGGACGACAAGATCCGCGAGAGTGCCTCCGATTCGCTGGTACGCCTGTTTCCCCGCTTCAAAGACGCTGATTCCGGCGCTTGGGAGGCAGTCATCAAGCGCGCCCGAGAAGGGGCTGACCATCCGTTTCAGCCGGTCGGTCATGCCGATGCAACCGAGAAGCACGCGGTTTGCATGCAGGTGAATTCGACCATCGGCGCCGGCAAAGTAGGTGGGGAAATCCGCAAGCTCCTTCGCGCGGCGCCCTTCGGCTGGCCTCAGGACGCAATCGACGCGGCCCTGATCGCCCTGCACCGCACGCAGCACATCACGGCCACGCTGAACGGGACGGCAATCCCTCTTGGACAACTGGATCAGAACAAGATCGCCAAGGCGGAGTTCCGCGTCGAGCACGCAACGCTCTCCGTGCAGGATCGCCTTCTGGTACGCAAGCTCATCACCCAGCTCGTGCAGTGCAAGAGCGGGGAGGAGGGTGCCAAGGCGCCCGAGTTCCTCGGCGCGCTGCTGACCCTAGGCCGGTCTGCCGGCGGCGAAGCACCGCTTCCGCAGGCTCCGGCAACGACCGATATCCAAGACATGCAGCGGCTGGTCGGCAATGAACAGCTCGTTGCCATCAAGGACAAATCTGCGGACATCGGTTCACGCATCAAGGACTGGAAAGCGGTCCAGGAACTGGCCCAGAAGCGGCTTCCCATCTGGGAGGTCGCGGAGCAGCTCGCGCGACATGCCGGCGATCTGCCGGGAGCAAAGCCGCACCTTGAACAGATCGAGGCGATCCGCAAGCAGCGGCTGCTTCTCGAAGCGACGGACTCTGTTTCGCCGATCCGGGTCGCACTCGCCGGCTTGCTGCGCGAGGCGGTCACGGAGGCCCACAAGGCGCATGCGGGCGCTCACGAGGCCGGGATGGTGATGCTGAACGCCAACGAAGGGTGGGGGAAGCTCGACAACCCGACAAAAGCCAAGATTCTCAGCGATGTGGGCCTGTCGATTCCGGTCAAGCCTGATGTGAGCAGTGACGAGGCGCTTGGCCGACACCTCGATGCGCGGCCTCTGAAAGTGGCTGTTGCGGAGCGGGACGCCATTCCCGGACGGATTCAGCAGGCCATCGAACGGGCGGCGAAGCTTCTCGAACCCAAGGTGCAGATGATTTCCCTCGAACGCAGCACGCTGCGGTCGCAGGAAGACGTTGTTGCCTGGCTGGAACGCCAAAAGGAAAAGCTTCTGGATGGCTTGAAGCGCGGGCCGGTGCTGGTTAACTGACAGGGCATTCGAATGGCGACTCTGACACGCGAGCTCCGCCGCTCGCTCGAAAACACCGTCCGCGAGGCCCGGCGCGTCGCTGAGGTCGGTGCCCGCAAGGTAATCGAGCAGCTTGCGGTGCATCACCACGAGCCGTACACGAGCATGACGCCGGAGCAACGCGACTTGCGTAACGCACTGCGGGCGCATGGACGGCAGCTTGGCGATCGTCGCGATTCGACGCGCGGCACTCAGGCCATAGATCGCCTGACGACAGAGTGCGCTTACGAACACTGGCACCGGAT
>DASQGO010000009.1:0-1527 GCA_035632555.1 Nitrospiraceae bacterium | reverse complement strand
AATACACCTTTCTCACGGTGGCCAGGAAGAGCTGATATGCGCATCTGCATGGTTTGTCCTTCCTATCCGCCTCAGGACGTGACCTGCGGCGTCGGGGATTACACGCGCTGTCTGTCGGAGGAACTGGTCAGGCAGGGGGAGCAGGTGACGGTCATGACTTCGACCGGATACCGCGGGGATCCGGCCGGGCCAGTCCAGATTCTGCCGTTGATTTCAAAGTGGTCGGCTGTCGAAGGCTGGAAGCTGATTCGGTCCCGGCGGAGCCGGCCCTCCGACGTGATTCATATCCAGTACACGCCCAATCTCTACGGACGCAGATCTGGCTTTGTGCTGGTGCCGATCTTGTCACGGTTGTTGCCCTGCCGCGTGCCTGTCGTGGTGACGTTTCATACGCTTATCGGGGGCGGTCTTTGGAGCAAGGCCATGGCTCCATGGCTTCTATTGGCGGCGGATCGAAGCATCAGCGCAAACGAAGAAGTCAGCGATCTGATCCATCGTCACCTGCCCCCGCTGGAGTCCCGCGTGACCGAAATAGGCATCGGGTCCAATATCCAGGTGAGCGTTGCCGGGCGGGATGCCGTCAGACGTTCCGAACGGACACGACTCGGGTTGCCGGATCGCGCTCCGGTTCTTGCACATTTTGGCTTGATCTACCCTGGTAAAGGGCTGGAAACGGTATTCCGGGCGCTTCCCGCGATTCTGCGGGAGTATCCTCTGGCGCGGCTTGTGGTCGTTGGGGACACCCGACCCGAGGACCGATTGTACCGGGATGGTTTAGACCGGCTGGCGCGCGAGCAGGCAATTGCGCATGCCGTATTGTGGACTGGCCGTGCGTCCGACGAAGAGGTTTCGTCGCTGCTTGCCGCTGCCGATCTGTTTGTCGTGCCGTATGACGCCGGCGGGACGGCCAGGCGGGGCAGTCTGATGGCCGGGTTGGCGCACGGTCTCCCGGTTGTGACGACCGCGTCGCCTGTGCCGTCATCTCCACTGCGGGACGGATCGAATGTCGCGCTCGTTCCGTCCGGAGACGCGGATGCGCTTGCGAAGCGGGTATGTGCACTCCTTGCCTCGGACAATGAGCAGGCGCAGCTGCGCGCGGGAGCGCTGGCGTTGGCCGAGCGATTCTCGTGGCCGGCCATTGCGAGACAGACGCGCACACTCTACGCGCAGGTGCTGTCATCATGAGAATTCTGGTCCTGAGCCAGACCTTTCTTCCAGTGGTGGGCGGAGCCGAACTCGTGCTATTGGAGCTGTGCCGGCGGCTGGCCGTGCGGCACGAAGTCAGACTACTTACGCCGTTCTTGCCGGACAATCTTCTGCGAGAGCAGGGAAACGATGAATACGACACGCTCGTGACATTCCCTGTCGAGCGCTATCACGACCGGATCAGCTTCATGAAGATTCCCGGGCATCGCTGGACAGCAGGTGCGATTCCGCCCTTTTCGCTCTCGGCCGTGGCGGCGGTGCGGCGGGCTATTAAGACGTTCAGGCCACATGTGCTGAATGTGCACTACCTGATGCCGACCG
>DASQGO010000008.1:0-22565 GCA_035632555.1 Nitrospiraceae bacterium | reverse complement strand
CGGCTGCGCCGTCGTAAGCAGCCACGACCGCTGGTTCCTCGACCGCGTCGCCACGCACATCCTGGCCTTCGAGGGCGACAGCAAAGTGGTCTGGTACGAGGGCAACTATTCCGACTACGAAGCCGATCGCAAGAAGCGCCTAGGCAAGGACGCTGACCGGCCGCACCGGATACGATACCGGAAGCTGACGAGAAGCTAGGAATTTTTGTTTGGGCAGTCAGCGCATTCTGCCGCTGTTGCGGTGCTCCATCAGATTCGTTAGCATTAGCGTAATTACGGGTCGGAGAATCGACGTAAATAAGGAGGTGAAAATAGAAACAATCTGTCGGTAAATTTTAACTAACCGTCTCTAAAGCAAGCGAGCGAGTCGCTGATGAATGTCACCCACCCGTTCGAGAGCAGAAGAGACACCTTAACCGGAGGGGTCGCAAACCTACCCTTCCAGAGAAAGGATAGCTAGCATGTCGCCTGCAATCGCAAAGTCCACCCAGACCCTTCCCCTAACCGTTCAAAACACCGGATTTCTCCTAGATCGTCTTGGCGAAGACTGTCATCCGCTCCAGTTTCTACGTGAACTCACGCAGAACGCGATAGAAGCTATCCAGCGCGTGAAAAAAGATGGCCAGATCGTATGGGACGTTGAATGGACCAAATACGAGTTGGACAATATTTTCAAGCTCTGCATTGTGGATACAGGAGACGGCATGACAGGCGAAGAAATGGTCCAGTACATCAATCAACTATCGTCATCGTTTCGCGAACAATCTATGGCTGGCAACTATGGGGTTGGAGCGAAAATTGCTGCTGCGACACGAAATCATGCCGGGTTAGTTTACATGTCGTGGAAAGGTGGGCACGGAAGCATGATCCATCTCTGGAGAGATCCCCAGACATTTCAGTATGGGCTGATGCAGTTTAAGCGACCGGACGGGACATATGAGCATCATGCCGAAGTCGAAGATTCTCTAAAACCTGAAATCATAGGTGATCATGGAACTATGATCGTTTTGCTGGGGCACACTGACTTGGCTGACACGATGAAGGCACCAGAGAATTCTCCAGCGCCTTCCCGTTGGATCGCCAAGTATCTAAATTCACGCTACTTTAAGATTCCTAAAAATATAACGATTAAGGCGAGAGAAGGATGGGAACATCCGCGGTCAGATAAAGACCGGAACCTCCTTAGAAAGATCGTTGGTCAATTCGAATATCTGCAGCAACATTCCGAAGCTGAGGGATCGGTTGAGATCACTGATGCAGTGGCCCATTGGTGGATTTTAAAAGACGAAACCGCGATCTCGCAGAACTCAGGATTCATCGAGTCTTCGGGACACATCGCGGCACTTTACAAGGATGAACTATATGAAAGCCTGACTGCTCGGGCCGGAAGAGCACGGCTTCAACAATTCGGAGTACTTTTCGGACATAACAGAGTGGTCATCTATGTAGAGCCAAAGACGAATGATCAGACAAGACTGACGACTAACACAGCACGGACCCAATTGCTTGTGAATAGTGAGCCTTTGCCATGGACTCAGTGGTCCACTGACTTTCGCGAGAAGATGCCTAAAGAAATTGAAATATTGATGCAGCAGCTTGCGGCTGCATCTTCAGAAGATGATCATTCGAGCACGATACGAGACAGACTCAAGCAAATTTTGGATCTTTTCAAAGTTAGTAGGTATCGCGCTGCTCCAACGGGCGATCTTAGAATCGACGAGGACAGGGTTAGCCGCGGTGGCCTTGTGAATAGAAGCGAACGTCCTCGCGACAGCAGTGGCGCGATCCGCGCGGGAGGAGGCGGAGGGACGGCGGGAAGTTTATATTCCCTTTTCCTGAAAGCCGATGGAGTAACCGGGACAGCTGTTCGTCCAGATGTGTTCCCGGAAGTTACGTGGGTCAGCGTTAAAAATGGCACGCGAGAAATCGGAGATTTTGAGGATCGTGCTGCACGATTTGTTATGAATCAGAACAGACTTTTGATCAATGCAGACTTCCGAGCATTTACAGACATGGTGAATAGATGGGTCAAGCAATTTGAGGACAGGGCGGCTGTCTATCAGACAGTTGAACAAGTGGTCCACACTTGGTTTGAACAGGCACTTGTCGAAACCGTAATAGGAGTACAGGCTCTTAAGGACGCAAAGGAGTGGTCAGTGGAGGACATAGAGAAAGCATTATCCGAAGAAGCTCTCACTGCAGCGGTTATGCAAAGATACCACGTGAATAATAATGTTAAGCGAGAGATAGGTGCCAAGCTCGGAAAGATGACCGTGAGCTAAGAACACAGCGAACACGTTCACGTATGAGTATCGACGGTAGGGCACACCCATTTGGGTGTGCCCTACCGCGTTGCCAACGTAAACGTTACGCCCCTTCCAGGAACAGCACGCGCCGTTTGCCGTCCCGATCGCGCTGGACGGTCATGCGAATCACCGTTCCCTTCGGGAAGGCTTTGAGTATCGCAAACATCTCCGGGGTGGCCGGATAGACGACGAACTGCCGCTGGTCCGAGATCGGCAGCCACTGACGGCCGTCGTGGACCCTGAGCCACTCGATCCACAACGCGTCGTCGTAGGTGTCGAGATAAAGCACCCGGCCTTCGAAGCGGGTGGCGTGCTCGAACCGCATCTGCGTGATGGGAATTTCGATTTCAGGCGGGAGATCGGCGGGCGGGATCGGCCCTGAGTCCTGCGCGCCGCCGCGGAACGGCAGAAGCACGAACAGCCCAACGAGGAGAAACGGCCAGCGCATGGCGCGATTATAGCACCGCCGTTTCCGGTTTATGGTAACGTAGAAGTCGCCATGCTCCGTCCCATCGCATTCGCCAACGCGATTGCCGTCACGACCGCCGCGCTGACGGTGTTTCTCTGGGCGCTGAGGTTTCTCCTTCCGTCGTTTTTTACCTTCTTCTTTAACGCGCAGTTCTTCGGCGCCGATGTTGCGTCGCTGCTGCCAAAGGAATCCAGCCCGCTGCTCATGCTGGCCGAGTTCGTCGCGCTTCTCGCAGGCGCTTGGGGCATCGGTTTCATGTGGGCGACGCTCTACAATCGTTTTACAAGGTAGACGGACGGTGAAAAAGCCCGCCAGCTTTGTTCTCGCATCGCTCGGAACCTCAACGTGCCGAAAAACGTACGTCTCGGTCCCTCACTCGCTGCGGCCTCGCTGGCCGGTCTTTTTGACCATCCTTTCAGACTAGGTTGTATTAAATGAAAGTCGAACAATTTGGCGGATTGAAAGTAAGGCTGACCGGCGGCACGGATGGTCGTGGCGGAGGCGACGGCCCGGTCGTCGTGCTCCTGCACGGGTGGGGCGCGCCGGGCGACGATCTGGTGCCGTTGGGACAGGAAATTGATGCGCCGCACGGCACGCGCTATGTTTTTCCTGAAGCTCCGCTGTCGCTCCAAATGGGCTTCGGCGACTCGCGCGGCTGGTGGATGCTCGACATCGAGAAGCGTCAGCGAGAGATTGCCGCCGGCCGCGCACGTGATCTGTCCCGCAAGGTTCCGGAAGGATTGGCCGAGGCGCGCGCGAAGGTGATTGCGCTGCTCGATGAGTTGGAGCGCCGCCAGGACGCGAAGCAAATCGTGCTCGGTGGTTTTTCTCAGGGCGCCATGCTCGCGTGCGACGTGGCCTTGCATACCGGCAAGCCGCTCGCGGGACTGGTCATGCTGTCGGGAACCCTGCTGGCAGCGGACGAATGGACGCCGCTGATGCCGAAACGGAAGGGACTAAAGGTGTTTCAAAGCCACGGCAGCGTGGATCCGCTCCTGCCGTTATTCATGGCCGAGTCGTTACGCGATCTCCTCAACCAGGCCGGATTGTCAGTGGAGTGGGTCGGATTCAGAGGCGGGCATGAAATTCCTGGGACCGTTCTGGATAAATTAGGCGGGTTTCTGCGTTCAATCCTCGCGCGCTGAACGTCGGCTCTCCGCAAAAGACAACACTAGTCCACTGACTTGACGCTGTCCACGAAGTAGGGTGTCTCGCCGAAACAAGTCGAGGGCAGGTAACGAAATTCGCGGTAGTGCAGCACGACCTTCTTGCCCAAGAGGCCGTTGATCTGCTGGGCAAGCGGGTCATCCCACATTTTGACGCTGAAGGTCCAGAGCACCGGCGCGACGCCGGGCACGGTGGTCATGGCCAGTTCACCCTCATATGTTTTGCAGATCCAGCCCTTGCGCGAGATTTTCTGAAGGTAACCCGCGCGGTCGCCGTCCGAATAGCTCCAGTTGAAGACGAAGAACAGGTAGCCGCCCGCCGCAAGGATCAGCACGACCACCACCCAGATCAGAAGGGGTTTCAACACCGTGACGAAAAAATTTTTGAGCCAGTCCATCTGTGGTTAACGCGCGGTCAGATCAGTGAACAGCCAGGGCGCTTCGGTCTTGCGCCGCTTTTCGTAGGCTGCGACGGCCGAGTCGTGCTGGAGACTGAGACCGATCGCGTCCAGCCCTTTGTAGAGGCAGTCCTTGCGGAACGGATCGATGTCGAACCGGTACTTCGAGCCGTCCGGCGCCGCCACGGTCTGGGCGGCGAGATCCACCGTGAGGGCATAGCCTTCCTTCGAAGCGCCCTTGAACAACGCCTGCACCTCGTCGGCTTTGAGCACGGCCGGCAGAATGCCGTTCTGGAAGCAATTGTTGTAGAAAATATCCGCGAAGCTGGGCGCGATGATGCAACGGAAACCCTGATCGAGCAACGCCCAGGGCGCATGCTCGCGCGAGGAACCGCAGCCAAAGTTGTCGCGGGTCAATAAGATGCTCGCATGTTTGTAGCGCGGCTGGTTCAAAAAAAAGTCCGGATCGGGCGAGCCGTCTTTCCTCTTGCGCCAGTCGTAGAACAGTCCTTCCCGCAGTCCCGTGCGCTTGATCGTTTTCAAAAATTGCTTGGGGATGATCTGGTCCGTATCCACGTTGACCCGATCGAGCGGGGCGACGAGGCCGGTATGTGCGGTAAATGGCTGCATGGTCATGCCCATTTCCTGATGTCCACGAAATGGCCTTCCACCGCCGCCGCGACGGCCATGATCGGCGAGACGAGGTGCGTCCGGCCGCCGGCACCCTGCCGGCCTTCGAAATTCCGGTTGCTGGTGGAGGCGCACCGCTCGCCCGGCTGGAGCACGTCCGCGTTCATGGCCAGGCACATGCTGCAGCCTGCCTCGCGCCACTCGAAGCCGGCGTCCCTGAAAATTTTATCGAGACCTTCCTGCTCCGCCTGCCGTTTCACGAGTCCGGAACCGGGCACCACCATCGCCTGCACGCGCTTTGCGACTTTTTTGCCTTTTGCGAAGCTTGCCGCCAGGCGCAGATCCTCGATCCGGGAGTTGGTGCAGGATCCGATGAAAACCTTGTCGATGTTGATCTGTGTCATGGGCGTGTTGGGCGTGAGCCCCATGTATTCCAGCGCCCGCTCCGTCGCCTGTTTCGATTTCTCGTCCGGCATGGCCTTCGGATCCGGGACCTTCCCGTCCACGCCGGTGACCATGCCGGGGCTTGTGCCCCACGTGACTTGCGGCGCAATCTGCTCGGCTCTCAACTCGACCGTCTTGTCATATTTGGCGCCGGCATCAGTCGGAAGCGTCCGCCAGGCCTTCGCGGCCCGCTCGAACAAGTCGCCTTGTGGCGCCATTGGGCGGCCTTTGATATAGGACACCGTCATCTCGTCGGGCGCGACCATGCCGGCGCGGGCGCCGCCTTCAATGGACATATTGCACAAGGTCATGCGGCCTTCCATTGTCAGGGCACGGATGACCGAGCCGGTATATTCGATTACATAACCCGTGCCGCCCGCCGTGCCGATCTTGCCGATGATGGCGAGAATCACATCTTTGGCCGAGCAGCGTTCGGACAGGCTCCCGTCCACGCGAATCTCCATCGTTTTCGGTCTGGTCTGGACCAGACATTGCGTGGCCAGCACATGCTCGACCTCGCTGGTGCCGATGCCGAAAGCCAGCGCCCCGAACGCGCCATGCGTGGAGGTGTGCGAATCGCCGCAGACAATGGTCATGCCGGGCAGCGTGAACCCCTGTTCCGGGCCGATCACGTGGACGATTCCTTGCCGGGCGTCGTGCATGCCGAAGATGGTGATGCCGAAATCCCGGCAATTCTCTTCCAGCGTCTGAATTTGCTTCGCGCTGATCGGATCGGCGATGCCGAGTTTCCGGTCCGTCGTCGGGACATTGTGGTCCGGCACGGCCAGCGTCGCGCCGGGCCGCCGGGGCTTCCGGCCGGCCAGCTTCAAGCTTTCGAAGGCTTGTGGCGAAGTGACTTCATGCACCAGTTGCCGGTCAACGTAGAGTAGCGTCGTGCCATCCGGCTCCGTGCGGACGACATGCGCATCCCAAATCTTGTCGAACAGAGTTTGTGCGGCCATGCGTGTTCCCGCGCTTGAACGAGATCGTCAGTATAACAGGTTCGACGGCGGGTCCGAAAGCGAGCCCCTCGCAACGGACAGTCCCGAACGGAGCCAGGGACGAACGCAGATGAGCGCACTGCGTCGGAACCGTCTTTCCAAATCCGATCTGGCATCCTCACCGAAGAATCGCTAGAATGCCTTCCTCTTTGGGACATCACAGGCAGGCATGAGCCATCCGACCGACACCGGGCACATCTGTCTCGCGTGGCACACACGCGCCTCGGCCTGCGCGCTGATCGGGCTGAGCCTCCTCCTGGCATCATGCACGACACCACCTCCGCCCCCTGAGCCGGTTTCGGTCGCGTCTCCCGAGCCCGCCCCGCCGCCTCCGCCGGAGCCACCCAAGCCTGAGAAGCGCAAGAAGGCTCCCGCGCCTCCCAAGCGGCTCGTGATGACGCCGGATATGGACGAGAAACTCGCCAAGCCGCTTCTGGCGCTGTTGGAGCGGGACGCCCAGCTTCAGCAATTGGACAAGAAACTGGATGAGGCGATTCAGGAAACGGTGCGCAGTAAAGCCAAGCTTGTCAGCCAGGAAAGCCGGGCAGAAGCCGCATCGAATCTCGCCGAGGCGGAAGTGGCGCTGAAGACGCTCAAGAGTTCCGTCAGGGGGCTGGACAAGCGACCTGACTATGCCCGCGTCGCGGGTCTCGTCAAGACCAGCGCGGAGGAGCTCAAAAAGGAGAATTACGGGGGCTCGCTCTACCTGACCAATCAGATCAAAGCCCAGCTCCGGGATCTCCAGGATCGTGTGGAGAGCGAACAACACGAGAAGTCCGACACGGCCGCAGCGAATAAGTCCGGCGCCTCATCGGAGTTCGACGTCAAACTCGCCAGGCTGCAGGCGTTGGCGTCGGAGAAGGATGCCCAGGTTCAGAAACTCCAAAAAAAGCTCGACGATACGATTCAGGAAGCGGTCCGGACCAAGTCCAAGCTCCGGAGCCAGGAAAACAAAGCTGAAGCCGTGTCCAGTCTTGCCGAGGCGGAAACGGCCATGAAGACGCTCAGGGATTCGCCGTCTGGAAGTGACAAGCGGCCCGAAGTGGACCACGCGACTGCGCTTATGAAGATGAGCGCGGACGAACTCAAGAAGGAAAATTACAGCGGCACGCTTTACGCGACCAATCAGGTTAAGGCCATTCTGAAGGATCTCCAGGAAAATGCGCAGGTGCTGGACAAGATGAAGCTGGTGGATGGCGAGGTGCTCTTTGCCCTGCCGCTGCCGCTCAAACTTGCCACACCCGGGAAGGTTCGCGAACAGCCTGCCGCCGACTCCGCCGTCGCCTGGTCCGTCGAGCGGGGCGCTTCGCCAATCGCGCATTCCTACAAAGGTCCATGGATTCGCGTGAAGGGCGAAGGCGACCGGTGGGGCTGGATGTTCTACAACCTGATCGCCGCCCCATAACGAACGCCGCATCAAACGTGGTCGCTATGAGCCGGCCGTCAGCACCCGATTGCGGCCGCTGTTCTTGGCCTTGTAGAGGGCTGCGTCCGCGCTGGCGAGCAGGGGGTCGGCAGTGCGGCCGGATTCCGGAAACGTCGCGACGCCAAGGCTCGCGGTGATCGCTTTGCGCTGATGGGTTTCATCTCCGGTTTCGGCCGCGATCCGCTGGCGGATGCGCTCGGCGACCTCCACCGCCCCCTTTTTGTCCTGATCGGGAAGCAGGATCAAAAACTCCTCCCCTCCGTATCTGGCGGCAAAGTCGTTGGTCCGCAGTGACGATTTCAAAATCCCGCCGACTTTCTTCAGCAGCGCGTCACCCGCCGGGTGGCCGTAGGTGTCGTTGTATTTTTTGAAGTGATCCACATCCACCATCATGATCGAGAAGGACCGCGCGTGCCGCGCGTGCCGCGCGATCTCCGCGTTCAGGGCGTCCAGCATGCGACGCCGGTTGTGAAGGCCCGTCAGTGCATCGGTCGAGGAGATCGCCTCCAACGACTGGTTCCGCTCGTTGAGCGCGTAGTTCGCGGCGGTCAGATCCTGCTGCGCCTCCCGCAGGTACGAGACCATGGTGTTGAACATCGTCGCCAGACGTTCAATTTCCCGCGGAGGATCGGCCGCGATTTCGACCGACAGATCGCCGCCCGCCACTCTGGCGGCCCCTTCCGTCAAGCGGGTCAGGGGGCCGATGATCGTGAGCGACAGGAGGTAGGCGATCAGTCCGACGCCCAGCAGCAGCCAGGCCGTGGATGCTAGGGCGACCGTGCGGATGCTGACCAGTGCGCGGTAGGCGTCTTCGTAATTTTTTTCCGCCACGACGCCCCACCCGAGTCGGGACACCGGCTGCATCACGGCCAGCACGTCGAGGTTGTCGTAGTTCATCTGCACGAGATCCCCGGACTCCCCAGCGAAGAATGTACGCGTGGCATGTTCGGGCAGCTTGGTCGTGAGCACGGGTTGTGTCGAAAGCAGCGAGCTGAGCACGCGCGTCCCGTCGGGCTTCACAATATACAGGTGTCTCGTCTGCCCCTGGGACCATTGACGCAGCACCGCTTCCATCGAACCGAAGTTGAGCGTTGCGGCCAGCACGCCCAGCACGCGGCCGTTCGCGGTCTTCAAGGGCACGGCCACGGTCATGACGGTTTTGCCGAGACCCTGATCCCAGTGCGCGCCGGTCAGGATCGGCTGATCGAGCTTGGCCTGCTTTTGCCAGTCCTGCGGAAGCGAGACGCGGGCCGTGTGCTTGGCGCTGGCCACGATCACGGCGCCGGTCGTATCGAGCACAAACAGGTCGTCGTAATCCGAGAACTTGTTCTGGACCGATTTGAGATAATCCTGGGCGCGGCGCAGGACCTGGGCGCGGGCGCCGCCGCTCCGCAGGGCCTTTTCCACGTTTTCGGACACTTCGTACGAGCCGGAGAAGACCCGCAATTCGTACACGCGCTCCTTGAGCCACAGATCGAATTCACGCGCAATGCTGACCGATGCACTCCGGAGTTCTTCGTGCAGTTTCCCGGTCAGAGCGGTTCTGTTCTGGCTGTAGAGCAGCCAGCCCGTGGTTCCTGTCGGGATGAGCGTGGCGAGCACGGCCAGGGCCAGAATGCGTCGCTTGACAGTGTTGAGGCGGAGCGTTTCAAGGACAGTGCCGAGGATCCGTTCCAGAAGTCGCAACAGAGCCACCCCTTGGCTTTAGGCCGGCATTGGCGGTGCCAACTATACCATAGTTGTGTTGGCGCGTCTGCCCGAAGCCGTCGGTCGAAGTTGAACGGCGCGGGAGCCCCGTGCGATCATGCGGCATGTCCCGGTTGCGCAAGCTCGAAGAGCTGCAATTCGACAATACCTACGCGCGTCTGCCCGAGGCGTTCCATGTCAGGGTCGAGCCGACGCCGCTGCCGAAGCCCTTTCTCGTGAGCTTCAATCCAGATGCGGCGGCGCTGCTCGATCTGGACCCGGACGAGGCCAAACGCCCGGAGTTCGCCGGCGTCTTCGGCGGAAATCTTTTGATTCCCGGCAGCGAGCCGGTCGCCATGCTCTACTCGGGGCATCAGTTTGGCATCTATGCCGGACAACTGGGTGACGGACGGGCCATCTTATTGGGCGAGACCCGCAACAGCCGAGGCGAAAAGTGGGACCTGCATCTCAAGGGGGCGGGCCAGACGCCGTTCTCGCGCGACGGAGACGGGCGCGCCGTGCTTCGCTCCACCATCCGCGAGTACCTCTGCGGCGAAGCCATGCATGGCTTGGGCATTCCGACGACCCGCTCGCTCTGTATCGTGGCCGGGGAGGAACCGGTCCTGCGGGAGCAGGTTGAAACCGGCGCGATGCTCCTGCGTCTGGCGCCCACGCACGTGCGCTTCGGCTCCTTCCAGGCGTTCTTTGCCCGCCGGCAGCCGGAGTATGTGCAACAGCTTGCCGAGTACGTCATCGCGCAATTTTACCCGCACCTGGCGGCAGCCGACGACCGGTATCCACGATTCTTTCAGGAGGTTGCGATCCGGACTGCGCAGCTGATCGCCAAGTGGCAGGCGGTCGGCTGGGCGCATGGCGTCATGAACAGCGACAACATGTCCATCGTCGGCCTCACGCTCGACTACGGGCCCTACGGATTTCTCGACGCCTACGATCCGGCCTTCATCTGCAACCATTCCGACCACCACGGCAGGTATTCGTTCCAGAATCAGCCGGACATCGGCTATTTCAACCTGCGCTGCCTGGGCCAGGCGCTGTCGCCGTTGGTGACGCGAGATCAGGAACAGGAAACCCTGGCTTCATACGAAGCCGCCTTTGCGTCGCACTATTTGGAATTGATGCGGGCCAAGCTGGGCTTGCAGGAAGCGAGGCCGGAGGACATCGACTTGGTGAACACCTTGTTGGGATTGATGGCCTTGGGCCGCGTGGACTACACAATCTTCTTCCGCGCGCTGGGGGGCTTCAAGCAGGGAACGGACGAGCCAAACGGACCTTTGCGCGATTTTTTTCTGGACCGGGAGGGTTTCGACCGGTGGACGGTGCGGTACAAGGAGCGGCTGTGGGCCGAGGGCAGTCGCGACGAAGACCGCCGCGCACGCATCAATCGCGTCAACCCCAAATACGTGCTCCGCAATTACCTTGCGCAGATCGCCATCGAGCGCGCCCGTCAGAAGGATTACACCGAGATCGACCGCCTCCGGCAGCTCCTCCGCGACCCCTTCGTCGAACAGCCGGAGATGGAGTCCTACGCGGCCCCGCCACCCGATTGGGGCCGGGAGATCATCGTGAGCTGCTCGTCATAATCAAGAGACGCGTTTTCCCCGGAGTCGAGAATTCTCCGCTCCAGTTACGCATAGGCGAGAATATATGCGCTATAACGGGGAACAATTGCGGAACAGCCGTGGAGCGGAAGTGCTGACAGGCCGGAGAAAACCGGGAAGCTAGCTTCAGTGCGGTTTCTGTTTCGTCGCCGCTGCCGCGAGCTCCTTTGCGAGCGCCTTGGCATCCTCCCGGGGGTTTCCTTTCAGGAGGGCAAGCGCTTTACCTGCATCGGGCGGCACGCCGAGCCCCTTGGCATAGATGCGGGCCAAAATGACGCGCGGATAAGGCAGTCCTTCGCTGCTGGCTGTTTTGAAATAGTCGAGAATGCGGCCGTTGTGCGGAGCCAGCTGGCCTTCCAAGCCGTCGGCATACAGCACTTCAAGCTGCCCCTGCGCCTGTTCGCTCAAAGCCGATGCTTCGTGCAGCAGCACCGGCACCGCCTCGCGGATGCGCCCCGCCTGCAGCAGGCTGACGCCCACGCTCTCGTCCGGGGCCCGCCCGGTGAGATCGGATACCTGTTGCCAGAGCGAACGGCGGAACGCTCCAAAGGCGTCCTGCACGACGCGCGCTTCACCGGGCGAACGCTTGTCCGTCGGCAGCGTCATCTGCCGCAGATGGGCCAGCGCTTCCTTGGCCTGCGGGACTTCCTGGTCGGCGGCAAGAAACCACCAGGCGATGGCGGACGCCAGATTCCGCTCCGCGCCCGTTCCCGAGGCGGCGGCGACTCCCGCGTAGTACTGCGCCTGCGGCACGCCGGCTTGCGCGGCGGCCAGAAATTCCTTCGCGGCTTCGACTTCCTGCTTCTCCCGCTTGAGGGCCAGCCCCAGATGATAGTGCGCTTCCGCGTGATCCGGCCTGATCCGCAACGCTTCCCGGTAGGATTCGATCGCGGCGCGCCGGTCGCCCAGGCGGTCCCGGACAAGGCCGAGGTTGTAGTGCGCCGACACGGAGTCCGGCTGCAGGCCCACGGCCGTCTTGAGGGCGGACTGCGCCTCAGCCCACGCATGCGTGACCATCAATGCCGTGCCCAGGTGCAGGTGGGCGTGGGCCAGGTCGGGCTGCTGGCGGATGACGGTGCGGTAGGCGTCGATCGCGCTGTCCACGTCGCCGCTGAGATAGAGGGCCGTTCCGAGGCTGAAGCGGGCCTGGGCGAGGTCGGGCTGCAGGCGGAGGGCCTCTCGCAATTCCGCCATGGCGCCCAGGAGATCGCCCGACGACAGCAAGCCGACGCCTTGCGAATAGTGCAGGTGTGCGTCGTCGCGTCCGGACGGTCGGTTCGACGCCATCTCGACACCGGACGCCGGGACTGGTGCAAGGCCGGGCGCGGTTGCGGACAGGACTACAAACGCGGCGATCAGCATTCTGTTCATGGCATCCCTCTCTTCATGCGTATGGCAGCGGAGGCGGAGTATAGCATTCGCAAGAAAAAAAGAAAGCGTCGTTATACCAGGAACTCCGCCCGGAGAAACGTGTGATCGGAAGGATTGGCCTGCTGCGTGGCTCAACCGCCGTGCCAGCCAGGTGCCGACTATGGATCGTCAGACCTCAAAATCGGCCCAGAGGAAGGTATGGTCGGACGAATTCGGCTGCTTGCGCGGCTCGATGTCCACATCCGAGGCCACGCATTTGTCCGCCAGGGGAACCGTTGCCATGATGTGGTCGATGCGCCACCCTTTGTTGGCTTCCAGCGAACTGGGTGCGCGGTAGTCCCAGAACGTGTATTGCTGGCGGGTCGGGTAGAGTTTGCGGAAGACGTCCACGAAACCCCAGGCGACGGCATCCTGATACACGCGGCGCGCATCTGCGTGAAAGCAGACGTGGTTCAAATGTCTGTCCGGGCTGTGCACGTCGATCGGCTCCGGCGCCACGTTCATGTCTCCGCACCAGATGGCCGGCTTCTTCGGCGAGAGGTGCTTCTCGAAATATTTTTTCAGGCGTTCGTACCATTGCAGTTTGTATTGGTACTTGGGCGAGTCAATCTCAAATCCCTGCGGGATATAGGTGTTGATGATCGGAATCCCGCGAATCACGGCTCGGATCAGCCGCGGTTCGTCCGGCTCGCCGCCGCCGATATCCAGCCCGTACGCGAGCGATTCGGGTTTCTCGCGGCTGAAGATCGCCACGCCGTTGTAGGACTTCATGCCGCGGAACGCGATGTGGTACCCCGAGGGCCGCAGCGTCAGGAGCGGAAAGTCTTCGTCCTGCACCTTCGTCTCCTGCACGCACAGGACATCGGGCTTGTGCGCCTCGAGCCATCCAAGGACGGTATCGATGCGTTTGCGGATCGAATTCACGTTATAGGTGGCGACCTTCAGCATCGGCACATCTCCGGCCGGTTCCGTGGGCCCGGTTCGCGGGGATTATAGCAAGCAGAAAAACATCTGTCGCGCTCGCGTTTCACTGTCCCCCTTAGGTAGAATGGCGTCCCATATGGCCGCCGGGGACTTATCCGAGGGTTCGAGGCTGCGGTGTCCCGATTGCAGGAAAGAATCGGTGCACCGGGTGCCATGTCTCTCGTTGAACGAACAGCTCGCGAATCTGCTGTTTGTCTCGCCCTTTCGGTGTCAGGCCTGCGGCCACCGGTTCCTGGCCTTCCGGCTCGGACGGCATTATCCGCCGGTTTCCGAACGCCGGACGCACGAGCGGATTCCGGTCCGGCTGTCGCTGGCCTTCTCGGGCGGCCGGATCAAGGGCGAGGGGGCGCTCATCAATATTTCCCTGGGCGGGTGCCTGATCGAAACGACGGCGCCGGTAAGAGTGGACGACATCTTCCACTTGAAATTTTTCGTGAGCGAACAGGAACCGGCCATCGAGGTGGCCGCGATGGTCCGCTCGATCGGCGCCAAGGGAGTCGGCATGAAATTTGTTCGCTCGGCCCGTGAGAACCGGCGGCTGGTCGCCTATCTCCGGTCGCAAGGCATCGAGTAGCGACTGACATGACGGAACGCGCGCTGCAACTGAGACAGAGTGCGACGATTGCCCGGTCGGTCGGCATGGTGGCCATCGCGCTCGGATTCATCCTGGGGATGCAGGGGCTGGACAACCCGGAGTCGGGATGGCTCCAGACCGCGCAAGGCCTCATCGTCACCGGCCTGCTTGCCCAGGGTTATGCGCTCTTGTGCACGGTCCGGTGGAAGCGTGAGCGGGAGGATGATGACGATCAGAACAAACGCGAGCGGAAGGAACCATGACCCAGACCCTGATTGACCAATGGCTGCCCCTGTTCCAGGCGATGACGCCGAATGCGCTGGCCGTGCTGGCGCTGCTGGTCACCGTGGTGGTCCTGCGGTTCATCTTATTGCGCGCGATCGTCGAGCGGGAGAGCGTGCCGCTCGACGTGCGGCGGCGGCTCGTCGTGCAAATTCGCAACGTCCTGGGCATCGTCTTCGTCCTCGGGCTGTTTTTTATCCTGGCGAACGAGCTGCGGGCCTTCGCCGTGTCGTTGGTGGCGATTGCCGTTGCCGTCGTGCTGGCGACGAAAGAACTGATTCTCTGCCTGAGCGGCACGGCCCTGCGCATCGGCGCCAACGCCTATACGATCGGTGACCGGATCGAGATCAACGGTGTGCGGGGCAACGTCATCGATCAGACCTTCCTGGCCACGACGATCCTGGAGATCGGCCCCGGCCATGTGACCTCCCAGTATTCCGGCCGCGCGATCGTGTTCCCCAACAGCCTGCTGCTGGCCCATCCGCTCATCAACGAAACCTACATGAAGGACTACATCGTCCACATCATGACGGTCCCATTGGCCGCGACGGACGACTGGCAGGCGGCGGAAAAGATTCTGTTGAGCGTCGCCGACGAGGAATGCCGGCCGTTCATCGAACATGCGGCCCGGCACATGAAGGAACTCGAGGGAAAAAACTGGATGGACGTGCCGTCGGTCAAGCCGAGGGTCTCGATCCAGCTTCCCGAACCGGGACGGATCAATCTGCTCCTGCGCATTCCCACGCCCGCCCATCGCACCTCGCGCCTGGAACAGGCGATCCTGCGCCGGTTCCTGCTGGCCTATCGGGGATCGGCGCAGAAATAAGCCTGCACCGGGGGCCGCCGGTGCGCGAATATCCCATCAACGCCTGGAAGCGCGTTACTCGATTCCAAAGCGGGGCGGGGCGATGGCTTCGCTGCGGCAGGCCGGGCAGCGGCTGGGCGTGGTCAGGCGGGTGCGCTCGCGGAAGACGAAGTTGCAGTCGTGGCATCGCGACGGATCGAGCAGAAATCGGCGGGACGTGTCCTTTGCCAGCGACCGGACCACATGGGCGAGATGCTCTTCAATCTCACGCTCCGGCGCGCCGACCATCCCTGCCAGTTCGCGCGCCGAGCGCTGCGTGCCGGTCAGGAGATGCACCAGTTGTTGCCTGATGGTCAGAGGCGGATCGGGCATTGGATCGACGGTCATCGGCGGGTATCGTAGGCGAAGCAGATGCAGGAAACCAGGGCAAAGAATCGAGCGAATATCTGTATTCTGGCGCTCGGTCTTGCCGCAATCTGCGGCTGCACGCAGCCTTCGTGGGAAGAGGCCATGGAGGCCGGACAACACGCCGCTGCGCAGGGCCGTTACGGAGACGCCGAACGTATTTTTTCCGCCGCCGTAACGAAGGCGGAGCAATTCGGAGCCGAGGACCGGCGCGTCGCGCAAGCGCTCAGCAGCCTGGCGCAAGCCTACGCGGTCCAGAACAAACATGCCGAGGCGGAGCCGGCCTACCTTCGGGCCCTGAAGATTTATCAGGCGGTCCACGGCGAGATGCATCCGGACGTGGCAGCCACGCTCAACAACCTCGGGGTGTTGTACCGCCGGCACGGCCAGTACGCCGATGCGGAGCCCCTGCTCGTGAGGGCCGTGGCGATCAAGGAGAACGTCTTCGGCCCGGAGCATCTGGAACTGGCAGTCACGCTGAAAAATCTCGCCCAGCTCTATGCCACCCAGGGGCAGTTTGCCAAAGCCGAACCGCTCCTGAGGCGGATCGTGAGCATCCGTGAACGGGCTCAAGGCTCCATGCACCCGGACGTGGCCAGGAGTCTCGATGACCGGGCCATGCTGCTCCGGCAGATGGGTCGAGAAAAAGAAGCCGAGCCGCTTGAACTCCGTTCGCAGGCCATCCTGACCGGGGCACCGCCACCCGACCGGAAGCCCGCTCCGCGCTGACCCTTTATCTTGACGGCTGGCGGAAGAGATCTGATCGCCGCTCGTCTGGTAGACTCCCTCCCGTTCTTCATTTACAATTCTCCGTGATGGCCGATCCTTCGCGCACCGCCGCGCACTCCACGCAACCGCCAAGCGAGAATCACCACGTCGTCCGATCCGCCGGCGTGATCGGTCTGGCGACCTTCGCCAGCCGCGTCCTCGGCTTCATCCGCGACATGGTGTTGGCGCGGCTGTTCGGCGCGACGGCCGCGGCCGACGCCTTCTTCGTGGCGTACCGCATTCCGAATCTCCTGCGCGAGCTGTTCGCCGAAGGGTCCATGTCGTCGGCGTTCATTCCCGTCTTTACCGAATACCACACGCTCCGCGCCAAAAAGGACGCCTGGGAACTGGCGAGCGCGGTTTTCACGACGCTGCTCACGATCGTCACGGCGGTCACATTGCTCGGCATCCTGGCCGCGCCGTCCATTGTCTGGCTTCTGGCGCCCGGTTTCCATGGCCATCCCGACAAGCTGCTAATGACGACGCTGTTGACGCGGATCATGTTTCCGTATCTGATCTTCATCAGCCTGGCGGCACTCGCGATGGGAGTTCTGAACTCGCTGCGTGCCTTCGCCGCACCGGCATTCTCGCCGGTCTTTTTCAACGTTTTCATCATCGGCTGCGCGCTGTTCCTCTCGCCGGCTTTTCCGGAGCCGATCATCGGCGTGGCGATCGGGGTCGTGGCCGGCGGCGCGGCGCAGTTCGCCGTGCAATTGCCCGGGCTGGCGCTGCGCGGCATGGTCTTCGGCTGGCGGTTCCAGCCATGGCATCCCGGCGTGAAACGCGTCGGCGCGCTGATGGTGCCCTCGCTGCTCGGTCTCTCGGTCACGCAGATCAACATCACGGTCAGCACCATCCTGGCCTCGTTTTTTGCCGGCGGGCCGACCTATCTGTTTTACGGGATGCGGCTTATCCAATTTCCCCTCGGCATCTTTGGTGTGGCGCTGGCGACGGCCATCCTGCCGACGCTCTCCGCGCAGGCGGCCCGCGGTGCGCTGGACGAATTGCGGGGGACACTGGCCTTCGGATTACGGATGATTTTCTTCATCATCCTGCCCGCGATGCTGGGACTGATTCTTCTGCGGCAGCCGATCGTGCACCTGTTTTTCGAGCATGGCTCGTTCACGGCCGGGGATACGGTCGCCACGGCGACGGCCGTGCTCTGTTATGCGGTCGGCCTCTGGGCCTTCGCCGGCGTGCGGATCATTGTGGCGGCCTTCTACTCGCTGCAGGACACCGTCACCCCGGCGCTCGTGGCGGCCATGGCCGTCCTGGCCAATCTCGCCTTCTCGATCGTACTGATGGACCGGCTTGAGTCCGCCGGCCTCGCGCTCGCGACGGCGCTGGCGTCGATGCTGAACGTCGGCGTCCTGGTCGTGGTGTTGAATCGTCGGCTGGGCGGCGTGGAATGGGGCTCGGTCGGACGGTCCGCCGTGCGCACGGCGGTCGCAGCCGCGCCAGTGCTCCTGGTCTGTCTCTGGGTGGCCGGCGCCGAGGTATGGATGCATGAGGGCGAGTGGATCGGCAAAACCGTCATGCTGGCGGTCGGCATAGGCCTGAGCGTCACGGGCTACGTTGGCGTCCATGCGCTGCTGCGGTCGGAGGAGCTGGACGTGTGCTGGAATCTGGTCAAAAGAAAGATGGCGTCATAGGCGATGACCGTATCGGCTGTGTTTCGAACTCCGTGGGGCTGGATGGGGCTGGCCGCGTCGGCGAAAGGCGTGCGTGCAATCGTGCTGGCGAAACCCTCACGCCGCGCCGTTGAACGGGAACTGCGAACACACGCAGGCATGGGACGAGGGGAGACCGAAAATTCATTATCTGTCGCCCGTCGCGGATTGCGGGACGCTCGGCAGCAAGTACGGGCCTATCTGGCGGGCAAACGGCGCACTCTTGAATTCCCCATCGATCTGAGCGGCGGCACGCCGTTTCAACGCCGCGTCTGGAAAGCCGCGCTGCGGATTCCCTACGGCCGGGCGCGCTCGTACCAATGGATTGCCTCGAAGATCGGCGGGACGCAGTATGCGCGGGCCGTGGGCAGCGCACTCGGAGCCAATCCCGTCCCGCTCATCGTGCCCTGTCACCGCGTTGTTGCCCACGATGCCTCGCTCGGGGGATTTTCCTGCGGGCTCGCGGTCAAACGAAAGCTGCTCGATCTGGAAGGCACGCTGTCGCTGCTTGCACCGGGTGCGAGGCGAGGAGCACGAGGCAAAAGTCATGGGAAGTAGTCGGTTGTCGTTCAACGTTCATCAGCCGGCGTTATGAAAGCGGTCATCCAGCGCGTGACGCGAGCCTCGGTGGAAGTGGACGGCAGGATCGTCGGGCAGATTCGAGCCGGGCTGGTCGTCCTGCTCGGCGTGGCCAAGGGCGATACGGAGACGGATCTGGCATATCTGGTCGAAAAGATTCCCGCGCTGCGCATCTTCAGCGACGAGGCGGGCAAGATGAACTGCTCGCTGGCCGAAATCGGCGGCGGAGTGCTGGCCATCTCCCAATTCACCCTGCTGGGCGACACGCGCAGGGGACGGCGTCCGGGGTTCGACCAGGCCGCCGATCCGGCAACGGCCCAGCGCCTGTACCAACAGTTCGTCGAGCAACTGCGGAAGACGACGGACCTGACCGTGCAGACGGGCGTCTTCGGGACGCATATGAAAGTTGACCTGCTCAACGACGGTCCGGTGACCTTCGTGCTGGACAGCCGCAGCCAGTCGGATGTGTAAAAAGGACGCTTGCCAGGATGGCCGGTCGCTGGCATACTTCGCCCACGCCTTGCGATCTGAGGAGGGACCATGGAGACTCGGATCCCGGAGCATCATCCGCTGCGTCGATTGTTCGGCGCCCTGACCGAACGGCGTTTCGTTGAGACGCTGGGCTGGCCGGACCAGAACGTCACCGAATACCTTTCCAATCTCCTCGTCGAATTCGCGCATACCGACCGGCTGTACAAGATCCGCAATCAGCGCGGCAAACGGCTCGATACCGTCGTCGAGCTGCTCTACGAATCCGAAGTGATGCTCGAGGCGCAGTCGCTGGACCGCGAGCAGGACGTCCATCGCCACATCGGCGACTTCACGCTGTTCATGGCCGGGCTCTTCCCGGAATATCTCACGCGGCTCAAGTCCGCGAGCATGATCCACCACCAGGACTTTCTGGTGGATTACGTCAAGACCGGCAAGCGCTCCTACGGGATCGTCGCCCGGTGTGAAATCAGCTCGAGCGACCAATCCCCGCTGTTCCGGAAACTGTCCGACAACTTTGAACTCTGCGTGGCGGGCCTGGGCTTCGTCCGGGGCGACCTGGACCGCATGCAGGATCCGGCCTACCAAAAAGCCAAAGACATTCTTCTCAATTGAGCACGACGAGACCTGTCATCCTTGCACACGGCGGGGCCGGCGCCAGGCCCATGACCGGCGACCAGCACGCGTGCCTGGCCGATGCGTTGCGAGCAGGCTATCGATTATTGAAGCGCGGCGCGCCGGCGCCCGATGCCGTGGAGGCGGCGATCCGCGCACTGGAAGCTTCCGGCCTGTTCAATGCCGGCGCCGGCTCGAAACTGCAGCTCGACGGCGCGCGCCGCATGGACGCGTCGATCATGGAAGGACGATCGCTGCGGGCCGGCGCGGTCGCATCCATTCAAGGCATCCGCCATCCCATTACCGCGGCGCGTCTTGTCATGGAAGAAACCGCGCATGTGCTGCTGGCCGGCGAGCCGGCCACGCGCTTCGCGCGCCGGTTCAAGCTGGAACGACAGCCACCTCCGACCGGTGCCCAACGAGCGGCATCCGGGGCCGAACGAGCGTCGCTGGGGCGGAGAGAACCACAGGCTGCCAGGACCCTCAGGCTGTTCGCTAGGCTCGCACAAACCGACGCCTTGGGGCGGGAGACTGTCGGTGCCGTGGCGCTCGACAAGCGCGGCCACGTCGCCGCCGGCGCATCGACCGGCGGGATCGCACTCATGCTGCCGGGGCGCGTCGGCGATACGCCGCTGATCGGCTGCGGCGTCTATGCAGACGATGAAGCCGGAGCCGTGTCCATGACGGGCCTGGGAGAGAGCATCATCCGCATCGCAGTCGCCAAGGAAATCGTGGACCGGCTGGAGGCTGGCGAGAGCCCTCCGGCAGCGATCCGAACAGTGTTGCGAAAACTGGTGTCCCGCGTGAAAGGCGCGGCCGGTGCGCTCGTGCTTGCGCCGGACGGCCGTTGGGCCATTAGACACACTACTCCCCACATGACCGCCGGTTATTGGGGCGGGACCGGCGAGCCGGTCGTCAAAGACCGCTTCGTGTCATGATTTGCGGAAAAATGGGCGATCACGGTACAGTAACGGCATGAACAAGATTTTATTCCACCTTGCTTTTCCAATGACCGATCTCGAGACCACAAAGAAATTCTACGTGGAGGGGCTCGGCTGCACGCTCGGCCGCCAATCGGACTCCGCGATGATTCTGGGATTAGCCGGGAACCAGATCGTGGCGCATCTCGTGAAAGAGTCCGTGGAGCAGAAAGGCATCTATCCGCGTCACTTCGGGCTGGTGTTCACGAGCGAAAAGGACTGGCAGGCGCTGGTGGAGCGGGCCAAGGCGAAGGGCCTGAAGTTTTACCAGGAGCCCCGCCACCGCTATCCCGGTCAGCGCACCGAACACCGGACCTTCTTCCTCGAAGATCCCTCGCACAATCTCCTCGAATTCAAGCACTACACGCACGAGTCCGCGATTTTTGGCGAACAGGACCACGGCGAAGTCGGCGACGCCAAATAAGTCAATCTGCGAGATTCACGGAAGAGCCACGCGCGTCACTCCGTTTCTCGGATCTGACTCGCGGCGGGCGGTTTCCCGTTTTCTTTCGGCTGGCGCGGGACGATCCGCGTCCCGCCTTCGTTGCCGGTCAACGATTGCTTGCCCTGGCGCTCGTCCAGCAGCCGGAGAATTTGCTGCTGGCGCACGGAGAGATACCGCGTGATTTTCAGCGGGTCATACGTCCGTGGCGAAGGCAGCATGGCTGCGAGGAGCGCGGCTTCTTCCGCAGACAGATCCGCCGCATGCTTGCCGAAATGATGGCGGGAGGCGGCTTCGGCCCCATAGACGCCCTTGCCCCATTCGACGACGTTCAGATACAGCTCCAGGATACGCTTTTTGGTCAGGTGCCGCTCGAGCGAATCGGCGATCAGCGCTTCGTTGGCTTTGCGAAGCAGGGTCTTGCCGGACGACAAATACAGATTCTTCGCCAATTGCTGCGTGATGGTGCTGCCGCCGCGCTGTAGTTTGCCTTCGGCGAGGTCGTGCAACGCCGCCTCCTTGATACCTTCCCAATCGAATCCCTCGTGAAAGTAAAACGAGGCGTCCTCGGAGACGATCACCGCATGCTGGAGGACAGGCGCGATCTCCGCCAGCGGCACCCAGACGAGGCGCGGTTCGGCATCGGGATCCTTTGCGCGCGCCTCCGCCAGCCGCGCTTCGATCAGGGCCGTGGTCTCCGGATTGACCGTCGCGAGACTTTGCACGTCCGGAAACGTCAGCCACCAATAGAGGGCCAGCCCGGCCGGCGGCAGGACGATCAGGAGGGCGAGGCCCAGCACGAGACGGAGCAGGAGGCGCGGGATATTTGACTTCGCCATAGGCCGATGATACAGCAAAATGGATGCGAAACGTGACACGGAAGATGTGACACGCGATGAAGATCCTGTCCGCAGAATTCGTCAAGAGCTGCGAGCATCCCGATCAGTTTCCGAAGGACCGGTTGCCTGCGATTGCCTTCATCGGGCGGTCCAACGTCGGGAAGTCGTCGCTGATCAATTCGCTGTTGCGTCGCAAGGGGCTCGCACGGGTGAGCCGCACGCCCGGCAAGACGCAACTGATCAACGTCTTTCTCGTGACAACGGACGATCCGCAGATGCGGCACCTGTATGTCGTGGATTTGCCCGGCTACGGCTACGCGAAGGTGTCCAAAACCGTCCGTGCCCGCTGGCAGCCGATGATCGAGCAGTATCTGACAGGGGGCAACGGGCTGCGGGGCGTGCTGCTGCTGGTCGACTCGCGCGGGACAGAACATCAGGATGCGGAGGCCGTGAACTGGCTTGGCCGGAGCGGGCTTCCGGTGCTGCTCGTGGCCATGAAATCGGACAAACTCTCGCGCAGCCAGCGCGCCGCCTGCGGTGCGGCGCTTCGCGCCGCCTTCGGCCTTCCGGAAGAAGCCGATGTTGTGGCTTATTCGTCCGTGACGCACGAGGGACGG
>DASQGO010000007.1:0-15857 GCA_035632555.1 Nitrospiraceae bacterium | reverse complement strand
GCGCGGCTCGATCTGGCTATAGTCCGCGCAGAGCAGCGTGTGGCCCTTGGAGGCGACGAACGCTTCGCGGATGCGGAAGCCATGCTCGCCCTTGATTGGAATGTTCTGGAGATTCGGCTCGGTGGACGACAGCCGCCCGGTCGCCGCAACGGTTTGATTCAACGACGTGTGCAGCCGGTGCGTTTCCGGATTCACCAACTCCGGGAATGCATCCACATAGGTGGACTTGAGCTTGCTCAACGAACGATAGTTCAAAATTTGCGCCGGCAATTCGTGCTGCGCCGCCAGTTGCGTGAGCGTGTCTTCGTCCGTGGAATAGCCTGTCTTGGTTTTGCGGAGCGGCTTCAAGCCCATCTTCTCGAACAGGACCGTCGCAAGCTGCTTGGGCGAGTTGACGTTGAACTCCTGGCCGGCGAGCCGCGTGATGTTGCCCATGATATGTTCCAGCTCGCGCTCCAGTTCTTTGCTCTGCGCGTGAAGCACATTGATATCGAGGCCGAAGCCGTTGCGCTCGATCTCGGCCAGCACCGGCACGAGCGGCATTTCCACTTCGTCGAACAGCGTCAGGCTTCCCTGCTCGTCCAACCGGTCTTTCAGTGTCGGCACGAGCCTGACCGTGACCGAGGCCGCCTCCGCCGCCCTGGCCGCCGCATTAGCATCACCGCTGGATGATCCGAATAGATCGGTCGGTTCCTCTTTTGGTTGCTCCGCTTGTCCCGTTCCCAGCTGATAGCCCAGCACCTCCAGCGCGACCGAGTCCAATCCATGCCCGCGCCGGTTGGGATTGAGCAGGTAGGCTGCGATCATCGTGTCAAAGGCCGGCTCGACCCGCTCGACTCCCGCGCGGTGCAGCGCGAGCAGTGCCGGCTTGAGATCGTGCGCGGCTTTGAGGACTTTGTGATCGGCGAGCAGATCTTTCAGCGGACCGAACGGGCGCGATGCAAAAACGGTTGTGCCGTCCGGCGTGCTCAGCGCGAGGCCGCGCACTTCGGCGCTGACGCCCGTTCCTTCTGACACGACATGCAGACCGACGAGTGTTCCCTTTGCCGCATGATCGGCAAAGCGCCTGGCGGATTTCTCGTCCTTGATGGTTTCGACCTCTCCGCCCAAGACCTCGCCCGCCGGCGACGAGCCTGACGCCGTTTGAATGGTCTTGAGCAGCGATGAAAATTCCAGTTCGCGCAGCAGGGGCGCCAGCCGCTCCGGATCAGGCGGGTGCGTTTTGAATGTCTGCGCGTCGAATTCGACCGGATAGTCGGTGTGGATCGTCGCCAGCTTCCGGCTCAGGCGCGCGTTCTCGGCCTGCTCCTTGAGCAGCGCCTGCGTTCGAGGCGGCTTCACATCGTCCACGTGCTTGAGCAGATTCTCGATTGTGCCGAACTCCGCGATCAGTTTGACCGCCGTCTTCTCGCCGATGCCCTTTACGCCGGGAATGTTGTCGGTGGCATCGCCCATGAGTCCCATGATCTCGACAACCCGTGCCGGCTCCACGCTGAATTTCTCGCGGCACTCCGCCTCGCCGAGCCATTTGTCCTTCATGGGATCGTAGATCCGGACGGCCGGCGTGACAAGCTGCAGCATGTCCTTGTCGCCGGTGACGATGATCACCTCGAAGCCCGCGGCCTCCGCCTTTTTCGCCAGCGTGCCGATCAGGTCGTCCGCTTCATAGCCCTGCTTCCGGACGACGGGAATGCCGAACGCCTCGACGATTTCGTGGATGTAGGGAATCTGCGCCTGCATGTCGTCGGGCATGGGCGGCCGGTGGGCCTTGTATTCCTTGAACTCCTCGTGGCGATGCGTCGGCCCTTTTTCGTCGAACGTGATGGCGAGGCAGTCCGGCTTCCGCTCGCGCAAGATCTTCATCAGCATCGTCGTGAAGCCGTAGACGGCGTTGGTTGGAATCCCTTTGGAGTTGGACAGCGCGGGAAGCCCGAAGAAAGCGCGGTAGATATAGGCGCTGCCGTCGATCAGGTAGCAGGTGCGGCGGGATGTTGCGTGCGCGGCGGCCATGGACGCACCCTGCGGTTACGGATCGCCCGGCACGGTGAACGGCGGTTTGTTGTATTTGGCTCGAAGAGAATTGACGGCTTTCAGCACGGCCGGCTGCCCGATGATTTTTCGTTCAATATAGCGTTTGCCGGGAAAGTCCATCAGCGACACGCCCAGCAGGATTGTGAGAATCCCCTGTCCCGGCAGAAAGAGCAGCGCGATGCCGACTGCCAGGAACACGGCTCCGATGGCATTCTTTGCAATGAGGCCCGCGAGCCGCAGGACCGGGCTGCGATTCGGCATCCAGCGACGGGGATGCCGTTCGTCGAAATAGTGCGGAGGGAGACGGACCAAAATGAACGGGATGACGATGAGTGTACCGACGAAGAAGGCGACCGAGGCGATGGTCAGGCCGATCAGGACCTCCTTCGTCAGGACTGCTTCAACCTGTGCGAGCAGAGCGTCCATCGCGCGGCATCGTAACAAGGCAGAGGGGAAAAGGCAAAGGCCCCGGAACCGCTCATTTACGCGGGACGGAGGCTGCGCTATAATCCGGCAGCATCGTTTCGGAGGCCCGCATGACCCGCGTCGCACGCCCTTGCACCAGGCCTTCCCTTGTTGCGCTCTCCGCCGTCTTTGCCGTGACCCTGTGGCTTCCCGCCGGCGCCATCGGCCCGGCGGAAGCCCAATCCCCGGGCGGCGACTACCATGTGGAGGTTTCGAAAAAAGGGCTCGGCAAGGAAGCGGTGATCAAGAAAGGCGACAAGGAGTGGTTTATGATGATCGAGGTCACGCCCGAGAACACGGTCATCATCCGGCAGGAAAAAGAAAAAGACGTCTACCTCGTGGATGAAAGCGAAACGCACGACCGCGCCATGACCGGAGAAGAGGTCAACGCGGCGATCGAGGCCTTCGTGAACGGCGTGAAGTCCCAGGGCAAGCTGCACAAGAAGTGATCTGTCGGCTTGTCCTCATCAACCCTGAACGTTATAATCCGCCCGCCCCTGTGAGCGCACGACCATGAGCCCAAAACACCGCTTCATCATCTTCGCGCACAATTCCACCTACGACAAACTGCACCAGGTGGCCACGCTCGGCCTGACGGCGGCCGCCATGGGCAAGCAGGTGACGGTGGTCCTGCTCTTCTGGACCATCAAAAAATTGGCCGCGGGGCGGATCGACGAGATGGATTTCCCGCCGGAACATCAGATCGACGGCAAGGAAGTCGCGCGCCTGCTCAAAGAGAAAAAGGTGCCCAAGATTTCGGAGATGTTCGTGGAGGCGAAGCAGGTCGGGCACTTCCGCGTGGTGGCCTGCAGCGCCGGCCTCGAATACATGGGCGTGGACCCGGACGCCGTGGCCAAGAATGTGGACGAAGTGATGGGACTGCCCGCTATTCTGTCTTTGCCCGCCGGCGCCGAAACGACGCTGTTCGTCTGATTCCTACCGGGATTTTGTCACTCCGACACGATCGCAATATTCGGCGAGCTTGCACTTGCTGCACCAAGGCGAAACCGGCTGGCAGAGGTTCTGCCCGTAGGGCACGAGCAGATCGTTGTAGGTGATCCAGTATTGCTTCGGGAGTTTCTTGCGCAGAGCCTCTTCCGTTTCTTCCGGTGTTTTTGTTTTGACATAGCCCCAGCGGTTGCTGATCCGGTGGACGTGAATATCCACGCAGATGCCGGGCTTGTTGAAGCCGACCGTCACCGTCAGATTCGCCGTTTTCCGGCCCACTCCATTGAAGGTCAGCAGTTCCTCGATTGAATCCGGCACTTGTCCGCGATAGTGCGCGAGCAGCCGCCGGCAGATGTCTTTAATCTGTCTGGCCTTGTTGCGGTAGAATCCGACCGGATAAATGGCGTTCTCGATCCGGCGCAGCGGCAGCGCGAGTATGGCGCGCGGCGTATGCGCCAGCGCGAAGAGCCGCCGGCTGGCTTCGGCCGTGGTTTTATCCTTGGTACGGAGACTGAGCACGCAGGCGATGAGGACACGAAAGGGATCGCGGGATTCCTTGGCGACGACGCCCAAAATCGGTTCCTGCCATTGAAGGATTTCCTTCCGCAAAATCCGAATGGCGGAATGAATCTCGGACGCGCGCATGCGCGTTACTTACGGAAACGGGGCTGAGGAGTCAAGAGAGTCGGAGGGCGTGATGACCGACTAGTCCATCCGGCGTTTGGACAGCCACTTCTGCCGGCGCCGCTGCGCCTCGCGCATCTTGGCTTTCTTCCGGACGCTGGGCTTCTCGTAGTACCGGCGCCGCTTCAGTTCGCGGAACAGCCCTTCGCCAGCCAGTTTTTTCTTGGCGACTTTCAGGGCCTTCTCGACGTTATTGTTGAAGACTTTTATTTCCATCTCGCTGCGTACGTCCTACTGCGTAAGAGGTTTTGGATTACTAACAGCGCGGAAGTGTAGCATAGCCCCTCGCTTTTCTACAAGCCTCTAGCCCACTCCAAAACCGGCCTGTTCAAGCCTCGTTTCGAGGATTTTGGAGGGGTCGAACGAGTCGATTCGGATGCCGGCTGCCCGGGCCTGCGTCACCGCCTGCCTGGGCACCAGCCCGATCAATTCGCTGCCGGTCACCTGCACCCCACGCCGCTCGGCTTCCCGGCGCACCGCTTCGAAGGCAACGTGGACCGGCGTTTCGTCAACGTTCACGAGATTCATCGCCACCTGCACATGCTTTCGGCCGGCCAGCGGCATTCCAATGGCCTTCACATGCGCGAGTCCTCCGTCCGATTGCCGAACAGCTTTCGCGACGGCCTTGGCAATGCCCAGATCGTTGGTGTCGAGATTGACGTTGAACGCCACCAGTATTCGCCTCGCGCCGACCACGGTGGCGCCGGCGGTCGGATGCAAGCGGGGCGGTCCGAAATCCGGCGTCCACTCGGGGTCGGTTTCCATGCGATGCGCCAGACCGGCCAGCCCGCCCAGCCGGATCGTCTCCAGTCTCGCGTGATCCGGTCGTATCGCCGCCTGCTCGTACAGGAATACCGGGATCTTCAGCTCCCCGCCGATCCGACGGCCGATCGTTCGGGCCGATTCGACGCACTCGCGCATGGTCACGCCGTGGATCGGCACGAACGGGACGACATCGGTGGCGCCGATGCGCGGGTGTCCGCCCTGATGATGCCGAAGATCGATCAACTTCGTGGCCGTGCGGATGGCCTGAAAAGCCGCTTCCGACACCGCCTCCGGCGTTCCGGCGAAGGTCAGCACCGCGCGATGGTGGTCCGGATCCATCGTACGGTCCAGCAACGCCACGCCGGACACGGCGCGCACGGCTTCGACAAGCGCGTGCACAGTCGCCTCGTTCCGCCCTTCGCTGAAATTCGGCACGCATTCGACGATTCGATCCGTCATGAAACCGAATGCTAGGGGCGGCAGCGTGGTGCCGTCAAGCTGCAGGAGATCCGGCGGGAATGTGAAACGGCCCGGTCAGCGCAGTGCGCCGGCCAGCGCGCAGGCGGCGCACCCTTCGGTCGTGCACCGCCATCCGGCCCCGTGAGGTGCGGACGAACGGGATGGATTATCCGACGGACGGTAGCGGTGCAGCCAGGCCTGTTCGATCTCCGCTGCGTCCTCGGCGGAGCGCGCCTCGACAAACCAGAAGTAGCGATAGTCGGACTGCCGCGCGAAACGCCCCAGCGTGCCGATCAAATCGTCCGCGCTCGCGCCGACATAATCGGCCGACCGCCCGTTCCTGGACAGGATGAACGCGCCGGCCGAGTTCGAACTGACGAACATCTGATGGTAGTTGAGGAGAAATGGTCCCAGCATCACGCCCCCCTTGGTGAGCTGTTCCTTGTACGCACGCGCCGCCGGTGTGACTAGGAAGGATTCGTGGATGCGGGCGCCATGCGGATGATGTCGATCTTCGACAGCGTGGCCAGCAACATGACCGGGTTGGGGATCATCATCTCCGCCGGCACGTAGAGGACCGCCCGGCGCGCCTGCACACGGGCCATCGTGCCCTGGACGGTCTTGATGTCCACTAGCGACAGGGCAGCCTGCTCGCGTCCGCACACGACAATTCGTTCCAGGGAAGAGGCCACCAGCACACCTTCCGGCTCCCCGCTCTTCTGGTCGATGATCGGCAGCAGCGTCGACTCGCCGGCCTTGGCGACAGCCTGATAGGCGACGTTCGACACGTACTCGTTCAGGACAAGACCGCGAGAGCTCATGGGCGTACCTCCTTGTGACGGCCGTAAGGACAGCGATTGCGCGGGAAAGGAGAGTGGCCGTGTGCGAGATGACTGGCGAAGGAACATCCGGCGCCGCGAAGCGGCTCGAGCAGGGTGTCTGAACCTGACCGTTCCAGGCAATGGCACCTCGTGGACCGCCCCGGTTCATCGGGGCTCGGGATGGTGCGTTGATGGAGCCCGGTCTCAGTTTTTCATGGTCTTGGGGCGATGTCTATAACAAGGACTTCACGATATGTCAAGAAAAAACGCAAGATACAGGGTGCTTTAGAGTCTTCGCATCTATACCTAGTGGTGATTAAGGATGGGCACGTAACGACCAAGGCCGGCATCATGGGTGTGCCGGCTTATTGCCTGGACAATTTGCGTTTACTTGGATCGTTTGACGAAGGCTTTGTAGATGCGCGAGGCGTTTTGAGTTTCTTCTTCGAGGCCGACCATCTCATGACCTGTGGTCTGGCACCAGGCCGGCATGTCTTTCTTGATTCCTTCGTCGTCGGACACCACTTCCAGAACCTGCCCCAGCGTCAGTTCCTTGATCTTCTTGGACGTCATGATGATCGGCATGGGGCAGAAATATCCGAGTGTATCGAGTTTGACATCCGCACGAATCATCCGCGTTTCCCTCGCCGGCTCAAATGAACAGGTTCACGCTGCCATGCCGGGCTTCGGCCAGATAGGTGCTGACTCCCGCCAACTGATCCACGCCTTCGATCAGGGTGTCTTTCGTCACACCCATCATGCCCATCGTGGTCGTGCAGGCGATGAACTTCACGCCCAGATCCTGCGCCGTCTCGCGCAATTCTGCGATCCCGGGCATATGGTTTTGGCTCATGACCCGCTTCATCATGCTGGTCCCCAATCCGCCGAAATGAAACCGGGAAAGCGGCAGGCGGCCGGCACCGCCTTTGTTCAGAAACCCGAACATGCGTCGCAACAGGTCTTTGGCCCCGCTGGTGGCTCCTTCGCGGCGAATGACGTTCAGGCCCCAGAAGGTAAAGAACATCGTGACCTGCATGCCCATCGCCGCCGCGCCGGTGGCAATGATGAAGGCCGCCATCACGCGGTCAAAATCCCCGCTCAGGACCACGCTGGTCACCCGGTCGGGCTTGCTTTCCTGAAGTTCTGCCAGCGCCACTGCCGGCTCAAGTTTCGTGGGACCCATGCGTCACCTCACCTCACGATTCGCCGCTCCAGATGCGGCGAATGCACGTCACTATAGTATGCGATTCTTTGGGCTGTCAAGAAACGGCGGACGGACGGCGCCGCTCTTCGCACGCTTGCGGAAACCACGGGTTTTGCGTATGCTCGCCGGACGGATCATGTTGAGGAGTCCGATGCCGCGCCGCAACCGATTGGTCCATCGGGCTGTCCTCTTCACCCTGATTTTGCTCACCAGCCCCGCTTCGCCGTCCGCCCTCCGGGCGGAATCTTCCCGGATAGTCAGCGTGCCCGCCCTCGCCGTCAGTGTGATCGGCGGGCAGCAGGTCGGCAACATCCACTATATCGAGCTGCAGCTGGAGCCGGACCCGAAGGGGGGCGGCCCCATGGTGCTCTTCAGCGAGTCCACGCTCGGATCGGCCGTGGACGACGTCTGGAAGGACGGCGCCCGGACGGCGATTGCCGCAGCGGCACAGCTCATGCGAGAGGATGAACGGAACTGGCGGCTGACGATCAGGAACCGATCCTATTTCAGCCTGTCCAGAGGGTCCAGCGCCAGCAGCGCCATCGCCGTCGGTATCATCGCCGCCTGGCGCGGCGACAGTATTCGCTCCGGCGTGGTGCTCACCGGCGTGATCGCACCGGACGGCCACATCGAGGCGGTCGGCGATCTTCCCGTCAAGCTTCAGGGCGCGGCAACCGCCAACATGCGATCCATGCTGGTGCCGAAGGGCGAGGCCAGGACGAAGGACTGGGATCTCTTCGAAATGGGGCGTCAGCTCAACATCAATATCGTCGAAGTCTCGACTCTGCAGGAAGCCTACGAGTTCATGACGGGGATTCGTCCCTGATATTCCTATTCCCGCTCACGGCACTTTCTCGTCTATCAGCAGCCCCATCGCCCGCCTGATCTGATCGCGGGTGCCCAGCAGCGAGAGCACATCGCCTTCCTCCAACCGGACTTTTTCCGCCGGATTGGACTCAGTCACCCCGCGTCGGGTCAGCGCGATCACCGACGCGCCGGCCCTGGGGCGAATCGACACTTGGCCGATCGTCTTGCCGAGCGCCGGCGAATCGGCGTCGATGCGGCAGGTGTCCACCTCCACGTCCGTGAGCGTGCCGCGGCGCAGGTGGTGCGCCAGGTCCGGCACTTACCCGCGCCGGAGCAACGCATACCCTTCCTTCCGGATCTGCTCCGCCTTCTCCACTATCACCGATTGCGGCATCTTGTAGGTCTGCAGGACCAGAGAGAAAATTTCAATCGACGTCTCGAACTCCTCCGGCACGACCTCGTCCGCGCCCAGTTGGTGCAGATCCTCCATCTCCCGCAAATAGCGCGTGCGCACGATGATGTGCAGGTTGGCATTCAGGCCGCGCGCAATCTGCACGGCGCGGCGCGCCCCAAAGGGATCCGAGATGGCGACCACCAGCACGCGGGCATCGTCGATCTGCACGTGGTGGAGCACGCTGGGATTAGTCGCATCGCCGTAGATAATTTTCACGCCGTTCTGGGACTCGCGCCGGACGGTGTCGCCGTCGAGATCCAGCGCCACATAAGGGATCTCCGTCTCTTCCAGCACGCGGACGAGGTTGCGTCCGTTCAGCCCGTAGCCCATCACGATCACGTGGTCCTTGATCTTCAGATGGCGCGAGTGCGTCTGCTGCGCCTGCGTGGTCGTCTTGTCGGAATACCAATGCCGCAGGCGCTGGATCGCCTCGACCCGCCTCGCCAGGTGAGGAGCCCCTTGCATCAGCAACGGCGTGATCACCATGGTGAGCACCGATACCGCCAGAAAGATCTGATACGACTGGCCGACCAGCAAACCGGTGTGCTCGCCCTGCTGCGCCAGCACGAAGCTGAACTCCCCGACCTGCGCCAGCGAAATGCCGGCGAGAATCCCCGCGCGCAACGGGTAGCCGGACGCCATTACGGGGATCGCCCCCATCACGAACTTTCCCGCGAGCACCGCCACGATCAGCGCGACCACGACCACGGGATGGGACGCGAGCACCCGCGCATCCATCAGCATTCCGATCGAGACGAAAAAGAGGCTGTTGAAGCTGTCCCGGAACGGCAGCACCTCCGCCATGGCCTGGTGGCTGTATTCGGACTCGGAGATCACCAGCCCGGCGATGAAGGCGCCCAGCGCCAGCGACAGGCCGCTCAGCGACGTGAGCCACGCGATCCCCAGACACAAGACGATGATGGTCAGAAGAAACAGCTCGCGGCTCCGGCTGCGCACGATCTGTTCAAGGAGCTGGGGGACCACGTACCAGGCGGCCGCCATCAGCGCGCCGACCAGCACGACCGACTTGCCGAGCGGCAGCAGCACCTCGGGTTTCAGGCTGTCCTCGGAATTGGCGAGCAGCGGCAGCAGAAGCATCATCGGCACGACCGCGAGGTCCTGAAAAATCAGAATGCCGACCGTGGCGCGGCCGTGCAGCGAATCGCTTTCCCCCCGCTCCGCCAGGGCCTTCAGCACGATGGCGGTGCTGCTGAGCGACAGCAGGCAGCCCCAGAACAGGGCCTGCCGGACCGGCAGACCCGCGGCGAGGCCCACAACCGCGGTCAGGAGCAGCGTGCCGACGACTTGCAGCGGCCCTCCGAGCAGCAACAGGCGGCGTGCCGCAGCCAGGTGCGCGAGCGAAAACTCGATGCCGATCGTAAAGAGCAGCAGCACGACGCCGATCTCGGCCATGACTTTTACCTGCTCAAGGTCCGAAACGAGATTGAGGCCGTGGGGCCCGATCAACGCCCCGGCAGCCAGGAAGCCTGCGATCGGAGGCAGACGGAACTTATGAAAAACGAACACGATCCCGATGGAGATCGCAAAGATCACGAGCAGATCCGTCATGATCTTGATATCAGCCATGCTCCCCTCCAGTGACAGTGGATTGGCCATCGCCCGGAAACGGGATTGAGTCCGTGGGGCTCGACAAGCATCCCGGCAGCCAGAAACCTGCGATGGGAGGGAGATGGAACTTGTGAAACATGAACACGATCTTGATGGAGATTGTAAAGACCACCAGGAGATCGGTCATGATTTTGATGTCGGTCACGGCATCCTCCTCGTGCGAGGGGTCACTATACACTATCTCCTTGTCCCTCTGAAATTGGCCGTGTTACCTTCGGCGCCATGCCGCTGCGTGCAATCATTTTCGACTTCAACGGTGTGATCGCCGACGACGAGACTCCGCACCTCCTCATGTTTCAGCAGGCCCTGCGCGAAGAAGGTTTCACGCTGACCGCGGAGGAGTACTACGGGACCTACCTCGGTATGGATGAACGCAATTGCCTGGCCGCGCTGATCCGGAAATTCAAAGGGACGCGGGACCCCGCCTGCGAACAACGGATACATGATCGAAAGGTCGCGCTTTTTCGGGACTACACGGCTTCGAACAAGCCGGAGCTGATTCCCGGCGTCGCAGACTTCGTGTTGCGGGCCAAGGCCCGTTACCGGCTGGCCGTGGCATCCGGTGGAAAATACGAACAGATCGCCGATGCGCTGCGGAATACACCGATCGAATGCGCATTTCCCGTGATCGTTTCCGCTGAGGACACAACGATCGGGAAGCCCGATCCAGCGGTCTATCTCCTGACCCTGGAGAAATTGAACGATGGGCCTCAGAAACCGAAGCCGCGACTCAAGGCTGCCGAGTGCCTCGTGATCGAAGATTCGCTGGCCGGAATTCAATCGGCGAAGGCGGCGGGCATGAAAGTGGTCGGCGTGGCCACCACCTACCCCGCGGAAACGCTCAAGGAGGCAGACGCCGTCTATCCTTCTCCCGGGGCCGTGAGCTTCGAGCGGATCGAACGAATGTTTGGGAAGGAGGGCTAGACTTTGTAGTAGGACCGATACCACTCGACGAACTTCCTGATGCCTTCCTCAAGTGGCGTGTCCGGCTTGAACCCGACATCGTCGATCAGGTCCTGCACATCCGCATAAGTTGCCGGCACGTCGCCGGCTTGCAGCGGCAGAAAATTCTTCTTGGCGGTTTTTCCGAGCGTTTTCTCCAAAATTTCGATGAACCGGAGCAGTTCCACCGGCTGGTGGTTGCCGATGTTGTACAGCCGGTACGGCGCCGAGCTCGTGGCGGAATTGGGCGCCTCGCCGGACCAGGCCGGATCCGGTTTGGCCGGCCGGTCCAGCGTCCTCACGACACCCTCGACGATGTCGTCGATAAAGGTGAAGTCGCGCTTCATCCGGCCGTGATTGAAGACGTCGATCGGCTTGCGAGCCAGAATCGCCTTGGTAAAGAGAACCAGCGCCATGTCGGGCCTCCCCCACGGCCCGTACACAGTGAAAAACCGCAGACCCGTGCAAGGAATGCCATAGAGATGCGCGTAGGTATGGGCCATCAGTTCGTTGGCCTTCTTCGTCGCCGCGTAAAGCGACACCGGATGGTCCACATTGTCGTGCACGGAAAACGGCATCCGGGTGTTCCCGCCGTAGACCGAGCTGGACGAGGCGTACACCAGATGCCCCGTCTTCGCATGCCGGCAGCCTTCCAGGACGTTCAGGAATCCGACGACGTTGCCGTCGGTGTAGGCATGGGGGTTGACCAGCGAGTAGCGCACGCCGGCCTGCGCCGCCAGGTGCACGACGCGGTGAAACTTGTGCCGGGCAAAGAGCGCCGCCACGCCCTTGCGATCGATCAGATCCAGTTTTTTGAACTGAAAGGTCTTGAACGGCTTCAATTGCGCCAGCCGCGCCTTCTTGAGCCGCACGTCGTAGTAGGGGTTGAGATTGTCCAGCCCCAGCACCGTCTCGCCCCGCTCGAGCAGGCGGCGGGCGACATGGTAGCCGATGAAGCCGGCGGCGCCGGTGACCAGAATCGGCGGCGTGGAGCGTGCCATCATCGCCTCGGCTGTCCGGAACTCTGTTTCATAAAGGGCGGATCGCCGTGGTCGCGCCGGTAGAGCGCCAGCGGCGAGAGCGGCTCGGCCAGCGAGACCACTTCCGTGCCCCCGCCGGCCTGCGCCCGGAAGGCATCGAGGGCATGCGTGTAATGGTAGCCGCACCCCTGCGGCGCCAGGAGATCTTTCAGTTTCCCGGGCGGCTCCCAGTGCGCCGTAATGAGCGCGGTCCGCGCGGGGTTGCGCCGGCTGAACGTGAACGACAGGTGATCCGGAAGCCAGTCGGCGCCGCCGGTCGCGTAGGAGACGAATAATTTCGCCCGTGCAGTCCCGGCCAGTTCCGCCAGATAGCCGTTGGTGAGATAGCCGTTCTCGCCGGTGTCGAGCCAGCGGCCCGGATGGGAGAGGCAGGCATGCGCGGCATGGGCGCGGATTTCCTGCAATTGCTGTTGCGAGGCGAAGAGCGTGGCGATCGGTCCGTGCTTCCCGACCAGCTCGCCCATCACCCCCTCCTTCACGACGGACTTGCCCTCGTTCGTGGGACCGCTGTCCACGTGCACCAGCGTGTTGCGGCCGCGGTCGTTGATCAGGTAGCAATTGCGCGGCATCTCGATGTCGCAGGGATCTTCGCCGAAAAACGGCACCGACACGACGGCGCCGCCGTCGAACGCCCAGCTGTCCCCGTGCGCCAGCTCGACGATCTGGCTGAACCCCAGCTCGCGCAGCAACGACGGATAATCGAAAAAGAGCGCGCGTCGGTCGCGCTTGCTCGGCACGATGACCGGCACATCTTTCGGCATGTGCAACAGGGTGCGCGGATCGACGTGGTCGTCATGGTCGTGCGTGAGAAAGATCGCGGCGGGCCTCGGCAACAGCCCGCCCCAGAGCGACGGCACCGACGATTCGGCAAACCAGGGCAGCAGCCAGGGATCGAACAGAAAAAAACGCTCCTGCTGGCGGTACAGCAGCGCGGCGTGGCCGAGGTGCACCATATCCTGGTCGCGCGTGGTCGCCAGCCACTGCTCTCGCACCGTGGTGCCGGGCGAGAGGCTCAGGCAGTCGTATGTGCGCAAGGCCTCCATGACCTGCGTGATGAGACCGGACGCTTCGCGGCCGGCCGATGCGACGACAGTCTTCAGTTCCGACACCCGGTGCGTCCCGTCCAGGAAGCCCAGTAATTTCCCGATTGCCGGAGCCGACGGCCGTTCGAATCCGATCGGAACGGCCTGCCGCGTGACCGCGTTGAAGAGGCGCAGCCCGGCGTGGGTGATCGCAGCCGATTTCGACGCATCCTTGCGGAATTCCCATTGAAAGGTTCCATCCGGCTTGCGGCCGCACTGGATGAGGGCCTTCAAATGCGGGCGCGAATTGACCAGCTCGGCGTAGGCGTCTTCGAGCCGCGCGCGCCGGTCGGGATCATCCAGCGGGGCGCGGTGTGCAAACACGTCACTGATGGCCGTGTCCACGCTGCTTTGCAGCAGACTGTGCGCCTCATGCAGGCCGGCCACGACTTCCGGAGCCACGCCGCCCACAAAGGGGAACGGCCCCGGCGCCTCGGCGCTTTCCAGCTGAATCCAGACCCACGGCGCCAGGCCGACGTACTGATCGCTTTTGAGGGAATCCCAGACCTGGCTCATGACAATTTCAGTTTGCTGATGGCGGGTTCGTAGAGCACTTGCACGACGTTGCCGTCCGGATCGGTCATATAAAAGGAATAGCTGCCATCGCGATGCTGCTTGGCCGGCTTGACGATGGTCGCGCCGAACCGTTCGGCCTGCGCAAGTAGGCGATCCACCGATGCCGTGGAATCCATGATGAATCCGAGGTGATCCAGCAACTGGTTTTTCGCCGTGCGGTACCGCGAAACGTCCGCCGCCGGAATCTGATGGAGCGCCAGATTGTCCGGGCCCGAGCTCAGATAGACGTTCTCCAGATCCGGCTCCCAGACGACTTTCATGCCGAACAGTTCCTCGTAAAACTTCCGTGAGCGCGCGAGATCGGTGACTTTCAAAGCCAAGTGCCGCAGTCCGCGAATGCCGGAATCAGCCATGACGACGCTCTCTCACGAACCTGTTATATGACGGAGGTCATGACGCGTCAACCGGAAACGCGTCTTCTCCTCTGGGCATCGTGGGAAACGATATGGTACCATCAGCACCCTATGGAAAAGCCCCGATGAGAAGAAGTCGTATGCAATCGTTTCACGCCGGTCTGATTGGCTTAGCAATGTTGTTCGTCGGCCCGCTGCATGCAGCAGAGCCGGCCGGAAAGGACGGCGCACCAATGGTGTTCGTGCCCGCCGGCCCTTTCCCGATGGGCGTGCCGCCCGGCGACCGGGACGGCGGCCGTGACGAATACCCGCGCCATCACGTGGACCTGGATGCGTTTTATATCGATGCGCACGAGGTCACCAACGGGCACTACCGGCAGTTTGTACAAGCTACCGGCCACCGCATTCCGCAGCATCCGAAGAACCCGGCGCGCACGCTCTGGAAAGGCGACCAGGTTTCAGCAACCGCCGCCGAACGACCGGTGGTGAATGTGGATTGGCAGGACGCCGTCGCCTACTGCGCCTGGGCCGGCAAGCGGCTGCCGACGGAAGCGGAATGGGAAAAAGCCGCGCGCGGGACGGACGACCGCCGGTTTCCGTGGGGCAATGTCGAGCCGACCGCGAAGCATCTGAACTTCAACCAGCAATGGATCGGCGAAAAAACCTTGATGCCGGTCGGCAGTTACGAGGCGGGCAAGAGTCCCTACGGCGCCTACGATATGGCCGGCAACGTCTGGGAATGGGTGGCCGACTGGTACGATCCCGCCTACTACGAGAAGAGCCCCCCGAAAAATCCCCGGGGGCCCGAGCAGGGCCCGGACAAGGTGCTTCGCAGTTCCGGCTGGGCAGTGGAAACGCCGCTCGTCCGTATTTTCACGCGCGTGAAAAGCGATCCATTGATCCGCAACGAATCGACGGGATTCCGATGCGCGATGGACGCGCCGAAATGAGCGACAAGGGACTCAGCGGATTGACGGTCGCGGCGTTCGAAAACCGCATGGCCGCCGAGATGGACGGACTGATCGAGCGCTACGGCGGCCGGCCGATGGTCACGCCGGCCATGCGCGAGGTGCCGCTGGAAGACAACCGCGAAGCCCTGCAATTCGGCGAGCGCCTGCTGGCCAATCAAGTGGACGTGCTGATTCTCATGACCGGCGTGGGCTTGGAAACCCTGATCGGTGTCCTGAAAACCCGCCACCCGCTGGAATCCATCACGGACGCGCTCAGGCGCATCACGCTCGTCGCGCGCGGGCCCAAGCCGGTGGCCGTACTCAAGACGTTGGGGTTGAAACCGGCCTGCACCGTGCCGGAACCGAATACCTGGCGCGACCTGCTGCGGACGCTCGACGAGAACAATCCGGTGCTCGGCCTCCGGGTCGCCATCCAGGAATACGGTGCGACCAACGCCGAGCTGCTCGAAGAATTGCGCGAACGCGGCGCCACGATCAGCCGCGTGCCGGTGTACCGGTGGGCGCTGCCGGACGACCTAGATCGTCTGCGCGAGATGCTGGGTAACGTCGCGGCGGGACAGGTGAACGTGCTGCTGATCACCAATGCCGTGCAGGTGGACCACGTGATGCAGGTGCTGACGAAAGAC
>DASQGO010000006.1:0-1751 GCA_035632555.1 Nitrospiraceae bacterium | reverse complement strand
CGAATTGTTCGGCCACGAGAAAGGCGCATTCACCGGAGCCATCGTCCAGAAAAAAGGAAAACTCGAGGTTGCCGAAGGCGGCACTGTATTCCTGGATGAAATCGGCGAACTGGCGCCTCTGCTGCAAGCCAAATTGCTTCGCGTTTTACAGGAGCGCGAGTTCGAACGCGTCGGCGGTACGCGCACCATCAAGCTGGATGTCCGCCTGATCACGGCCACCAATCGCGACCTGGAGGAAGAGGTCAAAGCTGGAAGATTTCGCGAGGACCTCTACTACCGGCTGAATGTAGTGTCCCTGCGCATGCCCTCACTGCGCGACCGCCGTTCGGACATTTCGCTGCTGGCGAGCTATTTCGCCGCTAAATTCGCAAAGCGCTGTAATCGGGTTGTCCTGGGAATTTCACCGCAAGCCCGCGCGTGCATGTTGAATTACGACTGGCCGGGCAACGTGCGCGAACTTGAGAACGCCATCGAGCGCGCCGTTGTACTGGGATCGTCCGAGTTGATTCTTCCCGAGGATCTTCCAGAATCGATCCTCGAAAAGGCCGAGCCGGCTGCTTCAGCCGTCAATGCTTTTCATGACGCGGTGCGCGAGACAAAAAAACAGCTGATCATCAATGCCGTCGAGCAGGCCCAAGGCAGCTACACCGAGGCGGCACGCCTGCTGGGCCTGCATCCCAATTACCTGCATCGTTTAGTACGCAACCTGAATTTGAGGCCTGCGCTGCAACGGCAGTCGGCTGGCAATTAACGGCCGAAAGTCCAGTCCACGCCAAACAGCGGCACGAAATCATGCAACCAGCCGTGAACTTTCGTGCCCGGCGCCGGCACGATCACGTGTTCGGGAAACGGCGTCGCGTAGTCGCGGAAATCCACCCGCACTACCCAATGATCGCCCAGCATGGCCTTCACGCCGCCGCCAAAGCTGACCAGAGCCTTCACCTGATCCTGATGAGCTAACAGGGCGAAGCTGGTCAGGGGCTGCGAAGGGTCTACCCTGCCGGTCCCGGTATAGCGCTTCATGCCTGCGCCGCCCGCCAGGAAGGGCCGCAGCCGGGCATGCCGTCCCGTGGCGTAGACCAGGAAGTCGAGGTGCAAAGCATGCGCGGCGGCGTCGAGATTTGCCTCGCGGCCGTTAAAGCGCAACTCCGAGCCGCCGTCGCGATACGTGTAGCGCAGTTCGCCGCCGAAATGCTCCGCCACATCCTCACCGACCAGGGCGCCGGCAGCGAATCGCGGACCGAATCCCGCAGTCGCCGAACCGGTCGCATTGCTAATGGTCGCGTTGTGGTAAAAGCCGTAGCCACCCGCGGCTCCAATCTCCCAGGATTGAGCAAAACAACAGCCGCTGGCCAAGGCCACGAGCGCCAAGTATCCCCGCATTTTATGTAGCATCCCTTAGATTTTATTCCCCAACGTGGTCGCCGTCCCTAGACCGGAGGCCCTAGGACGTTGGAAAGGAGGCCTTAGATCGATTGGCATACCTCTACGGGAGTGCTTCCACAACCCGGTCGATCTCCTCGGGACTAATGTAGAAATGCGGTGAAAATCGCACCCAGCCCTGCCGAGGAGCAGCCATTATTCCATGCTCCTTGAGATCACGGACCAGTTTGCGGCTATCGACACTGGGCTTGTGAAGCGAGACGATTCCGGAGCCCTTTTCGGGTGTCCGATCGCCCAACGCCTGGTAGCCTTTTTGACGCGCTCCCTCCGCCAGGCGATCAGCCAAACCCTGCACCAGCGGCCCGATC
>DASQGO010000005.1:0-6914 GCA_035632555.1 Nitrospiraceae bacterium | reverse complement strand
GACCGCTGCGAAGACGTCGCCAACATCCTCGAGCGCATCGCGCTGAAGCACAGCTGATGATCTCCCGCGTCTCACGCCTCACGCCTCACGCGTCACGAGTCCTGCATGCCTGAACTGACCGGGATGCTCCTGATCGTCGTGGTGCTGGCGCTGCTCTTCGATTTTTCGAACGGGTGGCACGACAGCGCCAATGCGATCGCCACGGTCGTCTCGACGCGGGTGCTGAGCCCGATGACGGCCGTGCTGCTGGCCGGCGTGCTCAACGTGGCCGGCGCGTTCATGTCCACGGCCGTGGCGAAGATGATCGGCAAGGGCATCGTGGATCCGTCGGCGGTGACGCAGGCCGTGGTGGCGTCGGCGCTGGCCGGAGCCATTCTGTGGAATTTGTTCACGCTGCTGCTCGGCCTGCCGACCAGTTCATCGCACGCGCTGATCGGCGGGCTGGTCGGGGCGGCGACCATGCACGGCGGCTGGGGGACGGTCAAGTTTTCGGGCCTGCGGTCGGTGCTGGAAGCCATGATCGTGTCGCCCCTCTGCGGATTCCTGGTCGGGCTGTCGCTGATGGTGGCGATCAGCTGGCTGTTCTTCCGCGCGCAGCGGAGCTTCGCCACGCACCTGTTCAGCCGCCTGCAGCTGGTCTCGGCCAGTTTCATGGCGTTCAGCCACGGCGCCAACGACGCGCAGAAGGCCATGGGGATCATCACGCTGGCGCTGTTCTCCTCCGGACAGCTCACGACCGACGAGGTGCCGATGTGGGTGATCGGCGCCTGCGCGCTGGCCATGGGAATGGGCACGGCGGCCGGCGGATGGAAAATCGTCCGCACGCTGGGGACGCGCATCGTCAAATTGGAGCCGGTGCACGGGTTCGCGGCCGAAACCGGCGCGGCGGCGGTGCTGCTGGCGACGGCGCACATCGGCCTGCCGGTCAGCACGACGCACACCATCACATCCTCCGTGATGGGCGTGGGGGCGGTGAAGGGCCTGTCCGCCGTGCGGTGGGGCGTGACGGCGAAGATCGTCTATGCCTGGGTGTTCACGCTGCCGGGCGCCGCGTTGGCGGCGATGCTGATCTACGCGGGGATCTCGAGACTGGTTTGAGCCGGTTCCGGCGTCTCGCTCGCGATGGGCAGGCGAAGCACGAACCGGCTGCCCCTGGGCTGATTGCCTTCCACCCAGACTTTGCCGGCGTGCCCTTCCACGATGTGTTTCACGATCGACAGGCCGAGGCCCGTGCCGCCCATCTCCCGCGACCGCGCCTTATCCACGCGGTAAAACCGCTCGAAGACGCGCGGCCGGTCCGCGATCGGAATGCCGATGCCCGTGTCGGTGACGCTGAGCTCCACCTGCGCGGGCCCGTCGGCCGCCTGCGCGGCAATGCCGCCCGCGATGCTGATGCTCCCGCCTTCCGGCGTGTACTTGATGGCGTTATCCAACAGATTGGTCAATACTTGAACGAGCCGGTCCTCGTCGCCCGACACGGGCGGCAGGCTGTGGGGAACTGCGACCGTGAGCGTCTGCCGCTTCTTGTCCGCAAACGGTTTGATCGGGGGGAGCGTGCGCTCGATCAGTTCGCCGAGGTGGACCGGCTCGCGCTTGAATCGCACCAGCCCGGACTCGATCTGGGAAAGCTGGAGCAGATCTTCGAGGATCAGATTCAGGCGGTCGCTCTGCTTGAGGATGATCTGGAGAAAGCGCGCGGCTTCCTCCGGGTTGTCCTTGGCGCCGTCCAGCAGCGCTTCGACATAGCCCTTGATCGAGGTGAGGGGCGTGCGCAATTCGTGCGACACGTTGGCCACGAAATCCTTCCGGACCTGCTCCAGACGGCGCAGCGCGGTGATGTCGCGATCCATCTGATCCGCCATCTGGTTGAGCGTCGTGGCAAGGACGCCCACTTCGTCGGTGGACTGCGTCTGAATGCGCTGTCCCAGCGCGCCGTCCGCCAGCTGCCGGGCGACGGCCGCGATGTCGGACAGGGGCCGGGTCAGTCCCCGTGCGATGAGCAGGCTCACCGTGACGGCGATGGCGAAGGCCACGCCGAAGGCGACCCCCAGCGTGCGCTGGAGACTTTGGATGCGGCTCTCGACGTCCGTCAGCGGAATGCCGAGCCGGAGGACGCCCGTCATGGCCCCCGGTTGCGAACTGATGGGGAGCGCCAGATAAAAGGTCCGCATGCCGGTGGTCTCGCTTGTGCGGATGTGGGTGCCGCGGCCGGTTTCAAAGGCCTGGGCCACTTCCGGGCGCGCGCGGTGGTTGTCCATTTTTGCGACTTGGTCGTCCGCCACGGCGCTGTCGGCCAGCACGGTGCCGTCCGGCGCGATCACGGTCACGCGCGCCAGCGCCTGCCGGCCCAGTTCCCCGGCCATGGTTCGGAGGCGGTCCCGATGATCGCCGGGCTGGTCCATCAGAGGACGCAGCGAGAGGACGGCAAGGCCCGTCCGTGTGCCGAGGGATTCTTCGATGCGGGCGAGTTCGAGTTCTTCGATCGAGCGAAGCGCCAGCCACCCGGCGATGGTCAGCCCGAGCGTCACGGCCAGCAGCGTGCCGAGGGCGACTTTCCAGCGGATGGAGAGGTTCATAGTCACGAACGGGGACGCCGGTCAGTCCTTCTCTTTGAGTTTGTACCCCAGCGATTTGATCGAGACGATCGCGTCGTTGAGGAGCGGAATTTTTTGCTTCAGCCGCCGGACGTGCACGTCGATCGTGCGCGTCGTGCCGTAATACTCGTAGCCCCACACGGCGTTCAGCAGCACGTCGCGGGTCAGGACGCGGCCGGGGTGCTGGAGCAGGTATTCGAGCAGGCCGAACTCCTTGGCCGTGAGCGTCACATCTTTGCCGTTCGCCTTGACTTCGTGGCGGTCCCGGTCGAGGACGAGCGTCCCGTACGTGGAACGGGCCGGCGTTTCCTCTTTCGAGCGCTCGACCCTGCGCAGGAGGGCCTTGATGCGGGCGACCAGGGCCTTTGGGCTGAAGGGTTTGGTGACGTAGTCGTCGGCGCCCAGTTCGAGGCCGATGACGGTGTCCGATTCCTCCGCCTTGGCGGTGAGCATGATAATGGGGAGGGTCGCCGTCGGCTGATCGCTCCGGAGACGTTTGCAAATCTCCAGCCCGTCCATGTCGGGGAGCATCAAATCGAGCACGAGCAGATCGGGGTGTTCGGACTTGACGGCTTTCAACCCGTCCGGGCCGGTCGTCGCGGTGCTGACGCGGTAGCCTTCTTTTTCGAGATAGAGTTTGACGAGTTGAAGGATGTCCTTCTCGTCTTCGACCACTAAGATTTTCTTGCTGGAGGCGGGCGCCATCCTGTACACCAGCCTATAGGGGAGTGCAGAGAAGAGTCAAGAAAAGGAATGGACGGGGCCGGCCTGTCGAATATGACTTCTTTCACACCAGACGGAATCGTCATCACCGGGGCGTCGACCGGCATCGGAGAGGCCTGCGCGCTCTATCTCGACGAACTGGGCTACCGGGTGTTTGCCGGTGTGCGACAACCGGCCGACGGCGACGCGCTGAAAGCGAAGGCGTCCGCGCGGCTCACGCCTATCTTATTGGATGTCACCAATGAAGCGTCGATTGACCGGGCGGCGAAGGCGGTTGAGGACGCAGTCGGGGCTGCCGGCCTGGCGGGACTGGTCAACAATGCGGGAATCGGCATCGGCGGCCCGCTGGAGATCCTTGCGCTGGCGGATTTGCGAATGCAGTTCGAGGTGAACGTCATCGGGCAGGTGGCGGTCACGCAGGCGTTTCTCCCGCTGCTGCGGAAGAGCCGGGGGCGCATCGTCAACATGGGTTCCATCGCCGGCCGGGCCGCCATGCCGTTCATGGGGCCGTACTCGGCGTCGAAATTTGCGCTGGAAGCGCTGACCGACGCGATGCGGCTGGAACTCCAACCGTGGGGCATTCGGGTGTCCATCGTCGAACCGGGGGCGGTCGAATCCCGCATTTGGGACAAGGCGAAGCACCGGACGGATCAAATTGATGCGAGGTGGAGCACGGAGGAGAAAAGCCTGTACCGGGATGCGCTGGCGCCGGTGCGCAAGGCGGTGGAGCGGGCGGCGCAACGGGCCATCCCGGCGCGGGTGGTGGCCAAAGCCGTCGCGCATGCCCTGTCCGCCGCCCGGCCGAAGACGCGCTATCTGGTCGGTCTCGATGCCAGGCTCCGCGCGGCTCTTGCCGCCTGGCTACCCGACCGCGTGCAGGACCGGCTCCTCACGTGGGTGCTGAAGTTACCGAGGTAAATCAGTTGACGGAACGGCCCGCTCTGCCGTAATGTGAAGTCCATATGAAAATCTATCTGGCCAGTCCGAGAGGGTTTTGCGCCGGCGTGGACCGGGCGATCGAGATCGTCGAGTTGTCGCTCAAGGCCTACGGAGCGCCGATCTACGTGCGGCACGAGATCGTGCACAGCCGCCACGTCGTGAACAGCCTCCGCGACAAGGGCGCGGTCTTCGTGGAAGAGCTCACCGAAGTGCCGGACGGCTCCATCGTGATTTTCAGCGCGCACGGGGTGGCCAAGGATGTGTGGGCGGAGGCGAACCGCCGGGGGCTGAAGACCATCGACGCGACCTGTCCGCTGGTGATCAAAGTCCATAACGAAGTCAATCGGGACTACACGCAGGGGTACGAACTGATCTTGATCGGCCACGCGGGCCACCCGGAGGTCATCGGGACGCTCGGCCAGGTGCCGGACAAATTCCATCTCGTGTCGTCCGTGAGCGACGTCGAAAAGCTTCACGTCGAGAACACGCACCATCTCTCCTATGTCACGCAGACCACGCTCAGCGTGGACGAATGCCGGGACATCGTCGAAGCGCTCCACCGGCGGTTCCCGAAAATTAAAGGGCCGCACCAGGAAGACATCTGCTATGCGACGCAGAACCGCCAGAACGCGGTCAAGGCCCTGTCGAAACTGGTGGATGTCATCCTGGTCATCGGCTCGCCGAACAGCTCCAACTCCAACCGGCTCCGCGAGCTGGGCGAGCATTGCGGAATTCAATCGTACCTGATCGACTCGTCGTCTGACATCAACCCGGCCTGGATCAAGGGCGCCAAGGCGGTGGGCATTTCGGCCGGCGCCTCGGCTCCGGAAGTGCTGGTGACCGAGGTCGTGGACTATCTCAAGAGCCACGGCGCCGACGAGGTTGAGGAATTGATGGTAATCGAAGAAGACGTTGAGTTTTCCCTGCCGAAGGAATTGGTCTCGATTCAGCCGCTTTCGCGCGCAGCCGCCTCCTCCCGCTAAGTCCCTATATCTAGGGGCCGCCTCTTACGAAACCCACTGTATCCTGTATTTTCCTTTTGATTTTCACTGTCTGCTGTGCTACAAGTGACGAAATTTCCGGCCACAGCCGCCATGCTCGGGAAAGGGACGAATGTATCTCAAGTCCTTGGAACTGACCGGGTTCAAATCCTTCGCTGAAGCCAAAATCGGTTTTCCCTCCGGCGTCACCGCCATCGTCGGCCCGAACGGAACCGGCAAGAGCAATATCGTGGACGCCATCCTCTGGGTGCTCGGCGAGCAAAGCCCGAAATCCGCCTTGCGCTGCGAGAAAATGGAAGACGTCATCTTCAACGGCACCGAAGCGCGCAAACCGCTCGGCATGGCGGAGGTGTCGCTGGTCATGAGCGGCCTGTCGCAGCCCGAACCGGGCGCGCCGCCGCTTCTGCCGCCGGAGTTCGGCGATTATCACGAAGTGATGGTCACGCGCCGGCTCTATCGGAACGGCGACAGTGAATACCTGATCAACAAAGTGGCCTGCCGGTTGAAAGACATTCGCAGCCTGCTCATGGATACGATCGCCGGCACCAAGGGGCACACAGTGATCGAGCAGGGCCGGATCGAGGAAATCCTCAACGCGTCTCCGCTGCAGCGCCGCGAACTGATCGAGGAAACCGCCGGCATCGTCCGCTATAAAAAACAAAAGGCCGAGGCGCTGCGGAAGATGGATGCGACGACCCAGAACCTCAGCCGGGTTCGGGACATCATCGCGGAGGTCAAGCAGCGGCTGAATGCGCTGGAGCGGCAGGCCAAGCAGGCCAAGCATTATCAGGTCCTGCTCGACAACGCCCGGACGCTGGAGGTCCAGCTGCTGGTGCGGGAACATCGGGCGCTTCAGGGCCAGCAGCGCGTGGTCGAGGCGGAATTGGCCACGCTGGACCAGCAGGAGTCCGCCCAGGCCGCCGAGCAGGCCCGGTTTGTCGCACAATTGGAAGAGATCCGCGTCCGGATGCTCGAGGGCGACAATGCGCTCATGCGTCGCCGCGACGAGATCGGCCGGCTGGAGCAGCAGCAGGCCCAGGCGCTACGGACGAGCGAAGTGGAGCGGAGCCGCGCCGACCTGTTCGGGCAGCAGCGCGCGCAGGCCAACGAGCAATTGATCCGGTTGAAGGCCGAGCGGGAGCGGGCGGTCGCCGAAGTGGCCGAACGCCGCGCGCAGCTCGCCCAGGCGGAAGCCGACATGGCCGCGGGTGCGAAGGGGCTGGCCGAACGGGAGCAGCTGGCGAACGCGATGGCCGGACGGCGCGCGTCCACGCTGGAGCAGGCCGAGCAATCACGCCGGGGCCTGCTGGCGCTCTCGCTGCCGTCATCGGGCGGCGCGTCCGACGCATCTGCCGTGCCGGGCACGCTGACGGCGGCTGCGAAGGCCAAGCTGGAACAGTGCCTGGCGCGCCGGCAGCAGGCGGAGCGGCAGATCGTGCAGGCGCAGCAGGAGCGGGACGCTTCCGCCCAGCACGGGCAGCAGATCGACGAACGGCTGCGCGAGACCGAGCAGCAGCTGAACCAGCAGCAGGGGCACCTCGCGGCAGCAGAGTCCCGGTGTCACGCGCTGAACAGCGTCGTGCGCGAGGAAATGGGCTACGGCCGGGAAGGCGACGACAGCGTGGTGTCGCTGCGCAAGTCCTGCGCGGGCGTGAAA
>DASQGO010000004.1:0-4130 GCA_035632555.1 Nitrospiraceae bacterium | reverse complement strand
CAGGCCGGCCTGCTCGGCCGGGCTGTTTTTCTCCACCGACACCACCAGAATCCCACTCTCGGCTGGCAACTGATGAAATCGAACGACCCGGCGCGGAAGCGGTACGTTCTGGCCCACCACGCCGATGTAGCCCCGGCGAATCCTGCCCTCCTTGATCAATCGAGCGGCCACGAATTTCGCCGTATTGATTCCGGTGGCGAAGCAGATCCCCTGAGCCGGCCGAATAATGGCCGTATTCACGCCCACCACGTCGCCGGCGGCAGTGACCAGAGGCCCGCCGGAGTTGCCCGGATTCAGGGCTGCGTCGGTCTGGATGACATTGTCAATGAGCCGTCCCGATGTCGAGCGGAGCGAGCGGCCCAGAGCGCTCACGACGCCGGCCGTGACCGTGCACTGGAATCCATAGGGGTTTCCCACCGCGATGACCAGTTGGCCCACCCGAACAACATGAGAATCGCCCAACCGCACCGCGGTCAGCGCCGGGGCGTCGAGTCGGATCACGGCCAGGTCCGTGTGCGGGTCGTCTCCGATCAAATCGGCCTGGACCCGCCGGCCATCCGAGAGCGCGACTTCGATGCGGTCGGCTCCGTGCACCACATGGCTGTTCGTCAACGCAAACCCGTCCGGCGTAAAGATAAAGCCGGATCCGCTGCCGTGCGCTTCCCGAGGAAACCCAGGCTCCCTTGAAGCGCGACCCTTCAGCCGGTGATGCACTTCGATATTCACGACGGACGGACTGACCGTCTCGGCGGCATGCATGACCGCGCGGGAATAGGCGTCGAGCGGCTCGCTGTCGGAAGCGAACACCGGCATCGGCCCGCCGGTCGTAGCTGCCGTGTCGCCGTTCGAAGCTATGTGAAGAACCTTCATCATGGAACAACCTCTTGTTTCAACCGTCCGTCATACGAGCCGCGCCAGCGCCTCGGCCAGCGTGACCTTCCCGCGCAGATGAGTCGCGCCTGTCTTCTCGAAATCGATGGTGCCTTGCTCGAAACCCCGGTACATTTCCTCGAACAGACGCGCGGCATCATCGGAAAAGCCGAACGACTTGTACGTCGGCACCACGGCCGTCAGCGGCGCCTGTTGCACCGTGACCGGGTGCTTGAGAATATTCCCCAGCGCCGCCGCCACATCGTTCGGGCTGTAGTCCTCTGGGCCGGACAGTTCCAGCACCTTCCGTCCCTGGCCGCCCGCGATGAGCTGCTCCGCTGCGATACGTCCGATGTCGCGCGTCGAGATCATCGGAATCTTGTTGCCCGGCGAGAGAAACGAGGGGAGCACGCCCTGGGCCTTGGCCGCGCCCAGCACTGGGGCCCAGTTGTCTATAAAGGACGGCGGGCGGAGGATCGTCAGGTTCTTCGTCACGGCACCGAGTTGCTGCTCTCCGTATCGGACGATGCGGATCGGACCCGTCCCTTCCGACCGGTGCGCCCCGACGGACGAGAGAAACACGACATGACCGAGGCCGCTCGCTTTGACGGCTTTGGCCAGCGCATCGGCAACCTTCTTGCGGTCGTCAAGATAGGACGCCGCCGCGTAATTGGGCGGCACCAGCAGATAGGCGCCCTCGGCCCCCTCAAACGCCTTGGTCAACGCCTGCACGTCATCCAGCGACACCACGGCCACCTCGGCCCCCTTGGCCTTCCAGACCGCTCCCTTGTCCGCCGTCCGCACGATCACCCTGACCGGCTGTTTTCGATCGAGCAGAGTCTGTGCAACGACTGAACCGGTATTTCCTGTCACTCCAGCAACGACAAACATGGTTTTTCCTTCCATCCGTTACTTCGCGAGCCTCTGCGCGACTTGCTGATCCACCGACCAACGGCCCGCCCCAATGACCGTCAGCGTGATGCTGATGCCGAGCACGAGCAGGTGATACTCATAACCTTCGCCCGGCTGTCTGCCGAACCAGTTCATGAAAAACCCGTTCTGCAGATGGACCATCGTGATCGCGCCCAGCATGATGACGCCGATGCTCGCGGCGCTGAATCGCGTCAGGAACCCGACCAGCAGTCCCAGGCTCCCGAAGAACTCGCCGATGACGACCAGGAAGGCAATGATCCAGGGGAGGCCCATCGTCAGGGTGAGGAATCCCATCGTCCCGTCGAACCCGAGTCCGCCGTACCAGCCCAGCAGCTTCTGCGCGCCATGCGGAAACATGACGAGCCCAAGCGTGAGCCGTAAAATCAACCCTGCCCAGCCGTCATCGGTTTGAAAGAATGCTTTCATGGGAGCCCTCCTTTGGTGTGCGTTCAGGCTAACACCAGCTCTCACCAGAATCATGTGCCGTACCTGTTAAGATAGTCCTAGCTAGAACTATAGTCAATAGGGAAGTCTCCCGGGCTCCTTCGGCCTATTTCGAGAGATGATTGAGCTTATAAATCAGCTGGTTGGAAGATGCTGGAAATAAGGTCGTGACCCGCGGACTTGCTAACGCTTCCCCTTCATCGCCCGCTCGACTTCGCGGCCGGCTTCACGTTCCTTGATCGTTTCGCGGCGGTCGTACTGCTTCTTGCCTTTGGCGAGCGCGAGTTCAACCTTGGCATGCCCGCGCGGACTGAAATAAATGCGGAGGGGAATAAGCGTGAGGCCCTTCTGCTGCGTCTTGCCGATGAGCTGATTGATCTCTTTCTGATGGAGGAGCAGCTTGCGCGGCCGGAGCGGTTCGTGGTTCATGATGTTCCCGTGGCTGTAGGGATTGATGTGGCAGTTGTGCAGGAACACCTCGCCATGGTCCACGCTGGCGTAGCTGTCCCGGAGATTCACAAGGCCGTCGCGGAGCGATTTGACCTCCGTTCCGCGCAGAATAATCCCGGCTTCGAGCTTGTCCTCGATGTGATAGTCGTGGAACGCCTTCCGATTGGTGGCGATGACCTTTTCGCCCCCGTCTTTGTCCTTTTCCCTTGCCATGACGCGCCACTATAGCATTCCGTCACAAACGGCGCGAGGCGCATGACACGGAACATGGGGACGGGGCCTTGGGTCTTGCGCCACTTGCCTATCGCCTCGTGCGTACGACATTGATACAATACACCATGGCTGCACGCTCCTTCTTCGATTCGATCGCCTCGGTGCTGAGCGGCATCGCGCGCCGCCATGGGATGGAAGCGAAGTTGCTGGAGCACAAGCTCCTCAAGAACTGGGCGGACATCGCCGGCGAGACGATCGCCGCCCATACGAGGCCCGATCAGATCAAATTCAAGAAGCTCTACCTGGTCGCTGAGAGCTCGGTCTGGATACAGCACCTGACGTTTCTGAAGCCCGAGCTGGTCGAGAAGGTCAACGCGGCGGCGGGCAGCGCCATGATTACGGATGTGGTGCTGCGGGTGGGATCGGTCGCCCGCGTCGAGCGAATCCGCGAGACCGGGGCGCCGGATCAGGTGACGGCACAGACGCCGTCTCCGCAATCGCTTGCGGAAGCCGAGGCGCAGACGGCCGTCGTGACGGATCCTGAGTTGCGGGCGCGGCTGACGGAAGTGATCGCGCAGGCATTGAGCCGGCCGCAGGCGCCTTCAAAACGGTGAGAGCGGCGAGGATGCCGGTTTATCGGGCGGCGTGTTCGGAGAATTCGTTGCCGCCGTCACGGATCCTTTGAACAGCAGGCGCGCGTAGGCGGCGGTGCCCGCCGTGTCCCTGCCCTGCAGCGTCTCGTGGATCCGCCCGATCCGCCCTTCTTCGGCCATTCCTTCAAGCCGGTAATAGCCCCGCACGGTTTTTTCGAAGTCGGCCCTGAAGGCCGTCTCGGCCGGGTCGCGCGAAGTCTTCGACGACAGGTACCGGTGCAGCATGTCCGGCTCGGCCCAGTGGTCGTCGGCAAAGACATAAATGGTCATCTGCTGGTAGCGACTGGCCGGATCGTTGTCCGTCGTCGGCCGGATTTTCATCCGTCCGAAATCGCGGCCCTCGTGTGCGATTTTCTGAAACCGGTAGATCAGTGTTTCGATTTCCGTGGCGCTGGTACATGCCGGTACATGGACAGCCACCGCCGGGTCTTCCTGCGAGCCGATGCTGTAGGGCGGGATCGTCCGATCGGGCCTCGTGAGGAACATGCCGCCCCAGATCAGCACGAAGGCGCCGACAAAGACGCCCAGTCCGAGCTTGACGACCACATCGAGTTCTTTTTTGGGAGG
>DASQGO010000003.1:0-17899 GCA_035632555.1 Nitrospiraceae bacterium | reverse complement strand
CCTCCACTCGTTCAGACGAAAAGAGCCAGCGCGTTCTTACTTGCCCTTCCCCTTGTGTTTCTTCTCGTCCTTTTTCTCATCTTTCTTGTCCTCGACGTCGATCACCGCGCCCGTCGCAGCGTCGATGTGGACTTCGGAGACTTTGCCGTCCGCACCGACGATCTCCACTTCCCAGATCGTCTTGTCATGTTTCTTTTCCAACTCGGCTTCGACGACCGTGCCCTGGACCTTCTCCGTGGCGGTCTTGATCGCCTGGTCCACGGTGACCTTGGCTTCCTTTGCCAGGTCGGCGACGTTGCCCTCTTCTTCCTGCTTGCCCTTCTTATCGCTCCAGGCTGGCCCGGTCGCGATGAGGCTGATCCCGACGAGCAATGCCAAAACAGTGATGCCGATTCCGAATCTCTTCATGGGTGCTCTCCTTTAAGTGAGTGATTGTTCAGTGCGCCGGTTCCATTCGCTCTGCGCCCGGCTTCATGCCCTGGCCCATTCCGTGTTCCATGCCTTTCCGTTCGCCCATCCGGTGTTCGCCATGCATTTGCATCATTTTTTCATGCTCGGCCTTTTCCTTCTCGCGCTGCTCCGGGGTCAGCAGCGCCATGGCGTCGCGCCTGGCTTTGACTGCGGCCAGGCGGAGACCAACCTCCAGGTTCGCTCCCTGCCTGAGTTTCGCTTCGATGGACGCCAGATCTGCTTTATCATCCTGGATCAGCGCGTGCAACTCGCGATTGGCAACCTGGATGTCGGCTTCAGTCCGGATGCGCGTCTTGTCCAGCTCGAGTTGGAGCGTTTTGATCTTGCCGACCTGCTCCTCGCTCAGCCCGATTTCCTTCTGATGCATGAGCAGGTGGCGCAAAAAGTGTCCGGCTCCTCCGTGGCGGCCCTTCATGCCCTCGCCCTGCCCGCCATAGCCCTTGCCCTGTTCCTTCGGTCCTCCCTGCGGCTCGTCCGCCCACAGCGGTTGCCCGCCGAGCATCAGGAGCGTCACCGCGATTCCCATCAGCATGACTCTCTTCATATGCCCCCCTTTGTCAACGTTCACCGACCTGCACTCTCAGCGGCCCAGCAGGCCGCTTTCCGATTTCAGCGCGTTGAAAATAAACTGGATGGCCAGCGCCGCGAGCAGGAGCCCCATCAGCCGCGTGATGATCTTTTCCGCGATGGGGCCGAGCCAACGGGAGGCTCCGCGCCCCGCCAACGCCAGAATAATGTAACTGACGACGCCGATAGCCACGATGCAGCCGAGCAGCACGCCCCGCTGCGTCCAGTCGGCGGCCTGTGATTCGAGCAGGATGACTGCCGAAATTGCGCCGGGCCCGGCCATCATCGGAATGGCCAGCGGCGTGATGGCGATGTCGTCCTTTTTCATCCCGGCCGCCGTTTCTTCGGCCGTCTCCTGCACCGTGGAACGTTGCGCCCGCAGCATGTCCAGTGCGACCAATAACAGCACCAGCCCGCCGGCCGCCTGCAGCGCGGGGAGCGACACGCCCAGTACACGAAACAGGCTCTGGCCGACGAATGCGAAGGCCGCCAGGATGCCGACCGTGACGAGACAGGCCACCTGCGCCATACGGCCGCGTTGCGCGATCGTATCCCTCGCCGTCATGGCCAGGAAGGCCGGGACCGCCGCAATCGGGTCCACGATCAGAAACAGCGACCCGAATGAGAAGAGGGCGAATTCGGTCGACGTCATTGTGCTCATCCCCGGGCAGCCCGCAGCAGCTCGGCCCGCGGATCTGCGTGAGGCGCCCGGCCCAATTGTTCGTACAATTTGCGGTCCTCGTTCGACAGAGATGCCGGCATGACGATCTGCAGCGTATAGAAGAGATCGCCGCGTCCGCCCGATGAGGTCGGCAGTCCCTTGCCCTTCAGCCGGAGCTTGCTGTCGGCACGGCTGCCGGGCGGCACCTTCACGCGCACCGGCTCCGCCAGCGTCGGCGCCAGGATGTCGGCCCCGAGCGCGGCTTCCCACGGCCAGACGGGCAGCGTGACGTGGAGATCGGCTCCTTCACGGCGAAACACCGCGTCCGGCTCGATGTGCACGCGCAGGTAGAGATCGCCCTGTTTCCCGCCGCCCCGGCCGGAGCCGCCCTTGCCGGCCACGCGCACCCGCGTCCCGTCCTGCACGCCGGCCGGGATTTTGATGTCGATCGTGCGCGCCGCGGTCCGCCCGTTGGGGCCGCCCGGCTCCGTGACTTCCACGCGCCGCGTCACACCCGTGAGCACTTCGCGCAGCGTCAGCCTGGCCTCGGTCTCCAGATCCTGCCCCGGCGCGGCGCCGCCGCGGAATCCCGATCCGCCCCGCGAGCGTCCGCCGAAGAGATTTTCGAACACGTCGCTAAAGTCGAAGCCTTCCTCGGTCGTGAATTCCGGACCGGCCTGCCGCCTCCCGCCGAAACCTTGGCCGGCGCCGGCCTGCTGGCGGGCCTTTTCGTAGGCCTCCGCCTCCTGCCAGCGGTGGCCGTAGCGGTCGTATTTTTTTCGGTTATCCGGATCGCCCACGACCTCGTGCGCTTCGTTCAACTCCTTGAACTTCTTTTCCATCTCGCCCTTGCGGGAACCCGTGTGCAGGTCAGGGTGGTACTGCCGGGCCAGTTTGCGATAGGCCTTCTTGATCTCGTCCGGCGTGGCAGACCGGCTCACGCCCAAAATATCGTAATAGTCTCGTTGAGAAGTCGGCATCGTCGCTCCGTATTGGTACGTGAATGCAGCTTACGGTGTCCCGGAAGTCTTTTCAAGCCGCACTGCGCAATGGATAAGGAGTGCCACGTTTGTGCGTGCCGCCGAGAAAAATTGGTGGGCTTCAACCTTCTACGGCATGAGACCGCGGCTGTCCGCGGGATGGGTTCGCAGGAATGGGGCATGGAACATCCGCTCCTAGCCCTTGGTCAGCTCGAATGATGGGCTGCAACCTTTTCCAGTGTGGAGCGACGTTAGTCTGCGGGACGGGTTAGCGAGAACGGGACTCACGATGATCGGCGTGCCGAGGACGAGCTAAGTCGGGCGCGCGCCATCATCTTGCAGTAGGAGCAGATCTCACCGGTGGTCGGCTGGCCGCAGGTCTTGCAAGGATGCAGCAGGGCCTGGTCCTTCTCGGCCATGGAAGTCGAGGCCGGCTGGGCCTGCGTTTGCTTCTCAAGAAAGCCCCAGTAAAACCGGTGCTTGGTGCCCGGCGATTCCGTCTCAAGGCGGTTCAGGACTTCCTTATAGAGAAGCATCTTGGAGCCCTTGGCCATCGGGCATTCTTCCACGATGTAATCGATCTTATTGAGCACCGCATACGCGGCCAGCTCGCGCTCGCTCAGCCGGTAGAGCGGCTTGACTTTTTTGGCGAAGCCTTCGACCGAGGCGGGGAGCGTGGGACCCTGCTTGTCGAGGTACTCGTCCTGCCAGTGAAGCACGTTACCGAGCAGCCGGGACGCTTCGTCGTCCAGATTGTGGCCGGTGGCCATGACATCGTACTCCTGCTCCACGGCGGCCTTGTTGAATTGGTAGCGTTTGATCGTGCCGCATGTGGCGCAGGTCGGGCGGTGGACGAGGTCGGACAGTTCCTTGATGCCCGCGCCCTCTTCCTCCTGCACCGTGTGGATCCGCAGCGCGGCGCCGTGCGGCCGGGCCACGGTGTCGGCGAATCGTTCGACCTTTTTGCGCGATTTCGCCGAGTAGCCGGGAATGCCGAGGTCCACATAGAGCGCATCGGCCTTGTAGCCCCGCTTCAAGAGAATGTCCCACAGCGCCAGGCTGTCCTTGCCGCCCGACACCGCCACGAGAATGCGATCGTCCGGGCCGAACATGCGCTGGTGCTTGATCGCATAGGCCACCTGCTCCTGCACGTAGGTGGTGAAGCACGGCGTGCAAAACGCCGCGTTGTGCCGCGGGAGATCGATGACCGCCTTGGTTTTGCACTTGGTGCAGTTCATGGGGTTACAAGACCCTGGGCGCCGCCGGAAATGACCGGACGGATTTCGACGAGATCGTCGTCTTTCAGCAGCTCGTCTTCCGTGATCAATTCGTCGCCGCGAATGACCAGGTGGGCCTCCTGAACGAGGTTCAACTCGCGCAGGACCTCTCGGGCCTTTTTCGGGCCTTTGATGTCCACCGAGCGTTCGGGATGGCTGAGCAGGACCTTCATGGCCCGATGATATGCCGATCACCGGGCCAGGGCAAGCGGCTAGAGTTGCGCCTCGCGCAGGAATTTGGCGGCTTCTTCCGGCGTGACCGGATTGATGTAAAAGCCGGTGCCCCATTCGAAGCCGGCCACCGGCGTCAGCTTGGGGATCAACTCGATGTGCCAGTGGTAGTACTCGCCGGTCTTTTCGTGGAGCGGCGACGTGTGCAGAATGAAGTTGTAGGCCGGGCGCCGCAGCGTCCGGTCCATGCGCCGCAGGGATTCCGAGAGGATCGGCGCCAGCATTTCGAACTGCGTCTTTTGGCTTTCCTCGAAATAGGCGGCGTGCCGTTTCGGCAGGATCCACATCTCGAAGGGAAAGCGCGGCGCGAAGGGCGTGACGCAGATGAACTCGGGATTTTCCGCCACGACCCGTTCCCGGTCGCTCATTTCCTGCTTGATGATGTCGCAATAGATGCAGCGCTCTTTCTGCTCGTAGTGCGCCCGGCAGCCGTTGATCTCTGAGAGGACGCTGGTCGGAATGACCGGCAGCGCGATCAGCTGGGAATGCGTGTGCTCCAGCGTCGCGCCGGCGGCCGCGCCGTGGTTCTTGAAGACCAGGATGTAGCGGAAGCGCGTGTCCCGCTTCAGATCCACCATCCGGTCGCGATAGGCCCACAGGATGTCTTCGATGCGTTTGACCGGCAGATCGGCCAGCATGTCTTTATGGTCCGGGGTTTCGATGATCACTTCATGCGCGCCGACGCCGTTCATGCGGTCGTAGAGGCCGATGCCTTCCCGTCCCATGTCGCCTTCGACATGCAGGGCCGGGTACTTGTTCGGCACCACGCGGACCGCCCATCCAGGCGAATTGGCGTTTCCTCCCTGAGACCGGTACGCCAGTACTTCCTTGGGCGTGAGCTGCTCCTGGCCCGGGCAGAAGGGGCACAGCGAGCTGGACGGCTGGCGCGCCGGCTCGGCGGGATAAAAATCGCGAGGCCGGCCGGCTCGCTCGGTCGAGATGATGACCCATCGTCCGACGACGGGATCGCGGCGCAGGTCAGGCATGGGCTACACTCTCCATGTCGTCGCCTCGTAATTGTCGTTCGGCACGGTGAGGCTCACCGGTTGCTGGCGAGGATACCGTTCCATCTCCTGGCCGTGCTGCAGCACGGCCAGGCTGAGCTTGAATTCCTGCCCCGCCTGCAGATGGATATCCTTGAACGGCACGGCCAGTTCAAGAATTTTTCGGCGGCAGATCGTGCCGTAACGGCCGATCTCGGTCCAGGCGCTCCCGGTCGATGTTCCGTACAGCGTGAAGGTTTCCGGCGACGGCGTGCACGGGACGACCAGCTTGTACGCGCCCGCCGACGAGGCAATGCGGCATTCCACGGTGTGCGAGGCTTCATCGGCGATAAGATCGTCGCCGGGGTCCAGACGCAGGAACAGTGCATCCACGCTGAAGCCGAACCACACGGCGGTAAAAAACTTTTGCGACTTCCACATGGCGCCCAGCGGCGGCGCGGGATCGATCGTGCCGGCGCCATGCCATTCGAAAAAGTCCGTGACGAGACCGTCGAGCGTCGGGGTGAGCAGGGTGACCGGCAGCTGGAACGGACGCACGTCGTGCGTACCGATGAGCGGCTCGTTGAGTGTCTCCGGAGCCGGCAGGCCGGCGAGTGTGTGTACGTTCCGGAGATGCGCGCGAAAAAGGCGGTCGAATTCGGGCTTGTAGTCCGTCTCGAAATCGTCCCCGTACCACCAGCACCAATCGCTGCCTTCGGCTGCGTAGAGCTCCTCCCAGGCGTTGCGCGCCTGCTCCGGCGCGAGCGAGTCCGCGACGCCGGCCAGGCGCTCCCGCGCCAGCTTCAGCAGGTCCCATGCGCGATTGTCCTCCGGATGGCCGATCCAGATTCTGAAATCCTGATTGATCCAGGATCCGCTGTGCAGATGATCCAGCCGCGACGGATGGGCGTGGGCCTCCAGAGCCGTGCTGATCGTGTCGGCGGACAGCTGTATGCCGTCGTGTTGCGACGAAGACGCGCCGGTCAGTCCGGTGTAGAGGCACGAGAGAAATCGTTCGCCGCCATCGTAGTAATGTTCCCAGGGATTTTCGCCGTCCAGAATGATCGGGATCATCGCCTGCTCGCCCGGTGTGTGTGCAGCGATGCTGCGCACGCGCTGCAGCACGTCATCCACGGCCGCCTCCGGGGGGAGCTTGGCATAGACGAAGCCGAACGCGTCGGAGAGTTCGCGATCGCGGAAGACCATGCGGACATCCTGTCCCGACGGTCCGACCAGTTAGGGTCGGTACAGAGCGGCCTGACGGTCCCAGTGCCCGAGCGAGCGGGCCAGGACGCCTTCGTCCGTGGCCGTCCATTTCAGGCCGGCTTGATGCAGCATCGGAATGAGCTCGGGACAGACCGACCCTTCCGACGGCCATAAGCCGTTCGGCATGGTGCCGAACACTTCCCGGTGCAGGGCGACGGCTTTCCGTATCTGCGCCTCGGCATCTGCAGGGGCCTGGAAGCGGGACGGCAGGTGCGCCTCCGGACGCGACCGCCTGGCAAACTCCGTATCAATGAGCAGCGGGAGGATAGGATGGTAGAACGGGCTGGTCGTCAATTCGACCTGGCCGGATTCCGAGAGGCGCCGGTAGAACGGAATGATTTCGCCCACCGCATGGCGCTGGAGCGCGAAAACTTCCTGCTTGTCCTCCTCCGTGAACCCACGATCCTTCTCGCGCAATTCTTTTACGCGCGGATGGCGGGCCGTCATGCCGTACCCGAACCAGGTGAGGTTGTGCCACATTTGAAGGTCGCGCAACTCTTGCGTGGTGAACTGCGCCGCCAGGCGGTCAAGCGGCTGATGCCTGACGTCGAGCCCGCGCTTTACCAGCAGTTCATGATAGCGGGGAAACGGCCGGACCATCGTGCTCCAGTTGGCGGCAAAGAAATGGCGGACAATGAACGCCTGCTCGGACGGCGTGAGATCCTCGGCCGGCCGCTGCGCATAATGCAAAAAGAGATCCCCCACCGTGCCCGACGATAATTCCTGAAGCTGGATCAGCAGCGATGGCGTGAAATTGAACGTGGCTTTGACGGTGGGGAAGCGTTCTATCAGCCAGGCCATGTCGTAATAGGCCTTGGTGGCGTGCAGTCGGACCCACGGCATGCTCGCGAACCCGGCAACGGGGTCCGTGTAATACGGCTGGTGCATGTGCCAGAAAAAGCAGACCTGAACTGTTTTCATGGCTGGAAGACGAGTATGTCACAGGGTCGGAGGGGTTGCAACTTCACGAGGTAATGCTGTGACAAGCGAATTCTCCGTAGGTATAATGCCGCGGCTATTTACCAGTACCTAGCCGTTCCCTTCAGTGACAAGTTTTGAAACGACCGGTATAATCCGCATTCATGGCTGCCGTTGATCCCGCTCCACCCGTGCCGAAGCTTGCTCAGCCGGATCGGTCACTCGTCGCAAGCACCGTCGAAACCAAATTGCCGTTCCGTGCCGCGTTGGAACAATTGACGCCGCTGCCGGGCGATGCGTCCAACCGCCGGTACTTTCGGCTGGCGTTATCCGGCCGCCGTTCGGTCATCCTGATGCAATTGGCCGAGCCGGAGGCGTTCAAACAATCGGAAGAAGCCGTCAGCGGCGCCGTGACCGTGACGGAGCTGCCCTTTCTCAACGTGCACCGCCATCTGGCCAAAACTGGCGTGACGGTTCCCGCGCTCTATCATTACGACCAGGCGGCGGGCCTGCTGTATCTCGAAGATTTCGGCGACCAGCTGCTGGTGCAGGCCTGCCGGGACGGGCGGAGCCCGGAGACCGCCCGCTACTATCACCGGGCCATCGAAACGCTGGCGACGATTCATGTAAAGGCCACGTCGCCGCCCGATGCCCGCTGCATCGCCTTTCATCGTGCCTTCGACGTGCCGCTGCTGATGTGGGAGTTCGACCATTTTCTCGAATACGGGGTGGTCGCGCGGCACGGGAAACCGATGTGTGCGGAAGACTTTCAGCCGGTGCGGGCCGTGTTTCAGACAATCGCCGAACAGATGGCGAACGAGCCGCGGGTGTTCACGCACCGCGATTATCACTCCCGGAACCTGATTGTGGACGGCGCCCGTCTCGGCGTGATTGATTTTCAGGATGCGCTGATGGGGCCCGCCGGCTACGACCTCGCCTCGCTGCTGCGCGATGCCTACATCGCCCTGGACGAAACGCTGATTGACGAGCTGATCGCGGATTATGTGGACCGCATGACGAAGGCCGGCGCGGGGCCGGGCGACCGTCCGGCGTTCCGGCGGATGTTCGATTGCATCAGCATTCAGCGGAATCTCAAGGCCGCCGGACGCTTCGTCTATATCGACCGCGTGAAAAAAAATCCGAAATTTCTGGCCGACATCCCGCGCGTGCTCGGCTACGTCCGCCGGAACCTGGAAAAATATCCCGAACTGGCGCCGCTTCGGACACACCTGGCTCCGTACGTGCCGGAACTGGCATGAAGGCGATGATTCTCGCGGCGGGCCTCGGCACCCGCCTCCGGCCGCTTACGGAGACCCTGCCCAAGCCCCTCCTGCCGATCGCCGGCCGCCCGCTGATCGTCTGGAATCTCCTGCTGCTCCGCCGGCACGGCGTCACGGAGGTCATGATCAACCTGCATCATCTCGGCCATCTGATCGAGCAGGCGCTCGGCGACGGCGCGCAGTTCGGGATGCGGATCGCGTATTCGAAGGAGCCGGTGATTCTGGGCACGGGCGGCGGCCTCAAGCAGGCCGAACCCTTCTTTGGCGGCGAGCCGTTTTTCGTGCTGAATGGGGATACGCTGTTCGACATGGATCTCGGCGACATGGCCGCCGTCCACCGGCAGCACCGTGCCGCCGCCACGATGGCGGTGCGGGCAGACCCCGATCCGGACCGGTGGGGCGCCGTGGAGCTGGATGCGAGGCATCATGTGGTCCGCATCACCGGGCGCGGGAAGGCTCCTGAAGGGCGGACCGAGAAGCGGATGTTTGCCGGCGTGCATCTCATGCACCCGCGGCTGCTGGCGTCCGTGCCGGCCGGGCGCGAGTCGTCCATCATCGACGCCTATGTCCGGGCCATTCAGGCCGGAGAGACGGTTGCGGGATGCGACCTGCCGGGCTATTGGTCGGATATCGGAACGCCAGAGCGCTATGCGCAGGCGCAGCGGGACGCGGATGCGGGAGCGATCAGATTGGAGGAAAGACTGGCGATCAGTCCATGAACTTGTGGAGGATCTGCACGATCTTCGGATCGAACACGCCCTTTTCGACGCCGCGATCGATTTGATCCAGAGCTGAGTGGCGTTCCCATGAGTCCCGGTACGGCCGCTTCGAGGTGAGCGCGTCGTAGGTGTCCGCCACGGCGATGATGCGGGAACCGATGGGAATCGCGTCGCCCTTCAAGCCCTTCGGGTAACCCTTGCCATTGAAGCTTTCATGGCTGTGCGTGACGATCTGGAGCACCGCCTCGTTCTCGTAGCCCATTTTCTTGATAACCCGCACGCTTTCCGCCGTGTGCGTCTTGATGAGGTCGAGCTCGCTGCTGCTGAGGCTGCCCCCCCGGTTCAAGATGGACGGCGGCACGATCTCCTTGCCGATGTCGGCGAGAAAGCCGGCCAGCAGCAGATCCTTCTTCTCCTTTTCGGGCAGGACGAGCGTGTGCGCCAGGGCGTAGGACAGCACGGCGACGATTTTGGAATGGCCGATGCTGCCGTCCATAGCTTCGATGGGCAGGACGATGTCGGTCGGGATCTTGATCAGGTCGGCGGCAGAGTGGAATTCGTCGTAGAATTTCTGGGGAATTTTGTCGCGGTCCTGCAGCGGATCCTTGAGGCCGATGACTTCGTACGCTTCCACCCGCTGCCGCTTGCCCTTCACGGTGAGCTTGTCGGCTTCGTGCACCTTCAGTCCCGCCTCGGCGTAGGCCATCTTGGCCTGCGCGTTTTCCTTGTCCAGCTCCAGCGCACGTTCGAAGAATAGCAACGCCTCCGATGGTTCCTGGAGCTCCATGTGGATGTGCCCGATCTGGAGGTAGAGATCGACCTGGTTCGGAGCAGCACTCAGCTGGTCGTGGAGCGCCTCCAGCTGCTTTTCCTTTTTCGGGTCGATCTCGTCCTTGGTCGAGACGTCCCGTTTTTTTCGCGCCTCGATGACATGGCTGACGTTGTCGAAGGTCTGCCGGTCGATCAGGACCCGGCCGGGAGGGCAGGCCCGCTCGAGCCGCGCGGCAATATTCACCACGTCGCCGATGGCTGTGAACGTCTGGCGCTTGAGTCCGATCAGCCCGGTGATGGTCGTTCCGGAACTGACGCCGATGCGCATCTTCCAGGGGTAACCCTGCTGCGCCATCTTTTCCTGGGCCTTGACGGCGGCCAGCACGGCCAGCAGCGAATGGGTATCGTATTCCAGCGGCGCTCCGAACTCGCACATGATGCCGTCGCCCATGTACTTGTCGATATGGCCGCGATAGTTGAGGAGGATCGGCTCCATGTCGCCGATGTACCGGTTGAGATCCTTGATGACCACTTCGGGGGGCTTTTCCTCCGAATAGGTCGAGAACCCCACGAGGTCCGAGAAAAAGACGCTCAGGTTGCGCTTCTCGTTGCGCAGGCGGCCCTCGATCAGGAGATTGACAACCGACGCGTCCATCGTCGAGTACAGCGCTTACTCGACCTTGGCCTTGAGCGCTTCGACCGAGTACTTGGATTGCTCCAGTTCGTCTGAACGTTCCTTGAGCGTGGTATTGGCCCTGGCCAGCTCCTCCTGCTGGCCTTGCAGGTTGCGGTTCAGCGCGACCAGGTTCTCGCTCGATTCGCGGAGCGTGAGGTTGGCCTGATGGAGTTCGGCCTGCTGATGCTGGAGATCGACGTTGAGCAGCCGCGTGGCCTGGATTTCCTGCGCCAGCCGTTCCTGCAGCTGTCCGACGGTGGCTCCGGCGAGGATCAGAAACCCGCCCCACGTCATGACGGTCAGATAGAGGTCCATGTCGGTTTTGGTCTCGAGGAATTCTTCAGGGAACATGAAGACGTAGAGGCCGACGATCAGGATGCACAGGAAGGAGCCAAGGACCGCCAGCCGCTTGCCGAGAAAATATCCCGCCAGAATGACGGAAAGAAAATAAAAATTGAGGAACGCCAGCTTGTACGGAAGGAAAAAGAGGATGGCCGTGGTGGTGACCAGGATGCCGTTGACGAACAGAAATTCGAAGTGCTCGGCTAGAAATGCTTTGAGTGCCTGCATGGAAGCTTCCGCGCTCAACAGAGGATGATGTTGCCGGTCATGACCGTAATCGGAGACTGAGGAAGAATACCTGCCCGTCTATTCCGTGTCAATGAAGGCTGCGGTTCCGCCACGCTGCGCGGCAGCGTCAGGTGCGGGTTGCGAATAGCCGGACCGGCGAGAATCGCCGCAGGCGGAGGGCGTTTCCCACGACGCTCACGGAGGAGAGGGCCATGGCCCCCGCGGCCCAGATGGGATTGAGGAAACCGAGCGCCGCCGCGGGGATCAGGAGCACATTATAGAAGAAGGCGGCCGCCAGGTTCTGCTTGATGTTCCTGGTCGTTGCGCGCGAGAGGGCGATGGCGGTGACGATGCCCCGCGGATCGCCCGTGATCAGGGTGAGATCGGCGGCCTCCATCGCCACATCGGTTCCGGTGCCGATCGCGATGCCGACATCCGACTGGGCCAGGGCCGGCGCATCGTTGATGCCGTCGCCGACCATCGCGACCACCCTGCCTTCGTTCTGCAGTTGCTTGACGGTCCGCGCTTTTTGATCGGGCAGGACGTCGGCCAGCACGCGGCCGATCTTCAATTGCTCGGCAATCGCCCGGGCGGTGCGCTGGTTGTCGCCGGTCAGGAGGATGACGTCCAGTCCGAGGCGCTGCAGCGCCGCGACGGTCTCGCGGGCGTGTTCTTTGAGCGTGTCGGCGACGGCGATCACGCCGACAATCAGGCTCTTGGCCGCGCCGGATCGCGGCGTCGTCCCCGCCGTTCCGACCGCGACGTACATCGGCGTCACGCCGGCTTCCGCCAGGTGTTCGGCAGCCTGCTGCACTTGGGGCGGGACAGAAATGTTCTCGATTTCCATCAGGCGCAGGTTTCCCATCACAACCGACTGGGGCGCCGGCGATCCGGCCACCGTCGCGCGGATGCCGTGCCCGGGCACGGCGGTGAAGGCCTGCAGTGCGCGGAGGGCGAGTCCCTGTTCCCTGGCGTGGCGGACGATGGCGGCTCCCACCGGATGTTCCGAGTCCTGTTCGGCCGAGGCGGCGAGGGTCACGATTTGCTCGGCGGTCCATCCCCCGGCAAACGGCAGGATGGCGCCCACGGAAGGCTCGCCGCGCGTCACGGTGCCGGTCTTGTCCAGGACGACGGTGGTGAGCTCGTGCGCGCGTTCCAGGGCGTCGCCGCCGCGGATCAGCACGCCGTGCTCCGCACCCTTGCCGATGCCGACCATCACCGACGTCGGCGTGGCCAGTCCCAGCGCGCAGGGGCAGGCGATGATGAGTACGGCGACAGCGTTGAGCAGCGCATGCGTGAAGGCCGGGGCCGGCCCCAGGATCATCCAGAGGACGAACGTCAGTCCTGCGACGCCCATGACCGCGGGAACGAAATACGCGGCGATTTGATCGGCCAGTTTGGCAAGCGGCGGTTTGGCGGCCTGGGCTTCCTCGACGATCCGGATGATCCGTGCCAGCGCCGTCTCGCGGCCGACTTTGGTGGCCTCGATCCGCAGGCTGCCCGCGCGGTTCACCGTCGCGCCGATCACCGGATCGTCGGGCTGCTTGTCCACCGGCAGGCTTTCGCCCGTAATCATGGATTCGTCGACGGCCGAGACGCCCTGGCGGACGATGCCGTCCACGGGAATCTTTTCGCCCGGCCGCACGACCACGAGATCGCCGGCCTTGACGTCCTCGACCGACAGATCCAGCTCGCGTCCGTCGCGGATGATACGTGCCCGCTTGGGTTGCAGGCCCGCCAGCGCGCGGATCGCTTCCGAAGCCCGCCCCTTGGCCCGCGCCTCCAGCAGGCGTCCGAACAGAATGAGCGTGATGATGGACGCCGACGTGTCGAAGTAAACCGCGGGCGACTGGCCGCCAGCAGCGAAAAAGTCCGGCGCCAGCACGGCGGCCACGCTGTAGAGATAGGCCGCCGAGGTGCCCACGGCGATCAACGTATTCATGTCGGTGGCGCCGTGCCGGGCGACGGCGAGCGCGCCCTGATAAAAGCGACGGCCGGCCCAGAACTGAATGGGAGTGGCGAGGAGCCATTGCGCCCAGAACGACGCCGTCTGCGAAATGGGAATGCCCAGATGTTCGGCCATGCCCAGCACCATGACGGGCATGGTCAGGGCGGCGGCCACGGAGCACTGCACCAGCAGCAGGCGGGCGGTGTCCCCGCGGTCGCCGGACGCCTCCGCTTTCTGTTGAGTCGCTGCCAGCGGCGTATATCCCAGCGACCGGATTGTCTCCTGGATGGTTTGGGTATTCGTGGCGCCCGGCTGGTAGTCCACGGTCGCCTGCTCGGTCGCCAGGTTGACCGACGCCCGCAGCACGCCGGGCGCGGCCTGGAGGCCCTGTTCGATCCTGGCGACGCAGGAGGCGCAGGACATGCCTTCGATGGGAATGGTAAGCGTGGCCGGCTGGGCGGACGTGTGCGCCGTTGCGTGCTGCGGTGCGGCTCTCTTCGTCGGTCCAAGCGTCACCATCTGGACGGCCGGCTGCGCGGCCGGCCGGGCCATCCCTTGCGGTCCCGCCTGCAGAATCTTTTCAGGATCGGCCTCGAAGCGGCGCTTGCATCCCGGCGCGCAGAAATAATAGGTCGTGCCGCGATGCACGGCGGTGGCCGGAGCGTTCTGTTCGTTCACGGTCATGCCGCAAACGGGATCGATTGCCATGATGAACTCCGTGAAGCTTTCAGCGGCCGGCGCGTCGGACTCAGCAGCCGCAACGGGCCGAACGCTCAGGCGCTATCGTATCAGATAAGTCAAGGGCGGGTGAAAATCAACTGAAGGAAGTGTCGGATGTGCCGATGCCCTTTTGTTTGATGAGGCGGGCGAGATAGGTCCGCTGGAGCTTCAGCCGTTCGGCGGCCTTGGTTTGATTGCCGTCGGCGCGATCCAGCGCATGGCGGATCACGGCGATGCTGTGTTCCTCCATCGAGTCGTGGTAGGGGAGGTCGAGATAGGCGGCAGGCGATCCGTTGCCGGAGGCCGCCGGGGAATCCCAGGGCGAAAGGGCCAGGAGGTCGGGTGTGATGAGATCGTGCTCGCTCAGCACCACGGCACGGGCGATGGCGTTGTCCAGCTCGCGGACGTTGCCGGGCCAGGGGTAGCGCCGGATGGCGGCGAGGGCGTCGGGCGCCAGGCGCATCGGGCCTTTCTTGGTTTCGCGGGCGTGGCGGCCGAGGAAAAAGTCGGCCAGGCGCGGCAGGTCGTCGGCGCGGTCGCGCAGCGGCGGCAGCGTCAGGGTCACGACGTTGAGCCGGAAGAAGAGATCCTCGCGGAAGCGTCCGTCCTTCACGGCGCGCTTCAGATCCTTGTTCGTCGCGGCGATGACACGGAGGTTTACTTTGACGGTGCGGGCGCCGCCGACGCGCTGAAACTCGTGGTCCTGCAGCACGCGCAGCAATTTGGCCTGCAGAGGCATCGGCATGTCGCCGATCTCGTCCAGAAACATCGTGCCGCCGTCGGCCAGTTCGACCTTGCCTTTTTGCAGCCGGTCGGCGCCGGTGAAGGCGCCTTTTTCGTGCCCGAAGAGTTCGTTTTCGAGCAGCGTCTCCGTGAGTGCCACGCAGTTGATGACGACGAACGGCATGGCCTGCCGGGCGCTCCACTGATGCATGGAGCGCGCGAAGAGCTCCTTCCCGGTTCCGCTCTCGCCCAGCAGCAGCACGCCGGCGTCCGATGCAGCCACCCGTTTGGCCATGTCGAGCACGGACTGCATCGCCGGGCTCTGGCCGACGATGGTCGCGTAGCGGGTTTCGATTTCGGTCCGCAAACATGTGACCTGCCGCGCCAGCGAGGCGCGTTCCAGGGCCTTGGTGACGACCAGCGCCAGATGATCCACGTCGAAGGGCTTGGTCAGAAAATCGTAGGCGCCCTGTTTCATGGCCTGCACGGCGGCGGTGATGGTGCCGTGCGCCGTCATGACGATGACCGGCATGTCGGGGGCCGCGGGTTTCTGCTGGGCCAGCCGTTTGAGCACATCCAGGCCTGACAGTTTCGGCATTTCCAGATCGAGCAGCATGAGGTGGGGCGTTTCCTGCTCGATCAGTTCGAGCGCACGCAGTCCGTCGCCCGCGCAGACCGTGCCGTAGCCGAGCGCTTCCAGGCGGTCCCGGAGGACGGTGACGATGTCGGCATCGTCGTCGACGATGAGGATCTTGGCTTTGACGGCCGGTCTGTCCATCGGCGTGCCCATGAGTAAGGAGTCCTAAGAGTGGCGAGTATAGCCGAGGCGGGGCCGGCGTGGCGAGAGGAAAAAGAAAGAAGCGGCTGTCCCGGTCCGGGGGCTAGTCTTCCATCACGTTCATGACCAGGCCGGTCAATGGCTTGGGAAAGAAGTATGTGGACTTATGCGGCATGCGTTCGCCGGCTGCAGCCACGGCGCGGACTTCGCTGACCTTGGTCGGGTTCAGCAGCAGCGAGGCCGTCGCCTTGCCCTGCGCCACCAGGTCGAGCGCCTCCTGATCGTCCTTGGTATAGATCAGCGCGTGCTGGTCGGATTCTTTCGGGCAGAGCTTGTTCATGACCAGGGTTTGCAGGAGCGAAACATCCAGCTTGTCCCGTTCCGAGGCGCCGGCTGCAGGTCGGTGGCCGGGCTTGACCGTCAGCAGCAGGGGGGACGCCGCGCCGCGGACCACCATGCCGAAAACCGGGGCGGCCTGTCCGCGGCTGCGCAGTGTCTGGAGAAAGCGCGTTGACGAAATCTCCTCAATGTCGAAGGCGCCGCCGAGCAGCCGCGTGATGTCCGCCAGCGGCGGCACCGGCGTGGTCAGCACGCGGTGTGTGGGGAGCACCGTCAACCCGGGATCTTCGAGGCTGGCGAACAGCATCAGCACGGCATCGTAGGGCTGGGCGCCCGCCGAGCCCGCGCGCTCGCGGCAGGCCCGCCGGTAATTCAGCGCCGTCTCGTACCGGTGATGGCCGTCCGCGATGAAGAGCGGCGTGGATTTCATGCAGGCGACGATCTCGTTCAGGACCGACCGGTCGGTGATGGCCCAGAGGCGCTGGCGGAATCCCTCGTCGTCCTTGAACTCGAAGCGCGGCTTGTCGGCATTGACGGATTTGTCGATGAGCTGGATGACCGAACCTTTCGGGTCGGAAAACAGCGAGAAGATCGCGCTGAAGTTGGCCGCGCAGGCTTCCAGCAGGTTGAGCCGGTCCGTCTTGGCGGCCGCCCGTGTATTTTCGTGCGGATAGATCTTGCCGGTGCCGAACTCCTCCAATTCGACGGTCGAGAAAAATCCCTTGAGCGTCTTCAGCGGCGCACCGGCGGCGTCCAGCGGCGACCGGTATTCGATCATATAGGGATAGATGCCCGGCGCGCGTTCGCGTTGCAGCACCCCACCGGCCATCCAGTCCTTGAGCAGCGCGGCGGCGCGCGTGTAGCGATTCTGCGCCGGGCCGTCCGCCGGCTCGTCCAGGCCCAGCTCCAGCCGGATCACGTTGTGGGGATGACGGGCATACAGCGCGCGTTGAAACGACGCATCGATCACATCGTAGGGAGGCGCGACGACACGGCTGATATCGGGAGCCTTCGCCGGATTGTAGAGAACGCCTCGGAAGGGAATCAGGTTGGCCATGCGCGCTCCTTATGAATGATACCGGGTGACTTCAAAACGGAATAATTCGGCCGCTTCGTCGGGACCGATGCCGGCTTTCAGCCGCGCCGTCGCGACCTGGTCCCGGACGGACTCGATCTGTTCGATGTCCGGCAGCAGCACGCCGTGCCGCGCACCGGCCCGCACGATCACGCCGTAGCGCCGGTGGTCGAGCCGTGTTTCGTCGGCGACCGGTTCGGGTTCGGAGAGCACGTCCACGGTAATCTCCAGGTCGAACAATTCCTCCGCACGCACCGGATCAAAACGGGGATCGCGCGTCGCCGCCGCAACGGCGTTCTCGATGATTTCCACGGCCAGGGTCTCTCGTGTCGGCTCCGTCGTCCCGATGCAGCCGCGCAATTGTCCGCGCGCCTTCAGGCAGACGAACGCGCCGGCCCGGCGGGCTGCCTGCGGGTATTGCTCGAGGAAATCGCCCGGCGGGGCGATGATCCGCCGGTCCCGGACGAAGGCCTCCACGGCTTCGGCGGCCAGGGCAACGAGTGGATGAAGCGAAGGACGGGCCATGCGTGACGAATGCCGGATGACGGGCAAGGGAATCATGAAGCGGACTTGGGCGCGCAACTTACCGGTGACACATCACGGATCGCGGGTTACCGGTCGCGATGGACCATGTAGTCGGCCACGATGACCAGCGCGCGCTTGGCCGGCGAGTCGTCGAACAGGGCCAGGCTCCGGGTGGCCGCCGCCACGTAGGCGCGCGCCCGATCCATGGCGTAGGCGATGGACCCGTAGTCCTGCATCAGCGCGATGATCCGCTGCAGGTCGGTCTCCGACAATGTCCGGGTTTCCAGGCGATCCTTGATCATCTGCCGGTCGGACTCCGGGCATTGCTGCAGCAAATGGAGCAGCGGAATGGTGATCTTCCCCTCCCGCAGGTCCTGCCCCAGCGTTTTGCCCAGGGATTCCCCCTTGGCCGTGTAGTCGA
>DASQGO010000002.1:0-13569 GCA_035632555.1 Nitrospiraceae bacterium | reverse complement strand
GAGAGTTCCGCGCCTATTATGAACAGATGTACCGGCAGCGGTTGAACAGCGGAACACCATGCGCATCCTGATCACGGGCGCCAGCGGGCAACTGGGTCATGAGCTTCGGCATGTGTTGCGGAATGAACAGCTGACACTGATGGATATGCCTGACTTTGATGTGACGGTCCCGGGGATTGAGTGGCGCATCGCGGCTGCCAGGCCCGATGTCGTCATCCATACCGCGGCCTATACCGATGTGGATGGCGCGGAGAGCGAGCCTGCGCGCGCGATGGCGGTGAATGCGGAAGGGACGGAGCGGGTTGCGAAAGCCACCGCTGCCGCCGGCGCCCGGCTGCTGTATCTCTCGACTGATTATGTATTCGATGGGCGTCAGGGCGTGCCTTATCGAGAAACCGACGAACCTCATCCAATCAACATATATGGGCAGTCCAAGCTGGAGGGGGAACAGCGGGCGATAACGCACTGTCCGAATACGCTCGTCATCCGCACCGCATGGCTCTACGGGAGTCATGGAAAAAATTTTGTTAAAACGATCATGCGTCAGGCGTTGGAGCAAGCGGAGCTTCGTGTCGTGTCCGACCAGCGCGGCTCCCCGACGCACGCGGGCGATCTGGCACTGGCCATCAAGCAGATTCTCGCTACGAACCTGAAGGAAATCGTCCATGCGACGGGATCCGGTGACTGCACCTGGTACGAGTTTGCCCGAGAAATCGTCTCCGTGATGGGATCGCCCGTGCGCGTGCATGCTATTTCGACGGAGGAGACCAAGCGGGCCGCCCGGCGGCCGATGTACTCGGTGCTGGCCAATACGGTGCTCAACGGGCAGGGCATCCGCCTGCCTCCGTGGAAGGATGCCGTGACGAGGTTCGTGCGGGAGAGCAAGACTGTCGCGCATGCATAGGGAGGAAGAATGAAACGGGCGTTGATTACCGGCATTACAGGGCAGGATGGATCATATCTAGCGGAACTGTTGCTCGAGAAGGGCTACGAGGTGCACGGCATCGTGCGCCGGGTGGCGATCGAGGATCCCGAACACCGGCTCTGGCGGCTTCTAGCGTTCAAAGACCGGCTTCGCCTGCACGCGGCATCGCTGGAGAGCTTCCCTAGCATCTACCGCGTGTTCCAGGATGTGAAACCGCAGGAATGTTACCATCTCGCGGCGCAGAGCTTCGTGGCCTATTCCTTCGACGACGAATTCTCCACGCTCAATACCAACATCAATGGGACCCACTATGTGCTTGCCGCACTCAAGGAAAGTTCGCCGGAGTGCCGCTTTTACTTTGCGGCATCCAGCGAAATGTTCGGCAAAGTGGCGGAGGTTCCGCAAACCGAGCAGACACGATTCCATCCGCGGTCCGCATACGGCATTTCAAAGGTGGCGGGGTTCGATCTGACCAGGAACTACCGCGAGGCGTACGGCATCAAAGCCTGGTCCGGCATTCTGTACAACCACGAATCGCCGAGACGCGGGTTCGAGTTCGTGACGAGAAAAATCACGTCCCATGCGGCGCGGATCAAACTGGGGCTGGCCAAGGAGGTCCATCTCGGCAATTTGGAGGCGCGGCGCGATTGGGGGCATGCGCGGGAATATGTCCGTGCGATGTGGATGATGCTGCAACAGGATGATCCGGACGACTATGTCGTTGCCACCGGCGAGCAGCACACGGTCCGGGAATTCGCCGAAGCCGCCTTTTCCTGCATCGGGCTCGACTATCGCAATCATGTGGTGCTGGATCCACAATTTCTCCGTCCCGCCGAGGTGGAGTTGCTGTTGGGTGATGCGACGAAGGCCAAGAAAAAACTGGGCTGGACCTGCCAGGTGAAGTTCAAGGAATTGGCCGAGGAGATGGTGCAAGCCGACATCCAGCTGCTGAAAACGTCCCGCCACCCATGATTGTGTTCCCGAGAACGGTTTTGCTAAGCTCCCGCTGATCCTTCACACACGCCGATACGCCATGCCCAATTCCCAACGCAGCACTGGCAGGAAAGGCGCGAAGCGATCTTCAACGGCGTACGCGCTCAAGAGAATCCGTCTGTTTGCCACGGATGTGGACGGGGTCTTGACGGATGCCGGCATGTATTACTCGGAATCGGGAGACGAGTTGAAGAAATTCAACACGCGCGATGGGATGGGCATCAAGCTGCTCCAGCGCGCGGGACTGATTACGGCGCTCGTTACGCAGGAAGCCACCAAGCTGGTGGCCCGGCGCGGGGAAAAGCTGGCGATTCCTGAGGTGCACCAGGGGGTCATGGATAAACTGCCCGTCTTGCGCGAGATGGCGGCGCGGCATGGGATGACGCTGGCGGAAGTCGCGTACATGGGTGACGACATCAACGATTTACAGGCGCTTCGCGCGGTCGGATTCTCCGCCTCGCCGGCTGATGGGCTGCCTCCAATCCGAAACGTCGTGACGTATGTCTGCAAGGCGAAAGGCGGAGAGGGTGCAGTCCGGGAAGTGGCGGAGATGATTCTGGAGGCGCAGGGGCGCAGCCCCTGGAAGGCATAGTGGCGTCCACGGCTCGTTCGTCCACAGCCATTCCGCATTTATATACGGTCATTATGGCCGGCGGCAGCGGCACGCGATTTTGGCCGCTCAGCCGGCATCTCTTTCCCAAGCAGCTGCTGAAGATCATGGGCGAGGAAACCATGATCCAGCAGACCATGCGGCGGGTTCTTCGGTGCACACCAGCGGACCGTGTGCTGATCTCGACCACACCGGCTCAAGCCGACTCGATCCGTGTCCAGCTCGGCGAGTGGAAGGATGCTCTGAAGGACAACTATATCCTTGAGCCGGAGGCCCGCAACACGGCACCGGCGATCGCCCTGGCCGCGGCCGAGGCGCTCCAGCGCGACCCTGACGCAGTCATGCTGCTGGTCCCGGCCGATCATGTGATCCACAAGGACGGGCGGTTTGATGCAGCGGTGAGGCTTGGTGCCGAGCTCGCGGCCAAGGGCTACCTGGTCACATTCGGCGTGCCGCCCAGCCGGCCGGAAACCGGCTACGGCTACATTCAACCGAATCGGCAGCGCAAGCTGGCCGGACAGGGAAAGCTGGCGGGCTATGCCGTAAAGCGCTTTGTGGAAAAGCCGGACGAGAAAACAGCCGCGCGGTATCTGAAAGATGGCCACTATTATTGGAACAGTGGTATTTTCATCTGGCGCGCAGCCACGGTATTGGAGGAGATCGCACGCCATCAGCCCGGCTTGGCGAAGGGGATGCGGGCCATTGCGGCGCTGGGTCCTGTCCGGACAGTCCAGGGAAAGGCGGCCGACATCTACCGGGCGCTCACGCCGATTTCAATCGATCATGGAGTGATGGAGCGGTCGTCCCGGGCGGCCATGATCCCGGTCGACTTTCGATGGTCCGATGTCGGGAACTGGAGTAGCTTGGAAGAGGTGTCGCCTCGAGATAAGGCAGGGAATGTGGTCAGCGGGAATGTGCTCGACCTCGGCAGCCGCAATTCGATTTTGTATGCCGACCGGCGCGTGGTGGCAACGATCGGCCTCGACAATATGGTCGTCGTGGATACGCCGGATGCCACGCTGATCTGTCCCAAAACGAAGTCGCAGGACGTCAAGAAGATTGTCGGGATCCTCAAAAGGCAGGGCGCACCGGAGCATCTGGAGCATCGAACTGTGGTGCGGCCCTGGGGGTCCTACACGGTTCTGGAGGAAGGGCCCGGCTACAAGGTGAAGCGGGTGACGGTCAACCCCGGCGGCCGGCTCTCGCTCCAATTGCACCATCAGCGGAGCGAACACTGGGTGGTGATCGCCGGAACGGCACGGGTGACGTGCGGGGACCGTGTGTTCGACCTGCAGGTCGGTGAGAGTACGGGCATTCCCAAGGAGACGAAACACCGGCTGGAAAACCAAAGCAAGACTCCGCTGCATATTATTGAAGTGCAGGACGGGCCGTATCTTGGCGAAGACGATATCGTGCGGTTTCAGGACGATTACGAGCGGGCCATGAAACGATAGGGATCGCATGGCGCTCTTTCGCGAATACGACATCCGGGGCATCGTCGGCGAGGAGCTGACGGAGGACATGGCCGAACGCATCGGCCGCGCCTACGGTTCGCTCGCCGTCCGTGCGGGCGCCAAGGCCGTGGCTGTGGGCCGGGACGGGCGCACCAGCGCGATGCAGATGCGCAAGGCCCTGCTGAAAGGTCTGCTGGGCTGCGGCCTGGACGTGGTGGACATCGGGGTCTGTCCGACGCCGTTGCTGTACTACGCACTCTTCACGCTGCCGGTGGGCGGCGGCGTGATGATCACCGCCAGTCACAACCCGCCCCAGTACAATGGGTTCAAACTGTGCCTGGGAAAGGACTCGATGCACGGAGAGGCCATCCAGGCTCTGAAAGCCGACATCGACAAAGGGCAGTTCGAAGCAGGGCGTGGCACGGTGTCGGAGCACCCCATCATTCCGGACTACATGGCATTTATTAAAAAGTCGTTCGCACACGTCACGGCCGGCGCGCTCCGTGTGGTTGTGGACTGCGGCAATGGGATGGGCGGACTTGTGGGCCCAGCCGCGCTGCGCCTGCTTGGCTGCCATGTCACCGGCATGTACGAGGACGTCGATGGGCGATTCCCAAATCACGATCCGGACCCGACAGTCACGGAGAATCTCCAGGACCTCATCAAGAAGGTCCGTGAGACAAAAGCCAACGTGGGGATCGCCTATGACGGGGATGCCGACCGCATTGGGGCCGTGGACGAGCACGGCGACATTCTCTGGGGGGACAGGCTGCTGGTGCTCTACGCGCGCGACATTTTGGCTGAGAAGCCCGGCAGCACGGTGATCTCCGAAGTCAAGGCATCCCAGTGCCTCTATGACGATATTCAGCGCCGTGGCGGCCGTCCGATCATGTGGAAAACCGGCCACTCGTTGATCAAGGCCAAAATGAAAGCGGAGCGGGCCGCTCTGGCGGGCGAGATGTCGGGACACATGTTTTTCGCCGACCGCTATTTCGGCTACGACGATGCCGTCTATGCGTCGTGCCGTCTGATCGAAATTCTGGCCAAAGCCGGCCGGCCGCTCTCCACGCTGCTGGCCGATCTTCCCGCGACATCGGTGACGCCGGAAATTCGCGTGGACTGTCCCGATGCGGCCAAGTTCGATCTCGTGAAGAAGATCCAGACCCGTTTCATGGCGCTGGCCAAATCCGGCCATCCGGCACCGGGGCTCAAAATTCGCGAGGTCATCACGATCGACGGCACCCGCGTCATATTCGAGGACGGGTGGGGGTTGATCCGGGCCTCCAACACGCAGCCCGCCCTCGTGCTCCGCTTCGAAGCGTCTTCTCCCGATCGCCTCACGGCCATCCGTGGCATGATCGAAGCCGAGTTGGCCGACACGCGCCGCTCGCTCGCGATCTGACGGTGCCGTTTTTCTCTCCAGTCTCTGCCTGCCTGCGCCGTTCATTTTTCCTGCTGCTCGCCTGTACAACCCTTGCCGTCCCTGCGACCGACGCGGCGGATGCTCCACCTTTGCTCAAGCCCCCCTTTGCATCGGGCGAGCGATTCACCTATCGGGTCTCGTGGATGGGTCTACATGCGGCGACAGCCGTGATGGAGGTAAGCCGTGTTCCGGCGCTGCATGGACGTCCGATGCTGCGGTTGGTCACCACGGCGGTCTCCAGCCCTGCGGTGACCAAGTTCTACGCCGTCGACAACCGGGTCGAGTCGCGCGTGGATGCGGACACCCTGTTGCCGCAGCGGCTGTTGTTCCGCCGGCGGGAGGGGAAGCGCAAAAACGATTTCGACGTCACCTTTCGTCACGCGCAGGGGCATGTCCTCTCGATCAAGGACGGCGATTCGACGATCATTCCCATCCCGCCTGGCACGCAGGACTCCATCTCCTGCCTCTATTACATCCGGAGCGCGCCTTTGCTGCAGCCGGGGTTCTCGCAGGTGATGACGGTGCATCATGACAAGAAAAATTACCGCCTCGAGGTCAAGATTGAAGCGATTGAGAAGATCAAGGGGCCCTGGGGCGAGGTTGAAGCGATCCGCGCGCTGGCGATCATGCCCTTCCAGGGCATTTTCCTGAACGAAGGCAATATCCGGGTCTGGTTCACCAACGACGACCGCCGGATTCCGGTCAGAATGAAAGCCAAGGTGATCGTGGGGTCCGTGGTGGCGGATCTGGTCGAAGGATTCGGCGCCAAGCCGTCCCCCTAGCAGGGGTTTTCAGCCTGCTGGCATGATTGCCGGATGCCATGAAAACCGATATACTTCCCACCTGAACGAGGTCTACCGGCGATGCCTCCATTTCCTGTCACGCTGACACGGCACATCATTCAGACGCAGGCCGCGCATCCCGGCGCGACCGGGGAATTTTCCGCCCTGATGGCCCAGATCGGGCTGGTCGGCAAGATGATCGCCAACGATCTGCGCCGGGCCGGTCTCATCAATATCCTGGGGATGACGGGAGGGACGAATGTCCAGGGCGAGGCGGTCAAAAAGCTCGACGAGATCTCCAATGACGCCTTTCTCAAGGTGTTCCAATACAGCGGACTGGTCTGCGCGCTGGCGTCCGAGGAGATGGAAAAACCCGTGCAGCTGCCGGAAAACTGGCCGCATGGCAAGTACATGCTGCTCTTCGATCCGCTCGACGGGTCGTCCAATACGGACGTCAACATGCCGTTGGGGACGATCATTTCGATTCTCAAGCATGACGGCAAAGGGCTGCCGTCCGAGCCGGAGTTGATCCACAAGGGTACGCGGCAGGTGGCGGCTGGTTATCTGATGTACGGGTCGAGCACGATGCTGGTGTTCACCGCCGGCCATGGGGTTCATGGCTTCACGCTGGATCCGGGGATCGGCGAATATTATCTGTCGCACGAGAATATTCGGATTCCGGCCAAGGGGCAGGTCTATGCGACGAACGAAGGCAATACGCAGAAATGGCCCGACGGCACCAGGAAGTTTCTGGACTATTTAAAGGCCAAGGACAAACCAACCGGCCGGCCCTATTCGGCGCGTTATTCGGGCTGCCTGGTGGCGGACGTGCACCGGGTGCTGCTGGGCGGCGGGCTCTATCTGTATCCCGCTGAAGTCGACAAGCCGGAGGGCAAGCTCCGCCTGCTGTACGAGGCCAATCCCCTGGCGATGGTGGTGGAGCAGGCGGGCGGGAAGGCCAGCACCGGGACCATGCGGATTCTTGACGTCGAGCCGAAAAGCCTGCATCAGCGGGTCCCGCTGCTGATCGGGAGCAAGGACGATGTCACGTTGGCCGAGGATTTTATCCAGGGACGCAAATAGATCGGCATCGTATTGTTGCGCAGGAGGAAGAGATGAACGCTCGCATACGAGACATTCTGAACTGGTACGGCAGTGACAGCGCGGGGACGCGGGCCAACATCGCCCGCATGCTGGGCCACGGGCGGCTGGCCGGCACGGGGAAGCTCGTGATTCTTCCCGTGGACCAGGGGTTCGAGCATGGCCCGGCGCGCAGCTTTGCCTCCAACCCGTCCGGCTATAATCCGCTGTATCATTTCGAGCTGGCGATCGAGGCCGGCTGCAACGCCTACGCCGCGCCGCTTGGATTTCTGGAAGCGGGCGCGCATCATTTCGCCGGCCAGATTCCGCTTATCCTGAAGCTCAACAATCATGACGTCCTGCATGACGAGAAGGATCCGCTTCCGGCCGTCACCGGCAGCGTGGAGGAGGCTCTGCGGCTGGGCTGCTCGGCGGTCGGGTTCACCATTTATCCGGGATCGGCCCACTGCGGCCACATGTACGAGCAGCTGCGTGCGATCGCCGAGGAGGCCAAACAGGCGGGGCTGGCCGTCGTCGTCTGGTCGTACCCGCGCGGGTCCGCCTTGAGCAAGGAAGGCGAAACGGCGATCGATGTGGTCGCGTACGCGGCGCAGATCGCTGCCCAGCTCGGCGCGCACATCATCAAGGTGAAGCTGCCGACAGCCCATCTCGAACAGGCGGCAGCCAAAAAGGTCTACGAAGCCGAGCAGATTCCGATCAAAACCCTGTCCGAGCGCGTCAAGCATGTCGTGCAGAGCTCCTTCGACGGACGCCGCATCGTCATCTTTTCGGGCGGCGCCAAGAGCGACGACAAAACCGTCTATGAGGAGGCCCGCGCGATTCGCGACGGAGGAGGGTTCGGGTCCATCATCGGCCGCAATTCGTTCCAGCGCCCGAAGGCCGACGCGATAAAATTCCTGCAGACGATCATGGGCATCTACGCGGGCGATGTTCCCTGACCACAATGAGCGGATACGACTTGCCACTTCGGGAACGCGGCCGTGTGTCCTCGGGACTGATCGGTATCCTGCTGATCGGGATCGGCATCGTCATGGGCGTCGTCGTGGCCTCGGAGATGGGATGGATGCCGTTCGGCCATGCGGTTCCGGAGGCGCCGGTTGCCCGCCAGACGCAATCTTCGCCGCCAACCGGCGCCTCACTGGGTGCTGGAATCATCAACGGCCAGATGTTCGTGCAGGTCGCCAAGGCGGTCAAGCCTGCCGTGGTCAATGTGTTCAGCACGCGGACCGGACGGGGCGAACTCCCGCACGCGATGCCGTTCGAGGATCCCTTCTTTCGGCGGTTCTTCGGCGACGAATTTTTCCGGCGCTTCGAACAGCCGCCCCAGCGAAAAGAGCGCGGCTTGGGATCGGGCGTCATTGTCGAGCCGAACGGGCTGATCGTCACCAATAACCACGTGGTCAGCAAGGCGGACGAGATCAAGGTGTTTTTGTCCGACAAGCGGGAGTTCAAGGCGAAGCTGATCGGCACCGACGCCAAAACCGACATCGCGGTGCTGAAGATCGAAGCCGACGGGTTGCACACCATCCCCTGGGCGGACTCCGACAAGCTGGAGGTCGGGGAATTTGTGCTGGCGGTCGGCAATCCTTTCGGCCTGACGCAGACGGTCACGCTGGGAATCGTCAGCGCGCTCGGGCGGGCCGCTGGCATCGCCGAATATGAAGACTTTATCCAGACCGACGCGGCCATCAATCCCGGCAATTCGGGAGGCGCGCTGGTCAACGTCCAGGGCGAGCTGGCCGGGATCAACACGGCCATTTACAGCCAGAGCGGCGGAAACATGGGAATCGGCTTTGCCGTGCCCAGCAACCTGGCCCGCTCGGTCGTGGAGCAGCTGGTCAAGCATGGCAAGGTGGTGCGGGGGTGGCTGGGTGTTTCCATCCAGGATCTCTCTCCCGAGCTGGCTCCCCAGTTCGGGGTGCCGGAGCCGAAGGGCGTGCTGATCAATGAGATCATGGACGACAGCCCGGCCAAGCGGGCCGGACTGGAGCGCGGCGATGTGATCGTCGAGTATGACGGGAAATCCGTGGAGAATGCGGCCCAGCTTCGGAATGCCGTGGCGCAGACCATGGTCGGAAAAAAAGTCGTCGTCAAGTTCATGCGGGATAAGAAATCCCGCACGGCCGAGGTGGCCATCGTCGAGCAGCCGAAGAATGTCGCTCAAGCCGGAAACGAAGACGCGGGAGAGGGTTCCCCGTCGTCGGGTGCCCTCTCCGATCTGGATGTGCGGGAGTTGACGTCCGAACTGGCGGCCCGGTTCGGACTGGGAGCCAATGAACGGGGCGTTGTGATCGTGAAAGTTCGGCAGGGCAGCAAGGCCGAAGAGTCCGGATTGAAGGAAGGCGATCTGATATTGGAGATCAACCGGCAGCCGACCACGACGCTCAAAGCTTACGAACGGGCTGTGTCCAAGCTCGGCAAGGGGCAGGCCGTGCTCTTGCTGATCAAACGGCAAGGGCGTCCATTTTTTGTCACACTGAAGCCCTGACGCGATGCACTTATGACTATTCTTACCATGATTCAAAAGAGGGGGTGGCGCGATGGCACGACGCATGGGGTTTGTGTTCCTCAGCGGTCTCGCCGGCATGGCGTTGTTCGTACGGAGCGAGGAAATCCAGTGGGAGCTTCTCTTGATGGGGTTTGTCATCGGTTCGGCCTTGAGTGGGCTTGTCTTATTGGCGGAGTATGCGCTCCACAAAGCGTCCTTCGGCGTCATCGTCGGCGCGACGACCGGATTGGCCGTCGGTCTTCTTCTTACCGGACTTATTGAATGGGTCGGCAGCGCGGTTTTTGACGTCGAGGCATTTCTCTTTCATGTCGGTGGGCTGGTCTTTCTGCTCGGACTGCCGTATCTCGGGATGACGCTCGGAGCCCGGTTCGGCCGGGAGCAACTCGGTGCCCCGTCCCGGCCGAGCGAAGGACCGGTGTCGGACAGCAAGAAAATCCTCGATACCAGCGTGATCATCGACGGGCGCGTGGCTGATCTCTGCGAGACCGGATTCCTGGAAGGCACGTTTCTGGTGCCGCAGTTTATTCTGCACGAGTTGCAGCACATTGCCGACTCGTCGGACTCCCTGAAGCGTGCACGGGGACGGCGCGGGCTGGACATTTTGAACAAGATTCAGAAGATGGTGGACATCGACGTCCGCATTGTCGACGACGATTTTCCGAACGTGAAGGAAGTGGATTCCAAGATCGTCGTGCTGGCCAAGAAGGTCGGCGCCAAGGTGGTGACCAACGATCTGAACCTGAACAAGGTGGCCGAGTTGCAGGGCGTGCGGGTGTTGAACATCAACGAGCTCTGCAACGCGCTCAGGCCGGTGGTGCTGCCGGGCGAGGCGATCCGGGTCTTCGTTCTCAAGGAAGGCAAGGAAGCCGGACAGGGCGTGGCCTACCTGGACGACGGTACGATGATCGTCGTCGACAATGCCAAACGGCAGATCGGGCGGAACGTGGACGTGATCGTGACCAGCGTGCTGCAAACGACGGCCGGGCGCATGATCTTTACGCGGTTGAAGGAAGACGCGGAAGTGAAGGAGGAAGTCCAGGTCGCGCGTGGATAATCGAGTCGTCGCCGTCGTGCCCGCCGCCGGTCGCGGGCATCGCATGGGGAGCAACACCCCGAAGCAGTTTTTGACCCTGGGCGGATTGCCCCTTCTGGTGCATTCCCTCCGAGTCCTGGAATCGTCGGATGCCATATCAGCCGTCGTGCTGGCGGCTCCGCAAGCGGAACTTGACTATTGCCGGCGGGACATCGTCGCCCAGTACGGGTTCAAAAAAGTGCGGCAGGTCGTGGCCGGCGGGGCCGAGCGGCAGGATTCAGTTCGCCTGGGCCTGGCCGCGGTAAGTCCTGATGCCGAGATCGTGCTGATCCATGATGCCGTGCGGCCGTTTCTCACGGGGAGTATGATCGCGTTGGTGGTGGAGGCTGCCGCGAAGCATGGCGCCGCCATTGTGGCGATCCCCATGCGAGATACGGTCAAGCGGACCGGGCCCGACGGGTTGATTGAAGAAACCGTGGACCGGAGACCTCTGTGGCTGGCGCAAACGCCGCAGGCGTTCCACCGGGCGCTGATCGAGGAAGCCCATGCCAGGGCCCTGCAGAACGGCTTTCGCGCCACCGATGACGCGCAGCTGGTCGAGTGCATGGGCCGTCGCGTGGCAATCGTGGAGGGCAGCACCGATAACATCAAAATCACCAGACCGGAAGATCTCGCGATGGGGGAATCCATTCTTGCGTCGCGGGCAGGCACGTAGGAGACGGGCATGGCGCGAATGAGGGTGGGATTGGGATATGACATTCATCCCCTGGGGAAAAATCGCAAGCTGATTCTCGGCGGCATCGAGATTCCGCACACGCAGGGTTTAATCGGCCATTCCGACGCGGATGCACTCGTGCATGCCGTCTGCGATGCCATGCTGGGCGCGATGGGTGAAGGAGATTTGGGCAGGCACTATCCCAGTTCCGACCCAAAATTTAAAAACATCTCCAGCCTGGTGTTGCTGGAAGAAGTGTCGGGATTGCTGGCGAAAAAAGGGTACCGTCTGGTAAATGTAGATACCGTGATCATCGCCCAGGCCCCGCGCCTGGGGCCGCATCTGGCGGCGATGGGGTCGCGGATGGCGGAGGTGCTCAAGGTGGATCGCGAGACGGTCAACGTCAAGGTCAAAAGCGGCGAGCATCTGGATGCCATCGGGCGGGAAGAGGCGATCGCCGCGCAGGCGATTTGCCTGATCGAGGCAGTGTAAATGTTCGGAAGAATACGGCAAGACTTGCGGGCTGTCTTTGACCGCGATCCTGCGGCGGCCAGCACGCTGGAGGTCGTCCTGACCTACGCCGGGTTCCACGCACTGCTGGCCTATCGCGTGGCGCACCGGCTGCGCCTGTGGGGCATTCCGCTGCTCCCGCGCATGATCTCCCAGTTCGCCCGCTGGCTGACGGGCATCGAGATTCATCCGGCGGCCACGATCGGGAAAGGGTTTTTTATTGATCACGGCATGGGGGTCGTGATCGGCGAAACGGCCGAAATCGGCGACTCCGTAACTCTGTTCCAGGGCGTGACGCTGGGCGGGACCGGCAAGGAGCACGGCAAGCGCCATCCGACGATCGGCAACCACGTCGTGATCGGCGCCGGCGCGAAAATTCTCGGCGGGATTCGGGTCGGTGACAATGTCAAAATCGGCGCCAACTCGGTGGTGTTGAAATCCGTGCCCCCCAATTCCACCGTCATCGGCGTGCCAGCCCGGATCATCAAGGCGGAGGGCGAACGGCTGCCTGAAGCGACGATGGATCACACAAACATGCCGGATCCCATCCTGGACCGCTTCGAAGCCATGGAGAGGGAGATCATCGAACTCAGGAAGAAACTGGAGAACCCTCCGGCCAATAAATAATTGATGCGCCGGGAGGGCCGTGCTATCGTGCGGCCCATGCGAGGTAAGGACATGGCAAAATTACGAGTGCTGGCGGTGTTGGGCCTTCTCCTGGCAACGGGATCGGCCTGCACGTTCGAAGGCGCGTTGCGCGATCAGTTCTACCGGCCCGCGGGGCAGACCGGCGGCGAGATCCCTCTGAAAGTCGGCCTGATCGTGGATGAGAACGAACAGACAAAGCTCATCAGGTCCGGCAAGGATATCATCAAGTACGACGTCAAGATGAACCCAGGGTTTACCAATGCCATGGCAGCCGAGCTGGCGACCGTGTTCAAGGAAGTCGTCGTGGTCAAAAATGCCAGGCAGGCCGGCGATGCCGGATTGCTGGCCTATGCGAGCTTCGAAGCCACCGAGGATGCGCCGCACAATTTTACCTGTCGAATTGAGTTGAAGCTGCAGGATCCTCAGGCAAGGCTGACAGTGGCCAGTTACCAGCATTCCGAGCGCGTGGGCATCGGGTTGTCCGGAGGGGCCGTGGCGGGGGCGTTTCTGACCGGCTTTACCCTGTTTGCCGGCGCGCCGATCTTCATGCCGATGGCGGCGCAATCCCAGGGGGAGCATGCCGTGGAGGTCTTCGAGGCCAAGCTCCCCGCGATCATCCGGCGGGTGACCGGCGAGATCGGATCGGATCAGCGCATTGTTGCGTTTGCGTCGGGCGCGCGTCCGGGGCAGCCGCCTGCGGTGGTCGTCCAGAAGGCGCCGACCATCGCCAGCGACGTGGACCGGGTGCCGGAGACGAAGACGCCGCCGCGGAAGAACGCCTACGCCGTGGTGGTGGGGGTCGAACAGTACCGGCAGAAACTGCCGAAGGCGGACTATGCGGCGCATGATGCGCAGGTGATGAACGA
>DASQGO010000001.1:0-15684 GCA_035632555.1 Nitrospiraceae bacterium | reverse complement strand
CCAGACCGCGCTCCTTGGCGATCCGCTCGACTTCGCGCCGCGCCATGGGCCGGATGAAATCCGGAATGTTCTCGAGCCTCCGTTCCGCATCCGGCGCCCAGGTGATGCCGTTCGAGTCGTTCTTCGAATCGTCCATGACCTGCAAGGTGATGGTCGTGTAGTTGTGCTTGCGCGCATAGGCCTCGACGCTGCTGCGGACCATCGGCTGCACGAAAACGGGAAGTTTCTCCAGTTTTTCTTTCGCATCCGGCGACCAGGTGAAGCTGGACGCCGCGCCGGCTTTCATGTCGGAGGCCGTCAGGCCCATCTGTGCGACCATGGCCGAGAAAGGACATCCCCCGCCGGACTTTTCTTCCGTTTTCCCACCGGCCGGTGCGCTTGTCCTTGCGTCCGTTGACGCGTGGGTGGCAGCGGGCTGACCAGCTTGGATTTTCTCATTCAGATAGGCGGCCATCTGTCCGGAGCCGGCCAGGGCTTCGTCTTTCAGCGTGCCGCGCGTCATTTCGAAGGGCTGCGCGACTGCCGTGCGTCCGCCGAGCTGCACGCCCAGCGAGCTGACCATCTGTGTTTCGCCAGGATTGGTCACCATCGAAAACTTGGCGCTGCAGGTGGGACAGCTGAAAAACACGCCGAGCGATCCCTCCGCAGGCTTTTCCACCTTCTGGAAGGTCATGTAGGTTTCGCAATTAAGACAGACGAATTTCATAACGGCTCCTTTATATACCGCTACAGCTTCTGAGCCAAGACTTTTTTATAGTCGACGAGCGAGGTCACCCGCTCCGCAATCTCTTGGTACTTTTTGATGGTCGGATAAGTCGCGTCGAGCAGCGGGACTCCCTTGTCGAAGGTCTTGGCCAGGGTGCGGTCGAAGGGAATGCGGCCGAGCAATGGCACGTTCAGCGCATCGCACAGCGCCTGGGTATTGCCTTCGAACAATTCCGATTCGACGCCGCAGGCGGGGCACCGGTACTCGCTCATATTTTCGATCATGCCGAGGACCTTGATGCCCATATCGCGCGCATAGGTGACCGACTTCTGCACGACGTCCGAGGCCACTTCCGACGGGGTGGTCACGACGATGGCGCCGGCCAGGTCCGGAATGAAGCCGGCGATGACCGGCGGCTTGTCGGCGGCGGCGCCGGGCGGCAGGTCGGCCAGCAGGTAATCGAGCTTCCCCCACATGACGTCGGCGAGAAATTCGCGGATGACGTTCATCTCCATGAGTCCGAGCCAGACCGGGCTGAGATCCATCGGCCCCTTCCAGCGAACCGGCGAGGCGGCGTCGAGAAAGAAATCCATCGAGGCGACTTTCATGCCCAGCGGGCCGACCGGTGGAGCGGCGCCCTCGGGCGTGATGGTCAGCGATTGTCCGTGCATCCCCAGCATGCGCGGCACGCAGGGGCCGTTGAGGTCCACATCCAGCACGCCGACCTTGTTGCCAAGGCGGGCCAATGCGAGCGCGAGGTTCACGGTCGTCATGCTCTTGCCGACGCCGCCCTTGCCGCTCATCACCGCGAGCTTGTGCTTGACCCCGGCCATGCGGGCTTGCACTTGCTTCATCTGCTCGGTGATCTGCTGAACGACCTTTGCGTCGTCGCGGTACTGCAGTTTCCCGAGGATGGCTTTGAGGTCTTGCTCGCTCATTTCATGTGCCTCTTTGATAGACAGCACCGTAGCACAGGGTTTTCAGAGCAGTCAAACCACTCAAATTGAATACTGGAACGTCGGCCGTACGCCGACCGCCTGCGCCAGGACACCCTTCCGTTTCAGTTCCTCAATGATCTGTTTTGCCGCTTCGTCGAAGTTCTTGGGCCCGGCGAACATCAGATCGGTATTCGGCGGCGGCTCTTCCTGTGATTTGCTCATGTGGACGGCAATGACCGGCGCCGGATTGACCAGCGTGCGGATGGAGGGCAACGCCTGCCGGTAGGACTGCCCAAACGGATTGGTCGTCGAGATGACGATCAGACCCGTATCAATTAACAGGCGGGCGACCTCGCCGTAGCGGCGGGCGATTTCCTTGGCGTCGGCTTCGCCCAGATCGGCATCGAGCCCGCGCCGGAGGTTTTCACCGTCCAGCAGATAGGCATGGCGTCCTTCGGCCACCAGGAGCGACTCTAATTTCCTAGCCAGGAAGGATTTGCCCGTGTGCTCGCCGCCGGTGAGCAGCACGATGGCGGCGCGATGCCCGTAATGCTGGGCCCGGGCTTCGGCGCCGACTTCGCCCTTGACCCAGGCGAAGTCCCGCTTGCGGGCCTCGTCGCGCAGGAATTCCTGCTCGTCCCGGACCAATTCGGTGATGATGCCGCCGCCGGCGATGTCGTACTCGTCGACGACGACGAACCGGCCGGTGATCTCGGAAGTGGACGAAAGATCGAACGCGATCGGCGCCTTGGTCCGGAACGTGACCTCGGCAACCTGGTTTTTCCCCACCGTCTGGCCGCCTTCCTGATGGCCGAGGTCCGCCGTGTCCACGATCCGGTGAATGGCGACTACTTCGCAATCGACTTCTTTCGTGGCCAGGCGCAGCAGATATTTTTTACTCCGCGCCAGCGGTTTCTGGCCGAGCCAGAACAGATTGGCCCGCAATGAGGAGGAGACGAGCGGAATGTCGTCCTGGCGCGACGCGATTTCTCCGCGCTCGATGAAAATTTGCTCGTCCAGCGTCACGCCGACCGATTGGCCTGCGTGCGCCTCGATCGGCGACGGCTCGATATTGAAGGCCTCGATCGTTTGCACGACGGCGGACTTGTTCGACGGGGAGAAGACTAGGCGGTCGCCGACCTTCACGCGGCCCGCCGTGATGCGTCCGGCGATGATCCGCCGCGCGTCGAATTTGTAGACGTCCTGTATCGGAAACCGCAACGCTTGCTCGGCGCGGGCCGTTTCTTTCCTGAACAGCCCGAGCGCGTCCAGCACGGTCGGACCCTTGTACCAGGGCATGTGCGTGCTGCGCGTCGCGATGTTCTCGCCGAACTTGGCGCTCACCGGGATGACCTGCGCGGGGACCACCTTGAACTGGCTCAGGAACTCACGATACTCCTTCTCGATTCCCGCAAACACGTCCTGCCGGTAACCGGCAAGGTCCATTTTATTGACGACGACCGCCACCTGCCTTACGCCCAGCATGGACAGAAGATAGCCGTGCTTTTTGGATTGTTCTTTCACGCCTTCGAGCGCGTCGATCAATAAGAGCGCCGCTTCCGCTCGCGCGGCACCGGATACCATGTTCTTGAGGAATTCCTTGTGCCCCGGCGCATCGATAATAATGTACTGCCGGCTGTTCCAGATGAAGAACGTGCGGGCCGTATCGATGGTGATGCCCTGCTCCTGTTCCTCCAGGAAGGCATCGAACAGGAACGCGTATTCGAATTCCTTGCCCTGCTGGCGGCAGATGGCCTGGACTTTCTCGATCTTGCCTTCCGGCAGCGAGCCCGTGTCGGCATAGAGGCGCCCCAACAGGGTGGACTTGCCATGGTCCACGTGGCCCACGATGACGATCTGCATCGTCTCGTTCGGCTTCGTCACAGTCTCGGCTTGTGTCTTCGTCGTCATCGCTTACATATATCCGTCTTTTCGGAGCAGCTCCATCCCGCGTCCCTCGTCCTGCGCGCGGCCGGACCGCTCGGCAATGTTCGTGTGGCGAAGCTCTTCGATGATCTCGTCCACAGTCTTCGCCGTGGATTTGATCGGGAACGTGCAGGGCGCGCAGCCCAAGCTGCGGTAGCGCATGCCGGTGCCCTTGTCGAGATAGAGATCGATGAAAGGAATGTTCTCGAGCTTGATGTATTCCCAGATGTTGATTTCCGTCCAGTCCAGCAAAGGATGGATACGGATGTGCGTCCCGGGCGGGAATGCGGTCTTGAACTGGTCCCAGAGCTCCGGCGGCTGGTCGCGGAAATCCCAGTCTCCGTGCTTGTCGCGCGGCGAGAAATACCGTTCCTTGGCGCGCGTGCCTTCCTCGTCGGCGCGGACGCCGAGAATAATGCCCGTATAGCCCTTTTCGGCGACGAGATTCTTCAGCCCCATGGTCTTGAGGGCCGTGCAGCAGGCGACCCGGCCCTTCTCGTGGTTCATGCCGGCGGCCAGCGCCTCCTTGTTCTGGCCGACGACGAGATTTAGCCGCCATTCGGCAGCCAGCCGGTCGCGATACTCAATCATCGCCGGAATCTTGTAGCTGGTATCCACGTGCAGAAGCGGAAACGGCACGTGGCCGAAAAAGGCCTTGCGCGCGAGCCAGAGCAGCACCGTCGAGTCCTTGCCCATCGACCAGAGCATGGCGAGGTTGTCGAAGTTTTTATAGGCTTCGCGGAGAATGTACACGCTCTGGTCTTCCAGTTGCCGGAGATGCTTCATGCGACCGGCACCTCCGTGGCCAATTCGGAGAGTTTCTTCCCAGCGGCGCCCGAGTCAAGCACCTGCTGGGCCAGCTTCGCACCGGCTGCAAAGGATGTCGCTTTGTCTGCGGCGTAGAGCAGCAAGGCGGCGTTCAGAAGCACCCAATCGCGCTGGCCGCCGCGCACCTGGTTCGCCAGGATCTTTTTTAGCAGATCGGCTTCTTTTTCAGCCTGTCCGGGAGGAAACCCCGCCATCGGCTGGTGGGTTCCAGGTGGCAGTCCCGCGTCCTTGGGATGCAACGTCATCGGTGTGATCCGATCGCCGCGCAGTTCCAGCGCCTTGGTTGCCGCGGCAAGCGAGATTTCGGGGCTGCCCTCCACGCCGCGGAGAATCAACGCCTGCTGGCAGCCAAGCATCGCGAGGGCTTCCGCTGTCTTCTCGAAATACGGCGGATGCGTCAGGCCGATGATCTGCGCCTTGGCGCGGGCCGGATTGAGCATCCGGGCCACCGGATGAAAGAGATTGCGGACGCCGAGCTCTAGGCGCAGGTCAAGAAACTTGGCGACCGGCGGATGGTAAAGCGCCACATCGAGATATGCGAACCCTTTTGTCGCCAGCTCCTCAGCCGCTTGTTTCGGGGACAATTCAATCGCGATGCCAAGTTTTGCAAGAACTGTGGCCGGGCCGGGCCGGTTCGGAATGATGTCATGACCGTGCATAAGAGTGGCTGCTCCGCCGGCAGCAGCGACAATTGCCGCTCCAATCGACGCATGGAACGTGTCCTGCTTGCCTGCATAAACCGGCAGATCCACCAGCGCCAGTCCGGGCGAAACCGGCAGCGGCGGGGCATAGGTGCGCGCCGCTGATGTGAACGCGGCCAGTTCCGCGACCGACTCCATTTTAAAGCGCATCGCCAGCAGGAACGCGCCCACCTGGGCGGGCGTGGCCTGTCCCTCGATCAGTAGGCGCATCGCCTGCTTGGCCTCTTCCCACGTGAGGTCTTTCGAGGCCTTCTGGCCCGCGCCAATTTTCGCAATAAAATCCTGCATGACCATAAAGAAGCGTCGTCCCTCGGCGTTCAGCAACTATTTATGGAGTCCGCACTCCGTTTTTGCGAAATTCTTCCAACGGCCCGAGCGGGGATCCTCGCCCGGCATCACCGGCGCGGTGCAGTGGGTGCAGCCGATGCTGGGATAATGGCGGTCGTGGAGTTCGTTGTACGGAACTTCATGCACCGTAATGTAGGCCCACACGTCTTCCGATTTCCATGTTGCCAACGGATTGAACTTCACCAGCTGGAATTTGTGATCCCATTCCACCAGCCCGGCGTTCGCGCGCGTCGGGGCTTGGTCCCGCCGGATGCCGGTGATCCAGGCCGCGTAGCCGCTGAGCGCGCGCGTGAGCGGTTCGATCTTCCGCAACTGGCAGCATTGATCCGGGTTGCGCGACCAGAGGGCCTCGCCGTGCTGTACCGCCTGCTGTTCGGGCGTCAGGAGCGATTTTACCTGGAGGACCTCCTCCGGTCGCAGCCCGTACTTTGCAATCAAGCGGTCTTTCACTTCGTGCGTTTCCTTGAAGAGAAAATCCGTGTCCAGGTAGAAGAGTTTCGTGCGCGGATGGATCTTGTGGATCATGTCCACGAGCACGACGTCCTCGGCGCCGAAGCTGCAGGCCAGAACAATATTGGGAACGTATCGTTCCAGCGCGTAGGCCAGCACGTCCTGCGGCTGCTTCGACTCGAACGACGCACTCAGCGCCTTGAGCGCCTCGTCCGTCGGCCGCGCATTCTGTTTCACCGGAGTCGTCACAATCTTCAACCCTCGACTTTTTCCACCAGCACTTTAAAGTGAGCCTTCTCCGCCGCCAGCGGTTCTTCGAGCAAAATTTTGTGGCCGTCGTTCCGAAGGCTCATCGGCACGTTCTTGATCGGCTCGCCGGCGTCCAGCCACACTTCCAACTGGTCGCCTGCGTCCATCATTTCGAGTTTCAGCTTCGTCTTCACGTAATTCAGCGGACAGGCCACGCCGCGCAGGTCGTACACCGGTGCGCCGGTGGTGGACTGCGTCGCCGGTTTCGCCGCCGGCGCAGGAGCGGGTTTCGCGGACTCGGCAGCCGGCTCGGCCGACCTCAACTTGAGGTCCTTGCCGACCTGATCGATGGCCGTTTTGCAGATTTGGACGAACCCGCGCGCGAAATCCATCTTAGCCTGGGCGAACTCCTGCGTCGTGTCCTTGGGGCCGAGATGGCTGAACTGCACGGACAGGCTGCGGTACAAGGCAGGCACCACACCCTTGACGGCGATGCGTTGCTCGAACTCGCTGAACGTCTCCGCATCCGTGGACGGATCCATTCCCTCGGTGACCAGCAACGCCTTGGCCGCCGCCAGCACCGCGCGGTAGGCCTTGTTCACGGACACGGAATATTGATGCTTGTCGAGCAAGAGCTTCCCCTGATAAAGCTCCTGCTCCGCTTCAAGGATCCGATCGCCCATCATCTCCAGTGCGCCGCCGGCGCATTCGCCCGGGCCGAGGTCTTCCGTGATGAAGGGCTCATCGCCTTCCCAGTCATAAAAGAAGGCCGGATCCTCCTCGAAGGTCGGCGCGATCGTGTAGGGGATCAACTCTTCTTTCAGCGCGGCCTTGCCGACGCGGTCAATGAAGGCCGGCAGGCCTTCGCCGGTCTTGCGATCGCGGCGGTAGACGGAAACCAGATGCGAAATGGCCTCCGGCACTCTCCGCGCCGGCAGCTTGACCGTCATCTGGCCGATCTTCGCCGTGCCGTTCACGCGCCCGCCGAGATGCAGCTCGTAGTACGGAGCCACGCGTTCGCCCATGCGCTTGCCTACGCCGTGCAACCCGATCGTGGCGATGTGGTGCTGCGCACACGAATTATGGCAGCCGCTGATTTTGACGCTCACGTCCTTCAGGTCTTCCGGCACGCGGCCAGGCGGGAACACTTCCGCCATCGCCCGCGCCACGCCTTTGGACGACGTGATGCCCAATCCGCAAGTGTCGGTGCCGGGGCAGGCAATGATGTCTTCCACCAGCTCGGCGCCGGGATCGGCCAGCGCGATCGGCACCAGGTTGTCGTAGAAGCCGGCCAGCTTGTTCTCCGGCACCCAGCGGATGATCAAATTTTGATTGATCGTGGTCCTGAGGTTCCCGTTGGAATAGCGCTCGGCCAGATCGGCGACCGCGAACATTTGCTGCGACGTCAGATCACCCATCGGAAGCTTGATCACGACTGCCACGTAGCCGACCTGCTTTTGGGTGATGACATTGGTCCGTTTCCACATCTGAAACGGCGTCTCGTGTCCGATGGAGCCCTGCCCGTTCCCCGAGCCGTTACCGCCGTTCGACTTCGCCGATGTCGGCATGATGAGCGGAGTCGCGTCGTCCTGATGCGCCAAGAGCTTGATCGGCGCATGATCGGGGCGCGCATAGCCCATCCCCGCATAGGCCTCTTCCCACCGCCGCTTGAATTCGTCGAAGCCCAGCTTCTCGATGACGAACTTCATCCTCGCCTTGTGGCGATTCTTGCGGTTGCCCAGCGTGTCGAACACTTTGATCACGGCCTCGATCGTCGGGAGCAATTCGTTCATCGGCACGAACTCGTGCAGCACCTGCGCGATGCGCGGAGCCGAACCGAGTCCGCCGCCCACGACCATGCGAAATCCGATCGTCCCGTCGTCGCGCTTGGCGGCCAGCAGGCCGATGTCGTGGATCGGCGTCAGCGCGCAGTCGTGGCGGCAGCCGGAGAAGGCGATCTTGAACTTCCTCGGCAGGCTCTGGTTCAGCGTATTTCGCAGCAGGTGCAGCGCGACCGTCTTGGCGTAGGGCGTCACGTCGAAGACTTCGCCTTGGCAGATGCCGGCCAGGTGGCACGCGGTGACGTTTCGGACCGTGTTGGCGCAGGCCTCGCGGGTGGTCAGGCCCACTTCTGCCAATCCGCGCATAATGGTGCCGACGTCTTTCAAAGGAGCGAAATGCAGTTGGATATCCTGGCGCGTGGTAACATGCCCGACGCCGGTGGCATAGATGTCAGCCATTTCACCGATGCGGCGCAACTGGTTGGCAGTAAGTCCGCCGAAGGGAATCTTGACCCGGACCATGTTCACGCCGGGCTGGCGCTGGCCGTAAATGCCGTGTTGCAGACGGAACGGTTTGAAGATATCGACCGACACGTCGCCGGCCAGCATTTTCCGCGCCTCTTCTTCGAACACCTCGATTTCCTCGAGGATATGCGGAGGAATCGGCGAGGTCTTGACTTCAATGGGAGGCGCGATGTGGGGGGGCGTCATGGGTGTCCTCTCAGATGTGGTACATGAGCGTGCGTTCTTGTTCGAGTTGATGCTGGCGCTCGGCCAGCTCTTTCAATGTCACGGTTCCGAGCACGCTGAGCTCAGCCTGGTGCAGCCGCTTCCAGACGTTTGCCAGTAACGCATCGGGCTTGAACTGGCTGCGCAGCCGCCGTGCAGCAGAGCCTCTGGCAGCCGATGAAAGGGGACCGTCCAGGGCCTCGACGATCTCAGCCAGCGAGATATCTGCCGGCTTTTTGTTCAACGTATACCCTCCCAACGCCCCTCGCAAACTATCCACGATCCCTGCCTTCTTCATTCCGTGCAGGACCTGCTCGAGAAATCGAGGTGGAATCGCCTGCCGTCTTGCAATCGCTTTGGCCTGGACGGGGGCCGCTCCATTTTGGAGAGCCAAGTCCAGAGCAGCCATGATGCCGTACGTAGCCTTCTGAGAGACTTTCATTGATACTCTACTATTCCGATAGGAAATGAATTATTGTGATTTGTTATACAAACTTCAGAGCCCTCTGTCAAGACCTTTGCATTCTGGCTTGACAGGTAATAGTGGGCGGCCAACGGCGTCCCTCAGGGGTTCGTGACATTGATGCATTTCAAGTCTTCAAGATTTTTGCTGAAAGCGTGGATCGAGGTGTCGTGGATCAGCAGCACGCCGGCCACAGGTTGGTTCAAGACACGGGACCGGAATATTTTTCAGAGGACGGTGCAGGGCAATGGAGCCAAACACCTTCAAGAAAAAATTTTTCTTCTTCTGGGACACCCCAAAAATTGTGTTGCGTGCAAGCAAGGCCCTGTTAGGTAGTAGACGCAGCGTGGCACCCGGGTTGCAGTCCTCTTACTTTCATTCGATCCACGATTGACAACCCGGGAACCTTGGTAGATACTCCGCACCTTCTTTTTGAGGACACACACGCGTCATGCGGTCATTCGCCTTCAGTGTGCTTCTGCTGAGCAGCGACCACGACCTCCACGAAAAGATTCAACGTACGCTCAAGGACCTCACCCTTACCATGGCCAGAGATGTGGCCGCCATCCCGCGCTCCGCGCTGAAACAGGGATTTGACGCCGTGTTAATCGAGGCCCGGCGCGGAGTCCCGCATGAGTTGGCGGAGGTGTCGCGGCTGGTTGAGCCGTCGCGCGCCATGATCGTGATGGGGTCGCGCAGCGTACTGACTCGTTCGGCGGACATTCTCCAGACGATGACGAACGGGACCGGTCGTCTGCTGGCGCGTTCGCGCCAGGATGTCGTGCTGGAGGAGATCATCGAGTCCAAGCTGGGGGAGTTCGTCAAGGGGATGCGCAACGGATCCGCGCGCAATCTCCATCCGATGCTGATTTCGGCGGTCGAGCGTCCGCTGATCGCCCATGCGCTGAGGGAAACCAACGGCAACCAGATCCAAGCCGCCCATCTACTGGGCATGAACCGCAACACCTTGCGAAAAAAAATCACGGAGTTCAAGATTCCGGTCAAGCGGCAGAGGATTGCCGCAGCCGGCGTACCCTGATGACTTCGTGCGTGCGCCCACCGCATTGAAAAACTCTTCATTTTTACGCGATCTTAGCGCAGTGCGCTTCTTGACAACCTCGACAGGGCTGGATTAGCATGACCGCGGACGATAGGCGCGTAGCTCAGGGGGAGAGCGCTACCTTGACACGGTAGAGGTCGACGGTTCAAGACCGTCCGCGCCTACCATCCCGCAAGGCATCGATCGCCGATGCCTTTTCTTTTTTGGGAAGGAAAATGGGCGCACGCAACATTCAAGTGACTCTTCCGGACGGGACCCGCAAACCCGTACCGGACGGCAGCACGGCGGCCGACGCGCTGGGCGGCAAGTCGTTGAAGAAAGACGTCTTGGCCGTCAAGGTCAACGGGGTGGCAAGGGATCTGTCTACCGTGCTGACGGCCGACGCCTCGCTGGAGCCGGTCACGTTCGATTCACCTGACGGCAAGGATGTCTACCGTCACACCAGCACCCACATCATGGCCCAGGCCGTGAAAGAGCTATTCCCGTCGGCCCAGATGACGATCGGTCCGGCGATCGAAGAAGGGTTCTATTATGACTTCGCGTTCGATCGTCCGTTTACGCCGGACGATTTGGAGAAGATCGAGGCCCGTGCGCTCGAGATCATCAAACGCAACCTACCGATCGCACGTATGGAAATACCGCGCGCCGAAGCGGTCCGGCTTAGCAAGGAGCGGGGCGAGACCTACAAGGCGGAAATCATTGAGACCATGATTCAGGACCCGGTGATCTCGCTCTACCGACAGGGCGACTTTATCGACATTTGCGAAGGGCCCCATCTCCCGAGCACGGGGTACGTCGGAGCCTTCAAGCTGCTGTCGAGCGCGGGGGCCTATTGGCGCGGCGACGAACGCAATCCGATGTTGCAGCGCATTTACGGCACGTCGTTTCCGACCGCAGATGCGCTGAAGGCGCATCTGGACAAACTGGAGGAGATCAAGCGCCGCGATCATCGCAAGCTGGGCAAGGAACTGGACCTGATTACGATCCAGGATGAAATCGGGCCAGGGTTGGTGCTCTGGCATCCCAAGGGCGCGCTGGTGCGGCTGCTGATTGAGAACTTCTGGCGCGAGCAGCACCTGAAAGCCGGCTACGAACTGGTCTACTCACCTCACGTGGCGCGGCTCGATCTATGGAAGACCAGCGGCCACGTGGACTACTACCGCGACAACATGTTCGCGACCATGAAAGTGGAAAACAGCGAGTACCAGCTCAAGCCGATGAACTGTCCCTTCCACATCATGATCTACAAGTCCCACCTGCGCAGCTATCGCGACCTGCCCATCCGGTACGGCGAACTCGGCACCGTGTACCGCTACGAGCGCACGGGCGTGCTGCATGGCCTCCTGCGCGTGCGCGGGTTCACGCAGGACGACGCCCATCTGTTTTGCCGGCCGGATCAGATCGAGTCCGAGGTGAGCCGTGTCCTGGACTTTACGTTTTTCATCCTCAGGACGTTCGGCTTTTCGGAGTTCGAAGTCTATGTCTCGACCAAACCGGAGAAAGCCGTCGGTTCGGCCGAGAACTGGGCACAGGCCACGCATGCGCTGGAAGCGGCGCTGAAGAGCCGGCACGTCCCGTATGAGATTGATCCGGGAGAGGGTGTCTTCTACGGACCCAAAATAGACATCAAGATCAAGGACGTACTGGGCCGGTCGTGGCAGTGTTCGACCGTGCAGGTGGACTTCAACAATCCGGAGCGGTTCGAGCTGGCCTACACCGGCGAAGACGGCAAATCGCACCAGCCGATCATGATCCACCGGGCATTGATGGGCTCGATCGAACGGTTTTTCGGGATTCTCGTCGAACATTATGCAGGGGCGTTCCCCACGTGGCTGGCGCCGGTGCAGGCGATCGTCCTGTCCATCACCGACAAGCAGCAGGCCTATGCCGAGACTGTGGCGTTGCAATTGCGCGCCGCCGGCTTCCGGGCCGATGCCGACTTGCGGAACGAAAAAATTGGGTTCAAAATCCGGGAAGCTGAGAAGGCCAAGATTCCCTTCATGCTGGTCGTCGGGGACCGAGAAATGCAAGGCGGCACCGTATCGGTGCGTGGACGAAGCAAGGCGGATTTGGGTAGTATGCCGGTGCCGGCAGTAGCGGAGTTGTTGAGGAAGGACACCGCGCAGGCGGCGTCGACATTTTAAACCTGTTACCAAGGGGTGTCGTATCGTTAAATTGAGAGTGAATCGGGAAATCCGGATTCCGCAGGTTCGCGTGATCGGGCCGGAGGGCGAGCAGTTGGGCGTCATGCCGACGCCGGATGCGTTCCGAAAGGCTCAGGAATCTGGTTACGATCTGGTGGAAGTGGCGCCGACCTCGCAACCGCCGGTCTGCCGGATCATGGATTACGGTAAATATAAATTTGAGTTGCAGAAGAAAGAGCACCAGAGCCGCCGCCACCAGAAATCCACACAGGTCAAGGAAATCAAATTGCGGCCGAGGACGGACAAGCATGATTTGGAGATCAAGATCCGTCAGATCAAGGGCTTTCTGGCGGACGGCAACAAGACGAAGGTCACGCTGACCTTCCGGGGACGCGAGATGGCGAATCAGGAAATGGGACGGACGGTGATGAGCAACGTGATTGCGGAGCTGATGCCGGTGGGAACTATCGAGTATGCGCCCCGCATGGAGGGTCGGAGCTTGATCATGGTCGTGGCTCCCAAATAATTGAACCGGGCAAGAAAGGACGACGGCGATGCCAAAATTAAAGACACACAGCGGAGTGAAGAAGAGGTTTCAGCGCACAGGCACCGGGAAGATCGTGCGGAAGAAGGCCGGGCGCCGGCACCTGTTGACCAGCAAGGCCAGCAACCGGAAGCGGCGGCTGTCCGGCAACGTGCTTGTTGATCGGTCGATGATCATGCCGGTCGATCGCCTCATGCCGTACGGCTCGTAACCATCCACGGAAGAATTTTAGCGACGAAAAGGAGTTGTCATGCCACGCGTAAAAGGCGGTTATAAAACCAGACGTCGGCGGAAGAAACGGATTAAACTGGCGAAAGGCCAGTACGGAGCAAAGGGTCGTCTCTTCCGGAGCGCGACGGAATCGGTGGACAAGGGCCAGGCCTATGCCTATACCGGCCGGCGGCTGCGCAAGCGGGATTTCCGCAGCCTCTGGGTGGCGCGGATCAATGCAGCTGTACGGGCACACGGCTTGACCTACAGCCGGTTCATCAATGCGCTTAAAAAAGCCCATGTCATGCTGGATCGCAAGGTGCTCTCCGAGATGGCGATTCACGATCCGGCGGGGTTTGACAAACTGGCCGTGATGGCGAAACAGGCTGCAACGGCCTAGTTCATGGTTTTGAGTTGCGCGTGGTGAGTTAGCACTCAACACCCGCAACTCTCAACTCATCTGCTTTTCCGCGAGCGGATCCACTTCCAGTTCAAAGATCGCGCAGGGCATCCCGATCTGCCAGTGCTCCAGCACTTCCGGGTGCAGCTCCCCGATCAGTCCGACCGATCGACCGTGTGAAAGAATCCGCCCGGCCCGTCCCTCCAGGAACGACGGGTGTGACACCGGCTCCAGCGTGTACGGATAGTCCAGATAGAACAGCAGCAGGTCCAGGCAGGAATGGATCTCGGAAAAATTCGCGCCCGCGTGGGCGATGAGTCCGCCTAGGGCCGTCACCGTGCGCGCTCCCTGCGCATCCGAGGGATCAGGCACGGCGATCTCGCCGACTTCAAAAATCCGGTGTGGATAAAACACGCGTGTGGACGCCGATTCGACGCGTAGCAACGACGGCGAAATCCACTGCCGCAGACAGGAGAAGCTCTGCGACATGGCGTTGTCGACTTCGACGAGCCGGCTCCATGCGCTATCGCCCAGCCGCATGCGATCGCAGAGATCCTGCCGGGATGCCAGGATATTGGAGATGATTTCCTGAAAGCCCAGCCCGATCATCAAATCTCTGATCCGGTCAGACACCTGCTCCACCCTCGACAGGCTGCCCACCGTAAATTGCAACGGCATGATCGGCGTGAACTGGCCGTACCCGCGGCTGATCGCCACATCCTCGACCACGTCCACGGCATGCATCAGATCATTCCGGTACGGCGGCAGCTTGACGATGACTGTCTCGCGGGACGGCTTGACGCGGTAGCCGTAAGCCGTCAAGGCGCGGGCAATGAGCGTCGCGCCGAACGATTGACCCAGCGCGGCCTCAATGGTTTTCACGGCAATGGGCCGGGCCTGCGCAAAGTCCAGCGGCGTACGCACGATTTTCCCCAGCGCCGTGGCCGAGGGATAGACGACTTCAACCGGTTCGATGGCAGCTCCGCGATCCGCGAGGTTGGCTGCCAGGATGTTGAGCGTGAGGATGACCATGAACAGATCGGTTCCCGTCACCTCCACAAACAGCTCGGCGTCGCCGATCCGGACTTCGCCGATCTCCCGGCTGTTGATCACCGGCGGCAGCGACAACACTTGTCCTTCCGCATCCCGCAACAGCGGCACGCGGTCGTGGCCGGCCACAATCGGACCATATTCCACGCCTTTCGGATGGACCGAGAGGATCTCGCCCACCGACATCGGCTCATCGAACCCCAGCGGCGTGAACCGGGCCTCATCTGGCTTCACGAGCGTATAGGTCACCGGAAAGACGATGCCGGAAAGCCGGTAGAGTCCGATCGACACGGTGCGTCGTTTACGTCCGAAGATGTCGGCCAGTTTTTCCTGCATTTGAATCAACTGGGTGAGGCCTTCGCCGGTGACACGGTAGCCGACGGCGGTGCAGGCGGCGACGTAGGGACGGATGGGCTCCAGCCCTGACGAAACCAGCAGGCGCTTCGTCGGGCGTTTCGGCTTGAAGAAGGGATAAGCCGTGGCCTTGCCGGCATGCGCGATCCGAATCTGTCGCGCAATGCCCTCGCAGGACCAGAGGTCCGGGCGGTTGCTATCCTGTAACTCGATCCGCAGCTCGCCGGTGGCATCGTCGTGATCTTTCAGCTCGCCTTTCACCAGTGGGAGCCAGGCTTCGACACGATCGGCCGTGACCGGCCCCTGGCCGAGGAGCTGGGACAAATCCTTCAGATTGACGGAGATCGTAGGCATCGCTAGAACTTTCCGCGCGTCGTGCGGATCATGTCTAAATCGCCGGAGAACAGATCGCGAATATCGTGAATGCCCAGGGCGACCATCGCCATGCGGTCCAATCCCAGCCCCCAGGCGATCACCGGGACATTCACACCGAGCGGCAGGGTCACCTCGGGGCGGAACAGGCCGGCCCCGCCCAGCTCCATCCAACCCAGACGCGGATGTTGGACGTGAAGTTCCACGGACGGTTCGGTGAACGGAAAGTAGGCCGGCAGGAACTTGATCTCTTTCGCCTGTGCGACTTCGCGCGCGAATAATTCGAGCAGTCCCAGCAGGGTCCTGAAATTGATGTCCTGGCCCAGGACGATGCCCTCGACCTGGAAGAAGTCCGTCGCGTGCGTCGCGTCCACCTGGTCGTAGCGGAAGCAGCGCGCGATGGAGAAGTACTTGCCCGGGACGTTCGGCCC